>JAKAJI010000350.1 GCA_021813825.1 Acidobacteriota bacterium | reverse complement strand
TCATCGCCGGCACAACCTCGGGCATCGAGCCGCTATTCGCCCTCGCCTACCGCCGCGCGCACGTACTCGCCGATGAAACCCTGGTCGTCTTGAACCCCATCTTCCTCCGCGCGCTCGAGCAACGCGGCTTCGCCTCGCAACCCATCCTCGACGCCGTCCTGCACGAAGGCCGCTTGCCGGATTCTCTCAGCCTCCCGCCGGATTTCCGAGCCCTCTTCACCACCGCCCTCGAAATCCCACCCGAGTTCCACGTCCGCGTGCAGGCCGCTTTTCAGGCCCATGTCGACAACGCCGTATCGAAAACCGTCAACCTCCCCGCCGCCGCCACCCCCGCCGAAGTGGCCCGCCTCTACCGGTTGGCGCACCGCCTCGGCTGCAAAGGCATCACGGTCTTCCGCTACGGCTCGCGCTCCGAACAGGTGCTGCTGCTCGGCGCGGGCGAAGAGCCCTACAAGTACGAACACTTCGCCCACTGCGACCCCAACGCCTGCCGCCTCTAGCGAACCCTCCCGCGTCCGCCTTTACTGGATCGTGATCGTATTGCTGCTCGCCGGCACATAGCTCGACTCCCCGTTTGGAGTCAGCACACGCACCACGCGTTGCCCTTGCGTAGCCGCCGCCGCCAGCGTCACCGTCGCCGTCACCTGCGTCCCGTCGCTCGAAGCCTGCACGTTCGTCACCGTGAAATTCGGATCCGAACTCGAGAACGGTCCATTCGAATTGCTTCCGTTATTGCCGTTCCCGTGACTGCCCGCCTTCCCCGGCAACGTCGAAGGATCCACAAACGCCAATCCCGTCGCTCCCTGGAAATTCGTGCCCATCACCGTGAAGGAAACCGTCTGCCCCGGCTGGATCGTCTGCGGCTGAACGCTCTTCACCGTCGGCATGTTCGCCGCCATGCCCCGGTCGTTGTGGTCGTCCGTGCCTTGCGCCTCGCCCTGCGCCTTCACCGCGTTGATCGTCCCGGCCAGCTTCATCGAACTCAGGTCCACCAGCGCCAGCGTCCCGTCGCCTTCATTCGTCACCAGCAGCAGGTTGTCCATCGTGTCGATCGCCAGCGACCGCGGCCCCAGCCCTACCGAAATCTGGCTCTGTGTCGTCAGCGTCAGTTGCTGGTTCACCACCGTCGCCTGCGCCGCCGTTACCGAGGCGTCCGTCTGGTCCGCGAAGTACACCATGTCGCCCGATACCGCAATCGCATTCGCTCCGCCGGTCGAAACCGTGTAGTTCGTGCTCTGCGCCGCGCCCGTGCTCAGGTTTACCGCCACCACCGCGCCGCCCGGACCCGCCGCCGGTTCCACCACCAGCCCGTATCCCAGCGTCGCCAGTAGCACAATCGACTTCGGCCGGCTGTTCGCCCCGAGGTCCATTGTCTTCGTCACCGTGTTGTTCGCCAGGTTGATCACGTCGATCGTCCCGGCGTCCTCGGCCACCACGTAAGCCACTCCATTCGCCGAATCCACCGCCACGCCCCGCGGCCCGCGGTCCACCGGAATCGTCGCCGAAACCACGGCCGTCGCCAGGTTCACGATCGAAACCGTATCGACATCCTGGTTGGCAACCACGGCCATGCCGTTATAAATATCCACCGCGCTCGGCCCGCCGCCGGTCGCTACCTCCGCCGTCACCTTCCCCGCCGTCAAGTCCACCAGCGCAACCGAGCCCTTGTCCCGCTCGGCCACCACCGCCATCTTGCCGTCCGAAGTCACCGCCATGTCACCCGGTTGGCTGCCCGCCGGAAGATCGATCACGCCCGTCACCTGCTTCGCGTTCAGATCCACCACCCGCAGCACGTCGTCAGCCTCATCCGTCACCAGCGCCGTATGCGTCCCCGGGATCCACGCCACGTCCGCTAACTCGCGCGCCCGCGCCTGGTTGTCTCCCGCCGGCGGAAACTTGCCCTGCCCCGGGCTCGGCAAGATCACCGCCTCCACAACGTTACTCACGTTCCCGCCCGAGGTAACCGAAACCTCTACCCGTCCCGCCCCGGCCAGCGTCGCCGGTAACTGCACGTTAATCTGCTGCAGCCCCGCGCAGCACGGCGCATTCCCATAAAACACAACATTCACCGCCGTGCTCCCCATCGTCACCGTCGGCGCTGTCGTCAGGTTCAAACCCGTCGTGTAAATCGCCAGGTATGTCGGCTGCCCGTTCGTCGTCACCGTGAACGGCCCGCGTGCGAACGTAATCGCGTTCAGTATCGCCCCATCCCGCGTCCCCGTCCCCGTAAACGAGAAAACCCCCGGCGCCGCCTGCGCACTTATCGTGATCGACGCTGTGAACGTTCCTGTACCGGAAGCCAGATTTAACTGGTAAGTACCCGGGCTGATCCCCGTGCCAATGAGCGCGTTCACCTGCCGCGGCGATGTGTAAAAAAGCGCCAGCGGTGTGTTTCCGATCGTCACAGTTACCCCGCCCAGCGTCGTCGGCAAATGCTCGGGGTCCGTCGCTTGCGCGGTCCCGTTCGCGATGTTCGGCCCAAAGATCGAAATAATACTGCCCGCTGTAAGTGGCGCGTTCTTAAGAAACGATGCCGCATTGACCACACGAAGCGTCTGCCCCCACCCGCTGATACTGGAGAGGGAGAAAAATAGGAGCGAACAGGCGAGTGTTCTCATAACGTTTTCCAACTTACTGCAAATAGTCTGCCACCATTCGCTCCCTTAAACAAGGTTTTTCCCTATGCCGTGGCCCCGTTTTCCCCGCCTCCTTCCGCCACCACGCTTCCCACCCTCCACAACGCCCACGCCGACCCCACCAGCAACACCGCCGAAACCTCGATCGCCCCCGCCAACCCCATCGCCGGCTTCAACGCCCCCGCCCCAGCCGCCATCACCCCGCCCGCCACGCACCCCGCCAGGTTGAACAACCCATACCCCGTCGCCCGCAACTCCGGCCGCGCCACCTGCGCCAGCACCGGCATCGTGCTCGCGTCATACAACCCCTTCCCCACGCCGAACGCCACTAACCCCGCCACCAGCACCGCCACCGTCCCCGCCACCCCCACCAGAAACAAAAACGGAGCCGCCGCCGCCAACCCGATCGCCTGCGTCCATGCCCGCCCCTTCTTCGACCTCCTGCTCCAACGGTCCGCCATCCACCCCCCGGCCAGAATCCCGGCAAAACTCGCCGCCTGCAGATAAAACGTCGCCGAAAACCCCGCCGCCGCTAGACTCACCGGAAACCGCTCATATATATACGACGGCATCCACGTATACACCACCCAGTTCGCCGCCGAAAACCCCGTGAACGCCGCCAGCATCCACCCCAATCCCCGCAACCCCATCACCTCCCGCACCGCTCCCACCATCGCCCCCGCGTGTCCACTCTCCCCGCGCCGCCCGCCCGCGTCCCCACGCAACCCCTTCACCAGCACCACCGCGTACACCAGCCCCGCCACCCCCAGCAGCACGAACGGGGCCCGCCATCCCTGCCGCTCCCCCATCCATCCGCCAACCACCCCTCCCAGCGCCATCCCTCCATACAACCCGGACTGATGAATCCCCGTCGCCAGCGACCGCGTATCTTCCCCATGTAACTCCGCAATCAGCGCCAGCGCCGCCGGCAAGTAACACGCCTCGCTCAACCCCATCGCCGCCCGCGCCGCCACTAACTCCCCGAAGTTACTCGCAAACCCCGTCGCCAGCGTCACCGTCGTCCAGATCCCCAGGCTCAGCACCAGCGCCTTCTTCCGCCCCACGCGGTCCGCGAAATACCCTCCCAACGGACTCGCTACCCCGTAAACCCACAGAAACACCGTGCTCAACAGCCCCAGTTCGAAATCGCTCAGCTTCAGCTCCCGCCCGATCAGCGGAAACACCGAAAAAATCACCTGCCGGTCGACGTAGTTCAGGCAAGCCACCACCCACAGCAGCCCCACCGCCACCCACGCGTACCGGCCGGCCTTCATCGTTCAGCCGGCCAGCCCTTCAAACCCCGCTCCCCTCAGCGCCTCCTTGAGCGCGCCCTCCTCCTTCTCCGTTAACCCCCGCCGCGGCGCCACGCACCGCCCGCAGTCCACCCCGCTCCACTCGAGCATCTTCTTAATCGCAGGCACCACCGGAAACCGCAGCCCAATCTCCACCAGTTCGTTGATCCGCTCCTGCACCGCCCGCGCCTCCTCCCACTCGCCCGCCTGCGCCAGCCCGTACGCCCGCACGAACAACTCCGGCGCCACGTTATAAAAGGACCCGATCCCTCCATCCGCTCCCATCAGCATCCCTGCCACCAGCACTTCATCGTGACCGTTGAACACCACGCATCCCCGCCGCTTCAGCAGCCACAGCTTGTATAAGTCATAATCGGTAAACTTCAGTCCGATCACGTTCTTTATCTCCAGCAGCCGCAGCGCCTGCTCCGCCTCCTTCACCGCCGGGCTCGCCGCCGGAAAGTAATACACCAGCAGCGGCACATCCGTTGCCGCCGCCACGGCTTCGTAATATGCGTATATCTCCTCGAACGAATACATCCCCTGCGGCGGCAGACTCGATATCGCGCTCACCCCAACCTTCGCCGCATGACGCGCCAGCGCAATCGCATCCACGGTCCGGTGCGCGCCCACATGCACAATCACCGTCTTTCCCTTCGGTGACAGCCGCACCGCCGCCTCGGCCGATTCCTTCCTCTGCTCCACCGTTTG
The DNA here is from genome assembly GCA_021813825.1 of Acidobacteriota bacterium. Lineage (GTDB taxonomy): Bacteria > Acidobacteriota > Terriglobia > Bryobacterales > Bryobacteraceae > JAJYKC01. The sequence continues at coordinate 680 of JAKAJI010000350.1, read as the reverse complement.
CTGCAGCCCCTCCCCCGTCTGCCCGTTCACATACAACCCATCCACTCCCGCCCCGTACACCCGCTCCAGCAGCCGCTCGAATGCAGCCGCGTTGAAATTCCCCTCTAAGTCAAACGGAGTTACTACCGCCGGAAGAATCCCTTCAAACTTAGTCATCACTTACTCCTCTCGATCTCTTTCACCGGAAAACTGACAAACCGGATCCGCTCATACGGCGCCCGCTCGCCCCGCTCATACAGTAGCCCCACCGTCTTCCCCCTCACCGGCACGAGATTCGAATACGCCGACGGCCCCGCATCAATCACCTTGCCCGCGCTCCACGTCTTCCCGTCATCCCGGCTCATCTTCACCGTCATGTTCATCCGCTTCACCGCCGCCGGATTCGAAAACAACAGCATCTTCCCGAACCGGATCAGGCTTCCCTCGCACACCGGCTCAATCAGAGCTTCATCGAGCGCCGGCTCGCTCCACGTCAACCCGCCGTCCTCGCTCACCGACACCGCCCGGCGGTTCCTTCCCGCTCCGCTCCGCATGTTCAGCATCAGCCGGCCGTCCCGCAACTCCGCCACCGTCGCTTCATTGCACTTCGGACCCGCGCTCCCACCCATCTTCCAACTCTTGCCGTCATCATCGCTGTAAATCACGTGCGAAAATGATTCGCCGCCCTCCCGGTGGTCGCA
>JAKAJI010000349.1 GCA_021813825.1 Acidobacteriota bacterium | reverse complement strand
GCGGCGCAGCGCGAAGCTCAGGCGCTGATGGACCTCTTCGCGGCCCGGGGCGTCGAGTACCGCGCCCTGACCGGCCCCGGCGAAGCCACCGCCCTCAACGTCCTCCTCGCCATCCACGAGGAGCGCCCGTTCGACGTCCTCCACTACGCGGGCCACTGCGTCTTCCGCGAAGACGATCCCACCTCCTCCGGCTTTCTTTTCAGCAACGGCGACGTACTGAACCCCGGCGACCTCGGCCGAATCGACCGCGTTCCCCGCTTCGTTTTCGCCAACGCCTGCGAATCGGGAGCCCTGCCGGAGCAAAGCGCAGCGCTGGCGCCGTCCTTCGCCGAAACATTTTTCGCCAAGGGCGTCGGAAACTTCGTCTGCACCGCCTGGCCCGTGGAAGACGACGCCGCGCTCACCTTCGCGTGCACGCTGTACCAGACCTTACTGGGCTCGGCCGCCGCGCCCGCCCCGATCTGGCGCGCCATGCGCGAGGCCCGCCGGGCCATCGCACAATCCCCCTGCTGGGCGGCTTACCAGCACTACGGCGACCCCTATTTCCGGCTGATCCGCTGAGCCTCAGTCAACCTTCAGCGTCTTCTTCAGCCACGCGATCATCTCCGGTTTCCAGTGCTGCATCTCCGGCGATTTCCACCGGCCCATTCCGTGCCCGCCGCCTTCGATCGTAATGATGTCGCACGTCGCGCCTACCTTGTGCATCGCCGCGCACAACTCCGGCGTCTGTTCGTAAGCGACCTGATCGTCGTGGTTGCCGTGAATACACAGGAACGGCGGCATGCCCGCGTGGACGCCGGTGATCGGAGAATCTTCGCGCAACTTCGCCAGGCCAGCCGCGTCAAGCTGATTCACGCCGAAGAAATGAATGCCCGCGCCGTTGGCCGCGTGGTGGTTCAGATTGTTCATGTCGAAGCGTTCCGGATGCTCGCGCCGCATCAGGCTCAGCTCGGCGTAATCCACCGGGCCATAGAAATCCACCACCGCCGCTACACTCGCACCCCGCGCTTCCCGCCCAGCGGCGTAATTCACCAGGAATCCGCCCGCGGATTCTCCAATGAGCGCGATTGTGCTCTTATCGACGTGGTACTCGGCCGCGTGCGCCTTCACCCAGCGGATAGCCGTGTACACATCGTCGATCGCCTGCGGAAAGTGGAATTGAGGCGCCAGCCGGTAGTCGATGCTGAACCACGCGAATCCGGCGTTGGCCAGCGGCTCGAACAATGGCCGCACGTTCGTCTTCCGCGTCCCGCCGTCGAAACCGCCTCCATGAACCAGAATCGCCGCGGGGAACGGTCCCGGCCCATCGGGCACGTGAAGATCCAGATAAAGCGCGAATCCTCCAGGATGGGCGAATTCGATGTTCTGTTCGTCGCGCGGGGCTGCCGCCAGCACGGCCGGCAACAGCGAGCAGAGAAGGATAGTCCGGAGCATCGGCCCGGATTGTATCAACGCGCCACGTGGCTGCGCCAGATCTCAGCGAACGCCCTCGCCACGGGTGGCGTCTCCCGCCGCGCCAGCATCCGGATCAGTTGCAGCCCAACCCAGGAGAAATACACTGCCGTCGTGTACTCCCGGTTGTTCGCGGCCAGATTCACCAGCCAAGCGGGGTTCGCCGGATGTAGCGTGGCCAGAACAAACTGCACCACATAAAGCGTGAACAAACCCACCGCCTCCCACCAGGCGAACTCCATGTTCGCCAGCAGCAGCACCGCTACCAGCGCCTGCGCGACGGTCAACAGCAGTTCCGTCTCCTGTCCTTTGTCGAACGGGATCGCCGTCGGCGCACCGAGGCTCACCGAAAACACCATCGGCAGCATCGCCACCAGCAGAGTCCACTGGTTGATGTTGCTAGAAACCATGTTCATCAGCGCCATCGGAGCCCCAGTCACCGTGCGCGCGAAGTAAAACGTGGACGCCATCTCCGGAAATTCGCTCGCGATCGGCGCGATCCACTGAATAAACAGAAACGCGGGAATGCCGAGGAAGCCCGACAGCGCGATCATGCTGCCCAGGAACGGTTCCGCGGTGAAGTAAATCAGCGCGCCGCCGGCCGCAAAACACAGCCCGATCAAAACAACCCTCACCACGCGCGGGGACATCACGATCGTCCGCGGAATAAGTTCCAGTTCCTCGATGCCTTCCTCTTCCTCCGGCGGCAGCTTGCTCAGCAGCAGGAGAAACGCGGCATAGAGCGCAATCAACACTGCGGAGTCGTACAGATGCAGCGTGCCTTTGGCCCAGATGACGAGTGCGTAAAGCAGCGCCGGCAGCAAGCCGAATACCTGCACGCTATGGCTTGCCTCCAGCCGGATCGCCTGCAGCGGCTTGCCGGTTCTCTTCCGCTGCACGAACGCCGCGGCGAAGTAAATCGCGGGCCACCCCAGCCCGGTCAACAAGCGCAGCGCGCCGGTGAGGTTCGCCAGCAGCAGAGGCGTCTGCTGCTTCCAGGCGAGCACCGCCTCCACCGCGAACTCGGGCAGCGTCTGCATCCACGCGAGAATCGCAAGCGCGAACCCCTGCGCGATGAAAAACTGCGCGGACTCGGCGCCCCAAGCCACCAGCATCGAAGCCAATAGTATGCCCGGCCCCGTCCACAGAATCGCCACCGGCCCGTAATTCCGGATCGGAACCGCGGCGAGCGCGAACAGCAGAAAGAAGACTCCGGGGTTATTCGAATTCGACGGGTCCGGCGCCGCGCTGGATCGAGTGTTTTTGATAGCGGGAATCTTTTTGCGGAAAATCAATTCGGAAGTGGCCTCCGCGGCTCTCTTGGCGCGCGAGCGCGCCGCGGGCGATCAGCCGCGCGACGGCGTGTATATTTCGAATCTCGAGTGCGGGCCGCTTGGTACGGGCGAGCGGCGCCTCTGAAAGAGTATCCAGGCGTTCGATAGCGCTCGTCAACCCCGCGCGCTCGCGGACGATGCCGCATTCGTGTTCCGCCAGGCTGCGCAGTTCATCTTCGGCGATTGACGGAACAGTCAGCGTGACGGGCTCGCCGGCGGGCTCACGTCCCTTCTCTGAACGCATCGCCCGTCCGGCGCGCGCTCCGAAAACAAGCCCTTCAAGCAGCGAATTGCTCGCCAGGCGGTTCGCCCCATGCACGCCGGTGCACGCCGCCTCGCCGGCCGCATATAAGCCGCCGAGAGAGGTCCGCCCGTCGAGGTCCGTCGCTACACCGCCCATCGCATAATGCGCCGCCGGATGCACGGGCGCCGGATGCTGGGCCAGGTTCACGCCGTAGCGCAGGCACGTTTCGAAAATGCGGGGAAAGCGCTCGCGAAGCCGCGCCTCGCTCAGATGCGTCAAATCGAGCGATACATGAGTCGACCCGGTCCGCCGCATCTCCATCACCATCGAACGGCTCACCACATCGCGCGGCGCCAGGTCCTTCATCGGGTGGTACCGCTCCATGAACGCCTCGCCGAAACGGTTCCGCAGCACCGCTCCTTCCCCGCGCAACGCCTCGGAAAGCAGAAAGCGCGGAGCGTTGGGCAGGTACAACGCGGTGGGATGGAATTGGACAAACTCGATGTCGCGGATTGCCGCTCCGGCGCGCCATGCGGCTGCCACGCCATCGCCGGTGGCGACATCCGGATTCGTCGTATCCGAGTAAACTCGGCCCAAGCCGCCGGTGGCCAGCAGCACCGCCCGCGCCAGGGCTGTCTCCACTTCGCCGGTCTCCTCGTTCAGCAGCGTGACGCCGGCGACCCCTTCGCCGATGCCCGGAACAAGGTCAATCATCGTCCGCCCGCCCAGCATTTCGATTGTGGGAAACGTCCGCGCGGCTGCCGCCAGCGTGCGCGCGATCTCATGCCCCGTCGAATCCCCGTGCGCGTGCAGCACGCGGCTCCGGCTGTGCGCGCCCTCGCGGGCAAACACGAGGCGCGCGCCCTCGCGATCGAACTCCGCGCCCCACCCGATCAGCTCTTCGATCGCCCCCGGCGCTGCTTCCACAAGCACACGCACCGCGTCCACGTTGCACAGTCCGTCGCCGGCGGCGATCGTGTCCTGCTCGTGCAGGCCTACTTCGTCGTCGTCGCTCAACGCGGCTGCGATGCCGCCCTGCGCATATTCTGAGCTCGATTCGGTGAGCGAGTCTTTGGCAACGACAAGCACACGGCCGGCGGAAGCGAGTTCAATCGCCGCGCGCAAACCCGCCACGCCCGCGCCAATCACTAAGAAATCCGGATTCATCCTTCAGGAGGGCTATGTAAGTCTCATGGTACAACAGAGGTTTGATTCCGCCCGCCGCATTTTGGCGCGCAAGCCGTCTTCCTCCATGCCGGAATTCCTCGTCACTACCCCCACGAATCGTTACCCCGCCATCGTCGAGCGGGGCTGCCTTCGGTCTCTCGCCGCGCATCTCCCCAAGGGCGCGGGCAAGGTGTTCGTCGTCACCGAATGGGATGTCTGGCAGTTGCATCAAGGCCCGGTCCTGGACGCGCTCGCCGGTCATCCGCACCAGATCCTCTTTCTGCCCGGCGGCGAGCCGAACAAGCGTCTCGCCCCGCTCGAAGCGCTTGCCGACCAGATGCTCGCAGGCGGAGCGGACCGCTCGAGCGTCGTAGTCGCCTTCGGCGGAGGCATCGTCAACGACATGGGCGGCTTCCTCGCCGCCATGTACATGCGCGGCATTCCGGTGATCCAGGCGCCGACAACGCTACTGGCGCAGGTTGACGCCTCGGTCGGCGGCAAGACCGGCGTGAACCTGGCAGGGGGGAAGAACCTCATCGGCGCGTTCCACCAACCGCTCGCCGTGCTCATCGACCCGGCGGTCATCGACACGCTGCCCGAACGCGAGTACCGCGCCGGACTCTACGAAATCATCAAGTGCGGCATCATCGGCGATGCGCCCCTGTTCGATCTGCTCGAATCGTCGCGCAACGACGTCCTGGCCAGGCAGTCCGAAGTCGTCGACCGCATCATCGGAGATTCCGTGCGGCTCAAAGCGGAGATCGTCTCCGCCGACGAGCGCGAAGGCGGCTTGCGGCGCGTGCTGAATCTCGGCCACACGTTCGGCCACGCGCTCGAAGCCGAAACCGGTTACGAACGCTTTCTGCACGGGGAGGCCGTGGCCTGGGGCATGCGCGCCGCCACGCGGCTTGCCCTCGATGCCGACCTGCTCGCCGCGGCCGAAGCTAAACGGATCGACGCCTGCATCGAAAGCTATGGGCCGATTCCGTCGCTGGCCGGTATCGACGCCGAAGCGATCGCCGCGCGCCTCACCCTCGACAAGAAAACGCGCCAGGGCCGCGTGCACTTCGTGCTGCCCGAAGCGGTCGGCCGCGTACGCGTTACCGCGGATATCGCACCGGCCCTC
>JAKAJI010000348.1 GCA_021813825.1 Acidobacteriota bacterium | reverse complement strand
CCTTCGACGCCCCAAAAGCCGCAGGCTCCCCAGCCTCCCCTGCTATCTCCCCTCCAGCGGAAGCCTCCTCTACGCCGCCGTCGTCGCCCCCTCGCTCCACGCAAGCGGGCTGCTGGTGGAAACCGGCCATCTTTGGTGAATGTCAACCACGGCAACCGTCATTCCGTTCCGTGATTTCAACAACTTACAATTGGCTCTCCATTTGCTTCGTAACCTGTGAAACCACGGAAAGGAACTCCGTCGCCATGCGCCTGAGAATCGGACTTCTCGCTCTCATCCTCGCTGCCTCTGTCGCCTGGGCCCAGGACCAATCCCAAACCCCCGCCCCCGGCTGGCATCGCTTCGACGAACCCCGTCCCGCCAACGCTCCCCCGCCACCCCCCGATCCTTCCGCCGCACCCACCCCCGCCCCTACCACCGCCGACCCCAACGCCACCCCGCCTGTTCTCACCGTCCCGGCCGGAACCTGGATCACCGTCCGCCTCGATCAGCCCCTTTCAAGCGACCATAATCAGGCCGGCGATGCCTTCACCGGCACCCTCATGCATCCCATCGTCGTCAACGGACTCGTCGTCGCCCACCGCGGCCAGACCATCGGCGGACGCGTCGCCGAAGCGCAAAAGGGCGGCCGCGTCAAAGGCACTTCCAAACTCGCCCTCGAAATTACCGAAGTCCGCTTCGCCGATGGCCAGCAGTTGCCCGTCCACACCCAGTGGATCCAGCGCAACGGCGATACCAGCGTCGGCCGTGACGCCGCTGCCATCGGTGCAACCACCGGCGCCGGCGCTGGCATCGGCGCACTCGCCGCGGGCGGCATGGGCGCGGGAATCGGTGCCGCCGCCGGAGCCGTCGCCTCCACCATCGGCGTCCTCGTCACCCGCGGCAAACCCGCCGTCGTCTACCCCGAACAGGTGCTCACTTTCCGCCTCACCGGCCCGGTCGAAATCGACACCACCAACTCCCACAATGCCTTCCGTCCGGTCCAGCAGTCCGATTATTCCCAGCCCCGGCAGCGCCGCCCGATCCGCGCGCAAAGCCCCCGGCCTACGCTCTACGCCGCACCTCCGCCGCCTGTGATGGTCGGAGTCGGTGTCGGCTGGGGCCCCTGGTTCGGCCCCCGCTGGGGTTGGCCCGGCTGGTATTGGTAGAGTCTCTTACCCGAGCGCCCGCAGCAGTTTCCGCGCCGTATCCCACTCCGGAAACTCCCGCTCGGCCGCTTTGAACTCCGCCGTGTGCACGCACCGCCGCGGACCGCGGTGCTCCTCCGGAAACCGTAGGTGCAGCATCTCGTGATACATCACGTACTCCACCGCCACCTTCGGCACCTTCGGCGAATCGAGCAGCCGGCTCATCACAATCGCATGATGCGAAGGATCGTAGTGCCCGAGCGTCGTCCGCGAAACTCGCCGGCTCCAGCCCAACTCCGGCCGCGCCATCATCCCGCCGAAGAACCGCACATTCAACTCCTCGAACATTTCCACCAGGTCGTAACAGGCGCCCTGCGGGCTGTCTACCAGTTTCCGTCCACGAGTCTTGCGCAGCGTATCGAGGTGCCGCCGCACGTCGGCCCGGTTCAGGTACCGCCGGTACCGGTCCCGATGCACCCGCGCCAGCGGCTTCCGCGCCAGCTTCGAAACCAGAATGTGCGCCAGGGACTCCACCACATACGCCGGCGCCTCGGCGAATGCGTCGCTCAGCTTCGCCTCCAGCCGCCCGTCGTATAGCTGAATCCGGCTGTTGGCGTTCGCAAACCGCCGGAACTCCACCGTCACCTTCGGCTGCGCCGCATACGGCCGCAACTCCCGGTACACGCGCGAGAATATCTCCTCCGGCTTCTCGATGAGAACCGCGCTCAACCCACCCATCGTCTTCCCCAGTATACGAGGAAGACTCTCGTTACTCCCTTGGCGCCGCGCCCACCGGCTGCACGCTCACCGCCGTGTAATCGCCGCGCCGCGCACCCGGCGTCACACGGAAATACGACGCCGCTTCCACTCCCTTGATGCGCCGCGCATCCACCGCCGCGCGCAACGCCGCAGGCAACTGGTCCCCGCGGAAATACACCATGAACGTGTACAGCCGTCCGCCGTGCTCGTCCGACCCTGAAGGTGCGCTCAGAAACGAGTAGGCCACCCGGTACGCCCGCTCCGGCGCCACCTGCTTCACCTCCGGGCAGAACATCGACCCGCCCGGCTCCCGGTTCGCCGCCTCCGCGCAATACTGAACGTTGTCTTTCACCTCGGCCTTGGTGAACACCTTCACCGCTTGGATCCCTTCAAATCGGATTGATCCGGTTTCCGCCGAAGCCGGAACCACCGCCTGATTTGTGAACGGATGCAACTCCTGCACCCGGCTTTCGCCCCACGCCAACGCCGCCGCGCCGGCCAGCACCAGAACACTCAAAACGGCGCCCGGCCGTAACAATTTCCGAACTGCGACTCGCATACAAAGGTACCTCTACCCGCAGTATGCGCGCCCAACCCGGGCGCCATCCAACGACTTCTACTAATGGCCCATAGCCGCTTGTAATCGAGTTGTAACAATTCCTCCGCTCCCGCATCTCCGTGATCCACATGTAAAATTGTCCTGAGTGCTCACCCGCGTCTACATCGACAACTTCCGCTGCTTCGAGAAGTTTGAACACAAACCCGCCCGCCGCGAACTCCTCCTCGGCGCCAACGGTCCAGTAACCATCTGCAGAGCGTGGCCGACTGCTTCCGGTTCCTCAACCGTGAAACATCCGGCGAGAACTTTCGCCATCTGAGATCTGTCCTCGCCAACACCGACTAGCCGAACCGCAAATTCTATTTCAACGAGCTATCCGACGCTCACCCCGCTGATCGCGCCATGATTTGTCCTCCGCTGCGCGCTGTCGGCTCAAGGTGGGCGCAATTTAGCCCAACCTACTCCCCTCCCTAACCGCCGCCATCCCCGAACTGCGCCGCATCGGCATCTAACGCATAGCAAAAACCCACTATGCCCCCAGCGCAACCCCCAGCGCTAGCATGGAGTTATGGATAGCGCCCTCGTCATCCACCGCCTCCACTTCGCCTTCACTGTCACCTTCCACTACATCTTCCCGCAGCTCACCATGGGCCTCGCCCTGCTCATCTTCATCCTCAAAACCATCGCCTGGCGTCGCCGCGACGAACACTACGAACGTGCCGCCGCTTTCTGGATCCGCATCTTCGGCGTTAACTTCGCTCTCGGCGTCGTCACCGGCATCCCCATGGAATTCCAGTTTGGCACCAACTGGGCTTCCTTCGCCAAAGCCGCCGGCGGCGTCATCGGCCAAACCCTCGCCATGGAAGGCGTGTTCAGCTTCTTCCTCGAATCCACATTTCTCGGCTTACTCGTCTACGGCGCCAAGCGTCTCCCCGCCGCGCTCCATTGGTTCAGCGCCCTCATGGTCTTCCTCGGCTCCTGGCTCTCGGGCTTCTTCATCATCGCTACCGACGCCTGGATGCAGCACCCCGTCGGCTATCGCATCGCTCCCGACGGCCAAATCGTACTTACCAGCTTCACTACCTTACTCGGCAACCCCTGGATCTACTGGCAGTACGCCCATAACATGACCGGGGCCGTAGTTACTGCCAGCTTCGTCATGGCCGCTCTCGGCGCCTTCTACTTACTAAATGACCGCTTCCCCTCCTACGCCCGCACCTTCGTCCGCACCGGCGTCATCGCAGGCTGCATCGCCACCATCCTCATGATCTTCCCCACCGGCGACCGCCAGGGCCATATGGTCGCCGAAAGCCAGCCCGTCACCCTCGCGGGCATGGAAGGCCATTTCGAAACCATGCAAGGCGCTCCCATCGCCCTCGTCGGCCAGCCCGACATGCAGCGCCTGGCGCTCGATAACCCGATCTTAGTCCCGCGCATGCTAAGTATGCTCACATACCAGCACTGGTCCGCCGAGGTAAAGGGCCTCAAGGACTTCCCCGAGGATCAATGGCCCGATAACATCCCTCTGCTCTATTACAGCTACCACATCATGGTCGGCCTCGGAACGCTGATGGTCCTCGTCATGCTCCTCAGCGCCTTCCTCCTCTGGCGCGGCAAGTTATTTGAGCATCGCACCGTCCTCTGGACCCTCATGCTCGCCTTCCCCTTCCCCTACATCGCCACTACCTTCGGCTGGATGACCGCCGAACTCGGCCGCCAGCCCTGGCTCATCTACGGCCTCATGCGCACCTCCCAAGGCATGTCCGCCCACGTCTCCGCAGGCAATGGCCTCTTCACTTTACTCGGCTTCATGGGACTCTACACTATCCTCACCATCCTCTTCCTCTTCCTCGTCGCGCGCGAAGTAGATCACGGCCCGGAAAATCCCGCCCTCGCAGGAGGCCACTAACATGGCGCCCCTCTGGTTCTGGCTCGTCGCCGTCATGATCGCCGCCTATGTCGTCTTCGACGGATTTGACTTAGGCGCCGGACTCGCCCACTTATTCGCCGCCCGCACCGAACCCGAACGCAACGCCGTCCTCCGCGGTATCGGCCCCGTCTGGGACGGCAACGAAGTCTGGCTGCTCGCCGGCGGCGGCACTCTCTACTTCGCCTTCCCCGCGCTCTACGCCGCCAGCTTCAGCGGCTTCTACCTCGCCCTTATGATCGTCCTCTGGCTGCTCGTCCTCCGCGGCATCTCCATCGAGTTCCGCAACCACATCGACAGCCCCCTCTGGATGCCCTTCTGGGATATCGTCTTCGGCGCCTCCAGCGGCCTCCTCGCCCTCCTCTACGGCGTCGCCCTCGGCAACGTCGTCCGCGGCGTCCCGCTCGATTCCACCGGCTCCTTCTTCCTCCCCCTCTGGACCGACTTCCTCCCCAGCGGCCCCAACCCCGGCATCGTCGATTGGTACACCCTCCTCACCGGACTCGCTTCCCTCTCCGCCCTCGCCATGCACGGCAGCCTCTGGGTCGCCATGAAAACCACCGGCGATCTCCGCGACCGTACCCGTGCCTTCGCCCGCCGCTGGTGGTTCGCCGCCCTCGCCATGACGGTCGTAATCACCCCCGTCAGCTTCTCCATCCAGCCCCACCTCGGCGCACGCTTCGCCGAAGCCCCCTACGGCGCCGTCTGCCCGCTCCTCGCCATCCTCGGCCTCGCCGGAGCCTTCTATTACAACCGCGCCGGCCACGACGGCCGAGCCTTCCTCGCCTCCTGCGCCTACCTGCTCGGCATGATGACCAGCGTCGTCTTCGGCGTCTACCCCTACGTCCTGCCGTCGAACACCGACCCCGCCCGCAGCCTCACCCTCTACAACGCCGCCGCCCCCGAATACGGCCTCCGCGTCGGCCTCATGTGGTGGTTCCCCGGCATCCTC
>JAKAJI010000347.1 GCA_021813825.1 Acidobacteriota bacterium | reverse complement strand
AGCGCGCTGGACTCGCCGAAACGAGCGCTGCGATCGCCGCGTCGGCCGACGTCGTCAAGGAATCCGCTGGGCAGGTTGCTCCGGCCATCGCAGCCGCCGCTACGACGGTGTTCGACGACCTGCAGCGCGCCGCCAACCAAGCGATCGGCGACCTTTCCTCTGCCGTCCAGGGCGCCCGGGAAGCCGGGACCACTCTGCAGCACGCCGGGAAGGCCTTCACTTGGAAGTGGGTTGCGCTTGTTGGCAGCGCAGCAGCGGGCTGCATCGCGGCAATCGCGTTCGGGGCCTGGATGAGCGTCTGGTGGCAGCGGCACCAGGTGGAAGACCTTTCCGCCGAGAACGTCCGTCTCACCGCCGACGTCGCAAAGCTACGGGCCGGCGCCGCGGCGTGGACCCGCCGTGCCGGACGTGCCGACCTCTCATCTTGCGGGAAACCGGCCCGGGTATGTGTCCGGGTCGACAAAACCGCTGGCGAATTCGGCGACGCGAGCGCGCAGTACTACGTCATTTACGGATATTGATCCAAAATCAGGGGTACTTCGACCTCCCCCCACCGCATGTAGGCGGAGAGATTGGACCGACGCCGGTCGTTCAAGTTGGTACCGATTCAGCGGTCGAACTCCAAGTGCAGCGGCAGCCCCGCGGGCCTACTCGGCGGCGCAAGTCGGCCGAAGCGGGCCTTCAGCACTGGTCGTCGCGACGACCGTTATGCAGCGCTCAGCGGTAGCTGGCAGCACCGTACCAGCGAGGTTCAGTTCTCACACGAGGAGGTCGACGATGTGCGGATCGCCTACAACCACGCCCAACGACTGGTGGAGCGCACCGCGCTGATCATCTGGTGGGGGACGTCAAAAATCTGAAGTCGCCAGAGGATGAAATTGATCTCGGCCATGGTTTCACTTGTACGACTTTTCGATCGCATTGGCTTGCCAACTATGGGGGTCTGAGAACTGGGTTCTCTCCATCGAGAGCTTGATCAGCAAACGGTACCACGGCTGACCACGATGCGCCCAATTGCTTGTCAATACCGAAGCGCCACCTGATGCAAGGGAGGAATTCTGCGGAACTGCGCCCCCTGTCGCGCGACGTCAGCCTGCGAGTTCGTCGGGGTAAAATCTGCCACTGGGCATCAAGCCGATTGGGGTTTCGCGCTTTCGGCGGTTGCTTTGCCTCCGCAAAGCATTGCCACCTTCGTGTCTGCAGGTCGCCGGGCAAGGTCCCCAATAGGTGATACTGGGATGGCCGCGGCGATGTGGACACGCAACATGAAAGGACGGCGTGAATGATGGGAAGGGCGACGCCACCGTGAGCGAACCGCTGTCCACGCGGGCCATGTTCGCTGGCAACCATCTTCGATGGATGGTAGATCGGCCCAATCGTTTTTTTCGAACCCATGTCGTCGAACCCGAGCGCTATGACCCGTCAAATCACGGCCGCATCTTCAACGACGTGCTGACGCAACTTATCAGCCCTGCACCAGTGCTGATCGACGGTCTGGGCACGGCCCCGCCGCAGAGCATCGAGCCGGAGCCGTTCGACCTCGTCACATTTCCTGAAGCCTTCGTGCCGGCGGAGGTATTGCTCGACGTCCTCGGGAATCTCAATCGCGCCGGGCCCATCGGCTGCATTCACGTGGGTCTGCGGCCGTCGGACGATCCTCAACAGCACCTCTTCACCCACCAACAAGCGTTGGACCTAATCACTAAGATTGGCCAGATATCCGACGAGGTGGCTGCCGATATCGCCCCTCTAGTCAAATGGATCTCGAGCCAGCGCGGCAATTTTCACTTCAACCTTGGCTGCCTCTTCACTGTGGACGCGGACGGAAATGTCCGCGTCTGCGTTCATCCCAAGGTTGTACGCTCGAAATTCGAGTGCAGCCCGCTGCCGGAACGCCACTTGGAGGAGGCTGATTTCCTCACTCTGGTGTCTCTCCTACCGGTCGACAAGAATATTTTGACCGTCACGCTCCAGCCGCTAATCTGCTCAGATGTCTTGAGTCTCTCGCGTGACCGCGGCGGGCCGGCACCGATTGCGGCCGTCAACAGCGAGGCGGCCTGCTTTGGCGACTCGCCTCCAGACCACATAGACGTTGTCTCCGCAGTTACCTGCACGCCCCAGGCCGAGGTTGTGCGCGAGGGCCACGCCTATAGGGCTTGGCATCAGGAGTTCCAGAGGTCCTTCGTCAACGCCGCGAGCGACGGCGGCTATTTCCGCCATCATTTCGCGGTGTTCGTCCTGTCAAATTTTCGGATGCTGCCGAAGACCAGCCCGGGCGGGCTCTCAGGTGTCTTTGTACCGACGGCCCCGCCGACGTCTACACGGTTTCACGATGCGGTGATCGTCTCGCTGTACGGCCGCCCCAACCAGGACTGCCGCGGCAACAACCGATGGTCCACGCCGGAAGACGGTTCTTCACCTGATTGGTCCAGCCGAGGCTTCGTGGCCGCCCTCGATCCCTACGCTGGCCCACGTGAAGCCGTCGTGAGAATTTTCGCGTGCAATATCCAACCCCTGCCGCGGCACGACACGCCATGGTCAAGGACACGAACCGGCGGCCTAGCGCGCTGTGAGGTCTCCGTCGGCATGGACAGCGGCGATCGCTTGGCGTTCGTTCCATGGAGCAATGACCGTGCCGACTAACCTCGTAACCCAACGCGCAAGCCATTTTGAGCAGCACGGCCTGCTGTGGCTGTCGCTGCATCATTTCCTGCCGGCACCTCTCCTACAGGAATTCGCGGCTGCACTGATCGGCTCAATGAGCGACGGCATGCTTAGCCTCTCAAATTTGTTCGAGACAGTGCTCTCGGCCGGTCCGGGACCCGGAGAGGCGTGGGCCGTGGCCCCAAAGCCAGTGGAGCAACACCTTGCCCGCTACCTTCAGCAGGTGATCCGCGCCCTGGTCTGGGAAAACGACACGACGCCGATCGCAGTCACCGAACAGCTCTCGGTCGCCGAGCAGGCCAAGGTCAAGGCACTTGAGGGCGCTATCGCGTTCGCCCACTTTGATCTGCAGACTGACGTTAAGACTCTCGAGACGACGGCGCGCCCCTGCGAGCCCGGCATCGGAGCGCTTCTCGCGACAATGAAGGCCCTTCGCGATCCCGATCTGTCCAACGCCGCGCTGGAGATCATCATCGACGAGGCGGCCCGGTCCACGGAAATGCCCCTGACCGCCGTGCTGGTGAAACACCTAGGCGACCTCTGTGCGGACAGTGATCGCTGGAACTGCGCGGCTCACTTCTACAAGCGCGCCAGCCAGATGTTCGAAGCGGCTGATGATCAGGCCTGGGAAGAGCTCACGGGGCCGATGAAGGTGATCCTGCTGCAATCTCAGGCGACGGCGGCGCGAATGATCGACGGACCCGCCGCTGCAGCCGATCTCCTCGCTCGCTCCAAGGGGACCAATCTGGCGGACGCCCCGCTCCTGAGGATCAACTTTGCAAATGACGCGCTGGACGCAGAAGCCCGGTCTGGTGAGCCGTTCCGCTTCGTTGAGGATCGACGTGCAAGCGTCCTGTTCTCGCCATTGGCTCTCCCGGCGCGAGATCTTTCCGGCGCCTTCAACTACTGGGCGCACTCAAAGTACCACGATGCGCACAGAGAATTCTGGGCGGTGTTACGACGCCAGATCGCTCTAGGCTCGGTCATTGCGTCCCGGGTGACAAAGGTCCACTATGCCAAGTGCATAGCGGAATTCCTTCGGGATAACCTCAACAAGCTATCGGAACCCGATCTCTTCTTCGTGGCGGTGCGGCTCCTTCTCGATGGTGGCGCCAACGACCTTGGCCGTCGGGTTGACTGGACGGAGGGCATTATCAGGGCCTACGTCAACGTGGGCGTCATTGAGCGCCTGGCCGAGAAGATCAATCATGCGCCAGGAGCGCGGACCGAGCGAACTCTCGTCCTGATCACGATCTTCGAGGCTTGGCTAAAGGGGTTGCAACCAGACGCAGTAGCCGAGGCCTCTGCGATGCTCCGCCATCTGGCGGCGCTTGCGCGAGGCAACGAATGGCTGGTCTATAGCGACCGAAACATCGGCGGCAATGCCCTCGATGCGCTGCGCGAGACCGCGAAGCGCCGACCCGAATTTCGTGCCCTTGCGGGTGGCCTGATCCTGCCGGCAGTCCGATCGAAGCTCAAAGGCGACCTGCGGGGCGTCGCCGCAGCGCTCGAGATGCTTCTCCCCTATTTTGACGCGATGCCTGAACCGGATCGCATTCAGACGATCATCTTGGTGCTCGACCTTCTTGATCCCATGGACGCCTCCGAGGCGTTCTGGCCCGTGGTCGTCCCTGTGCTGACCCTCTTGACTGATCCAGTTTGTAAGGCCCTGCCAGACAGCCATTCGGATCTGGGGAGGCGGATCGTGCAGACAGTGATCCGGTTTGGCATGGGCCAAGAGAGCCAGAAGACGAGGCTGTTGTCCTATCTGCGCAATGTACCGAAAACCGCACTGGAAGAATACCTCAACGATGCGAGCCTGAAGGCCGTAGTCGACGACGTTCGAAAGCGCGCCACCCAGAACTCATCGAACGCGCCAAACTGCATGTCTGCCCTCCTGGCTTCTGCCGCCGCGGCCGGCCCGGCTGGCGTGACCGACGCGCTTAACGGGCTCAACAACCTCGTAGGGTCTGCGAAAGCGCAACGGCCGGCGCTCAGCCTGGCTTCCGGCTACGAGCCGCTCCTGGTTTTGATCAAAGAGCATGACGAGATCGCGGCCCAGTTGGCGACCGACACCCTGACCTGCCTCCTCGACGTCCTATTCAGAAATGTCGTTGCTCTGTGGGGCACCGCACACAACCGGCCAGTCATTCTCGCGCCTTTCAGCCTCCCCGAGCCGACCGCGCCACATCGGGTCGTCGTCCACAATTGGGCATTCGCCTCCATTGGCCTTGCTCGGATGATGGACCGGACTGCGGAGATGGACGAGGCCCTGAACGCTGCGGCAGCCAATCCCCAGTTGAAGGATCCGATCGCCTTGGCCCGGGCCTCCCGGCTAACCGCGGGCGATCCGGAATCCTTCGACCTGGCGGCGATCACGCTTGAGAACCGCGATACGTTCTACGGTGCCCTTGGACAGCGATTGCTGCTGTTGCGGAAGCTTCCGGAAGATAAGCGACGGCCGATTGTGTGCACCCTGATGGAACAGTGCCTTCACCTCGGCCCTAGGGGCATGGACGGAGCGCTCTTTGGTGTAGCCATCGACCTGTCAATCGCCGTGTCGCGTGGACAGACGCACGCGTTGAACTACGCGAAGCGCCTCGAAAATGAGCGGGATCTACGGCTGAGTCTCATGCCGTTGTTCAACGCGGTAACCCGGACCAACTAG
>JAKAJI010000032.1 GCA_021813825.1 Acidobacteriota bacterium | reverse complement strand
CAGCGAACTGCACTTCTATCCGGAAGTTTTTCGTCGCGGCGGAAAGGACGCCACGCCGGCCAAGATCGCGGCAAGGAAAGAAGTGCACATGAGCCTGCCGGGCAACGACAACCGCGCGGTGGAAGCCCACATCCGCAACCTGTTCGAGTCGATCCACGGCAAGGCGAAGATTGTCGCGCCGCCACGCGTCGGCCAGCAGGCGGCGATCTCCGGCCACCTGGCGACGCTCTCGTTCCGCAACAACAAAAAGACCTACTGGAACGACGAACAGCGTATGTACAGTTTCGGCTAGGCGCAAGGCAAAAAATCCGCAAGCACCACGGCGGGACTAGGAATACAATAAGCAGCTTATGCTCATCCTCTCCGCCGTTCTCGCGATCTTCGTCTACGGGATGATCGCGGCTATGCTGGGCACGATTTTGCCGGACCTTTCGGCCCGCTTTCACCTGACGCCGAAGCAAAACGGAACCATAGCGCTCACCCAGGCAATCGGTCTGGTGATTGCGTCGATCTCGGTGGGCCCGCTGGTAGACAGCGAGGGAGTGAAGACGGGCATGATCATCGGTCTGGTGCTTATCTGCGTGGCGCTCGCGCTGCTGCCAAGCTCCACCGGTTTCGGCCAGATCGCGGCGTACCTGTTCCTGCTCGGCTTGGGCGGCGGCACGATTGTGACGGCGGCCAATGACTTGGGCACGACCATCAGCCAAGGCCATAGCGGCACGGCGCTGAATCTGCTGAACCTGTTCTTTGGCCTCGGCGGCCTGGCGACGCCGTTCATCTCGGCGAACCTGTTGGGCGGCAACTCCACGCGTCTTTGCTATCTGACCGCTTTACTCAGTGGCGGCACTCTCGCTGTAAACGCGGCTACGACCATGCCCGGACCGTCAGGCAACCAAAGCGCCCCGCTTGCCGGCATCGGTACGCTTGCCGGCAGCCCGGCTCTGTGGCTGCTCTCGCTATTCCTGTTCCTGTATGTGGCCTCTGAGGTTGGTGTCTGGAACTGGCTTGTGCAGCATCTCATCGCGCAGGGCATCCCGGAGTCGCGTGCGCTGAATATCCTTTCGCTCGGCTTTGCGCTCGGGCTCCTGGTGGGCCGGGTTGCGGTCTCGCCGATCCTGATCTCGATTTCAGGCCTCACCGTGACTTTGGTTGCGGCGGTACTGATGCTGGTCACCACGTATCTGATGCTGCAAACCCGTAGCGCCACCACGGCCGGACTGCTCGTGTTCCTGGCCGGTGTATCGATGGCACCGGTATTCCCCACGACGCTGGCCATCGCCGGCACTGCGTTCCCGCAGATGACGGGGACCGCCCTCGGGTTTGTGATCACCTTCGGTTGGGTGGGGCTGGCGATCAGTTCCCGGATCATCGGCTCGGTAGCCGGCGGGGAGCCGACGCGCCTAAAGAAAGCGCTGCTGCTGCTGCCCGGCATGGCAGCCGTGATGATTCTGGTCAACTTGGCTCTGCACGGCGTTTTGCCGGCGCACTAGAGCCGAGCGCTATTGGTTGTGGGTGAGCCGGTCGTAGACAAAGCCGGCCGCGCCGCCCGACAGTGCTCCGATTGCAGCTCCTCTTCCGCCGCCTGCCAAAGCGCCGATCGCCGCGCCACCGGCGGCGCTTCCGGCAACAATTTCGACGGACTTTCTTGTCGAGCGGCCCTGCCGCACCGGTTGGCTCGGCGTGTAGCCGCCGCTTGCCGGCGCCGGAGCGGCGCCTGACTCCGGTTGGCCATAGGCATCGTATGGACCGCCACTTGCGGGCCCGTTGGGCGGAGGCGCGGCAGCAGGCGAATCGTCGTCGAACCCGGGAGGCGGTGCGGCGGCGGAGTCATCCGCGGATCCCATCGGCGCCCCCTGCTGCGCCGCTGGGGAAACGCCAACCGGCTGCCAATCGCCGACATATCCACTTTGTGCCTCCGGAGGGGTTACGGGCGCTGGTTCCTCGGGCGACGGCGGCAGCGGGGCCGCGTTGACCGTAGCCGGGGCTTCCGGCGCCGAACTCTGCCGCGTCCAACCGGCTACTGCCAATCCGGCCAGCACAATCATCCCGGCGGAGAAGGCCAGCGTTTTGCCGCTGATTTGGATTGTCATGACGCTCGGTCCTCCAAAACCTGACTCGCTACGAAGCAGTTTCGCTTCCAAAGCCTGAAACTGGACCTCGACCTGCAACTCCAAGTGCCGTCATGGTTGAAACTGGGTCTTATTCCGACAACGATTCGGTAGAAGTTACCGGATCTCCGGCAGCGCCGCGAAAAAAAGTCAGGATTGCTGCGGCAGCCGCGGTTGTGCTGGCCATCCTGCTGGCCGGCCTTTTCTACTACATCCACACCCCGGAGACTCTCTATCCAGTGATCGTCAACGGGCGCTACGGATTTATCGACAACTCCGGGCGCGTCGTCCTCCAGGCGCAGTTTGACCAGGCGAAACGGTCGAGCGAAGGGCTGGCTGCCATTGCGCAGCAGGGGCGCTGGGGCTACGCCGACGCCTCCGGACGGATCGTGATTCCGCCGCAGTTCGACCTGGCCGATCCGTTCTCGCAGGGCCTGGCGCTGGTGGGCATCGGCGGCAAGCTCGGCTACATCAACAAGGACTCCCATTACGTTGTCACGCCCCAGTACACCGCCGCGGGTCCGTTCGGCGATGGACTGGCGCCGGTGCAGATCGCCGATCATTGGGGCTACATCGACCGTTCCGGCAAGCTGCGCATCGATCCGCAGTTCGACGATGCCGGTACTTTCTCCGACGGTCTGGCGCCGGTTCGCTTCGGCGGCCGGTTCGGCTACATCAACACCGACGGAAAGCTGGTGATCAATCCGCAGTTCGACACCGCCGGCCGATTTTCCGAAGGCCTGGCCGCGGTTCGTTCGAACGGCCAATTCGGTTATATCGACAAGTCGGCGAAGCTGGTGATCCCGGCCCAGTTCGATTCGGCCGGCGACTTCTCCGACGGCCTCGCCATGGTCGCCATCGGCGCCCGCTTCGGCTACATCGATCAGAAAGGGAAATTCCAGATCAACCCGCGCTTCGACCACGCCGACAGCTTCCGCGACGGCCTCGCCCAGGTCTGGATCGGCAACCACGAGTTTTATATCAACCACCAGGGGTTGTACGTATGGAAGTCGGCCAACTGAGGCGAGCCGCCGCAGTATTGTTAGCCGCCGTATTGGCGACCGGGGCGCCGATGCCAAACCGCATGCTCGCGGCACATAACGCCGTGCGGGCGCAGCTTGGCGAACCTCCGCTCACCTGGTCGCCGGCGCTTGCCCGATACGCCCAGCAATGGGCCGACCATCTGGCTTCCGAACGCGCCTTTTACCACCGCCCGAACCCACGTTTTGGCGAAAACCTCTTCATGATCGAGGGCGACAACGCCTTGGTGCCGCCGGAAGACGTGGTGAGGGCCTGGGCCGGCGAGGCGCGCCACTACAATGAGCGAACCAACTCCTGCCGCGGCGTCTGCGGGCACTATACGCAGATCGTCTGGCGGTCCACCCGTGAAGTGGGATGCGCCGCCGCGCGCTCGGATGGATACGAGGTCTGGGTTTGCAACTACAATCCGCCGGGGAACATCATCGGCGAACGTCCGTATTAGCTTCCGCCTCGGGTGCGTAAAACGCCAGCACGTTACTGCCCTGCTTCAGCACGCGGGTCTGGTGCAATGCTCCATAATTCTGCGCGAGAGGCTGCTTCGCGCCGGCTTGCGCGATCACCAGGCTGCAGCCTGACTCGCCGAGCGCCGCCAGCGCTGCGCCGTACTCACGTTCCAGCGGATAAGGCGGGTCGAGGAAGACGATCGCGTCCCGCAGCCTCGCGCCCAGCCGATCAAGTGTCTTGACGGCTGCGCCGCGAATCAGTTCGGCCCGGCCGGTCAGGCCAAGAGCGGCGAGGTTTTCCGCGATCAGCCCGGCGGCTTTGGGATTTCGCTCGATCAGGATCGCCCGCGCTGCGCCGCGGCTCAGGGCCTCGATGCCCACGGCGCCGCTGCCCGCATAGGCATCCACGAACAGAGACCCCTCGATGCGCGGGGCCAGGACGTTGAACAGGGCCTCGCGCAGGCGGTCCGGCGTTGGCCGGACGTCGAGCCCCGGCAGCGTCTTCAGGCGGCGGCTCCGAAACTCTCCTCCGATCACGCGCATGAGGAAGCCTCAGCCGACCGATACCAGGCCATATTTCCGCTGCCAGTGGGTTTGCAGGTAGTCCAGTCCCCGGCGCAGTTCGCCGTCGGTAGAAGGCCGCTGCGTGAAGGCCAGGGCCTCTTTTCGCGCGTGTTCCAGGATGTCGCGGTCGCGGACAATGCTGGCGATGCGCAGCGCCGGCAGTCCGGTCTGTTTTGTGCCGAAGAATTCGCCCGGCCCGCGCAGCTTCAAATCCATCTCGGCGATATAGAAACCGTCATTGGACTCCGTCAGCGTGCGCATCCGCTCGAGCACGGATTCGCCCGCTTTGTTGGTTACCAGCACGCAGTAGCTCTGCTGGTGGCCGCGTCCCACGCGCCCGCGAAGCTGGTGCAGTTGCGCGAGGCCGAAGCGCTCGGCCTGCTCCACCACAATGACGTTTGCGTTCGGTACGTCGACGCCGACTTCGATCACCGTGGTCGAAACGAGAATGCGATCCTGGCCGGCCTTGAACCGGCGCATCGCTTCTTCTTTGTCCTCCTGGGTCATCCGGCCGTGTAGCAGGCCGATCGGCGTGGAGGGAAACACGGTCTTCGCCAGATGTTGGTGCATCGTCTCCGCGGCTTTCAGTCCCGGCGATTTCCGCCCGCCACCGTTCTCTGTTTCCTCGCCTTCGTCGATCACCGGATACACGACGTAAGCCTGCCGTCCGGCGTCGATCTGTTTCTTCAGGAAGCTGTAGACCTGCTCGATCTTCGCCTCGGTCACGTGTTTGGTGACGATTGGTTTGCGCCCTGGGGGCATTTCATCGATCGTCGACACATCCAGGTCACCGTAAAGCGTCAGCGCCAGCGTCCGCGGGATTGGTGTCGCGGTCATAACCAGTACATCGGGGTACAGGCCTCCCTGCCGCCCTTTGTCGAACAAACGGAGGCGCTGCATCACGCCGAAGCGATGCTGCTCGTCGACGATCGCCAAGCCTGGCCGGGCCAACTCGACATCGTCTTCGAGCAGCGCGTGCGTGCCGACGGCGACGTGAATTGCTCCCGTCGCCAGGTCCCGTTTCGTGCGCGCTTTTTCCCGCGCGCCGAGCGATCCGGTCAGCAGCGCGGTTTCATAGCCGAGGCGGTCGAACATCTGCCGGAGATAGCTGAAATGCTGCGCGGCGAGGACCTCAGTTGGCGCGAGCACTGCGGCTTGATACCCGTTCTCAACCGCGATCACAATCGCCTCGGCGGCCACGAGCGTCTTGCCGCTGCCGACGTCGCCCTGCAGCAGGCGGTTCATTGGATGAGGTTTCGCCATGTCTGCGGCGATCTCGCCCAATACACGCTTCTGCGCGCCGGTGGGTTTGAAGGGGAGCATTTCTTTGATGCGCTCCCGGATGCGCCCTTCGAGCTTGAACGAAATGCCCGCGCGGAGTTTCGCGTGCTCGCGCTTCAAGGCCAGGCCACATTCGAGCCAGAAGAACTCCTCGAAGATGAACCGTCTCTGTGCTTGCGAGCGAAACGAGTTGAGCAGGCGCAGGTCTTCGTGCGGAGCGGGAAAATGGATCTGCCGCAGCGCTTCGGCCCGCCCGGGCAGCTTCCATGTCTGACGGAGAAATTCGGGCAGCAGGTCCGGCGGATCGGCCAGTTCGTCCAGCACGCGATGCATCAGCGTCCGAAAGACGCGCGTGTTGATCTTGCCGGCCGCTTCGTATACCGGCACGATGCGCCCGGTGTGCAAGCCTTCCTCGGCGTCCTCGTCCTCGCCGAGGAACTCAAATTCGGGGTGCATCATCGCCAGGCGCCCGGCGTAGTTGTCGATTTCGATCTTGCCGTACAGCGCAAGCCGCTGTCCGGGCGTAATCCGGTCCGCGAGATAGCCGCCGTGAAACCACTTGCCCAGCAGGGTCTCACCCGACCCATCGGTAAAGACGGCTTCAAATAGTCCGAGGTTCTTGCGCCGGAAACTCGCCAGGCCCGCTGACTTCACCTCGGCGATCACCGTGGCGGTTTCGCCCGGCGCCAGCCTCGCGATCGTCTTCACGTTCCGCCGGTCCTCATAGCGGAACGGCGGGTAAGCGACCAGGTCCTCGACCAGGCGCAGTCCCTTGGCTTCCAGCATCTGCGCGCGTGCGGGTCCCACCCCGGTTACAAACTGCAGCGGCGTGGTCAAATCGAGCGGCAAACCACAGTGTACAAGACGACTTTCGCACGGCCTCCCCTCGTTGGGGCGGTTGAGTTTCCGCCGCCGGAACGCTTACCCTGGAGGTTTGAATTCTCCGGAAGTATCTCCACCATGCAATCCGCAGTAACTACCGCTGAGGCGGCGCGCCGCCGGGCGGGCGCGGGTGTTTACGGCATCATTTTCGCGTTCCTGGCCGCAAAAGCGATCGGCAACCTCGGCATCGCCGTCGGGGCGAAGCGGTTTCCCCAGACGCTGGGCCTTGATCCTCTGGCGTATCTGCGCGCGATGGCGGACCCTGCTCTGGCGGGCGGGATCATTCTGCTCATCTTAGCGCTGCTGGTGCGGATGGCCCTTCTGAGCCGCGCGGACCTCAGCTTTGTGCTGCCGGTCACGGCGATCGGCTACGTCTTCGCCACCTTGCTCGGGAAATTCGTTCTTGGCGAACACGTCTCGGCAGCGCGCTGGGCCGGGACGTTCCTGATTGTTGCGGGAGCCGCGCTGGTCGGCTCGGACGACCACAAAACACCGGCGGAGCTGGTGCCGTGAGGTGGGTCTTACTGAGCGCCGTTGTGGCCGCAACGGTGGCGAGCGACCTGCTGCAGAGCTATGAGATGAAGCGTGCCGGCGAGCAGACCATCGGCGCCACCGGCCTGATGCGACTGCTGGGCGAGATCGCCCGCCGGCGCTTTCTCATCCTCTCGATCGCGTGCATGGCGGTGTCGTTCTTCGCCTTCATGGCGATGGTTCAGGCGGAGCCGCTGAGTTTCGCGGTGCCCGCCTCGGCGGCGAGTTTCGTGCTGGAAACCGTGCTCGCGCGGTTCATCCTAAAAGAACACATTAGCCGCCGCCGCGCGGCCGGAGCGCTGCTGGTGCTCGGCGGCGTCGTGCTCGTCGCGCGCTAGAAGCGTGCTACTCCGGTTCGGCCGGAACCAGTTTGCCGTCGCGTAGGCAATACGCGCCCTGGCGCCAGCGCAGATTATTGCGGAAGAAACTCGAGGCCCAGATGGCAAAGCCCAGCGCGTCCCACGCCGCGAGCATCGCGTAGTCGCTCGCACGCAGCGGTTGTTTCAAACCCCACTTTCCGATCAGCCAGAGGATCACCATGCGGGCCGCCAGGTACCCCCCGCCGAAGATCCCCAGCGTCGTCCATGAGGGGTCGGCCAGCAAAGCCACGAACAGCCAGAAAATGCCGTGCGTGAACAGCAGCCCGAAATGGCCCCACGGACGCATGTGGCGCATCACCACCATCCAGCGCAGCCGCTTGGGGAACAGGTCGCCGATGGCCGGATAATCCTCGCGCGTATGCACCGTGTAGCGCGACAGCACGACGTCGTAGCCCTGCTCGCCGATCAGCCGTCCGATGAGCAGATCGTCCGCCGGACGATTCTGCAGAGCCTCGAAGCCACCGAAACTGGCCACAGCGGATTTCGTCGTCGCGATCGTCGTTCCGAAAGCGAATTTCACACCGTCCAGCAGCCAAGCCACAAGAATACCGGCGTAAAAATCGGCGAGCATGCCAAGCGTGTGGAGCCGCTCGGCAAGGCTGCCCGTGCCTTCCGGCGCATAAAAGCACGTCACCGCGCCGCAGCCAGGCTCGGCAAGCGGCGCAACCACACTGCGCAAGTAATCCGGCTTTACCCGGACGTCACTGTCGCACAGCACCAGGTGCTCAAAGCGCGCCGCCTCGTTCAGACGCACCAGTTTGGCCACTTTGTCGTTGGCGGCGCCTTCGCTCGAGGCGTACACAAGCTGGATCTGGTGCTCCGGAAAATCGCGCATCACGCGTTCGATCACCGGTAAAGCCGGGTCGGCGTCCGAGCCAAGGCAGAAGACAATTTCGTAGTTTCCCGGCGAGCCGTAATCCTGACGGCAGAAGCTCGCGAAATTCTCGTAAGCCTCCGGGTCGAGCCCGCGGACCGGTTTCAGAATGCTCACCGGCGGCTGAAAGCCCACCGGGTGCGATTGCCGGGAAGTGAGAAAGAAGCGCAGCCCGCTGAATATCACCAGCAGGTAGTAAATGAACGGCAGCGCCGCTACCGCGAGAATTGCATCCCGGAGATAAATCATCAGGAGATCTGCGCTTATTCTTGATGGTAGCCGTTCCCACGGTCAATTCGGTAAGCTGGCGTATGGTATTTTTGAAGTTGATCCCCACCCGAACCCTTGGCTCCAGTTGTCCGTGAGGTAACCCGATTTGTGTGGAATTGCGGGTTTTACGCATCGCGGCTGGGCGCCTGAGCCCGGACGAATTGAGCAGGCCGTTCACTCGATCCGCCATCGCGGTCCCGACCAGCAGGGCGTCTTCGAATCCGCCGCCGTCTCGCTTGGCGCGGCGCGGCTGAAGATCCTCGACCTCTCTGCCGGCGATCAGCCGATTGTGTCCGACTCGGGCGATGCGGTGATCGTCTTCAACGGCGAGATCTACAACCACCTGGAACTGCGCGCCGAACTGGAAACTTTCGGCCACCGCTTCCACTCTCACTCCGACACGGAAACCGTTCTGGCCGCCTTTCTGCAGTGGGACACCGGTTGCTTCGCCCGTCTCCGCGGCATGTTCGGCGTTGCCCTTTGGATCGAATCCCAACGCCGCCTGGTTATCGCCCGGGACCGGATGGGCATCAAGCCGCTCTATTACTCGTTGGTTGGCGATGACATTTTCTTTGGCTCCGAGCTGAAAACCCTCTTCGTGCATCCGCAGATCGAGCGGCGTCTTTCGCCCGAAGGACTCGATTGCTACCTCGCGCTGAATTTCGTTCCGTGCCCGTACACGCTGGTCGACGGCATTCGCAAACTCGAGCCCGGCTCGTGGCTCGAATGGCGCGACGGACGGATCCGCGACGGCGTGTACTGGACGCTGCCTGCCGCCGCACCCCGGAAAATCGGCCTCGAACAAGCCAAAGAAGAACTTGACGCCTTGCTGCGGCGCAGCGTGCGCGAGCACCTGCTGTCCGATGTCCCTCTGGGGCTCTGGCTCAGCGGCGGGATCGACTCGTCGGCGCTGCTCCATTACGCTGCGAGCGAAGTCAGCGGCTCGCTGAAGACCTTCTCGATCTCCTTCGCAGGCCGCACTTTTGATGAGAGCCGCTACATCCACGAAGTCACCTCGCACTACGGAAACGCGCATGAGGTGATGGACCTCTCGCCCCAGGAAGATCTCGCCTCAACGATCGAAAAATTCGCCGATTACTCCGACGAACCGTCCGCCGACGCCGGCGCGCTGCCGGTCTGGTATCTTTCGCAACTCACCAAGCGCAGCGTTACGGTGGCCCTGAGCGGCGAAGGCGCCGATGAACTCTTCGCCGGCTATCTCACCTACCGCGCGAACGACTTGGCCCGCCTCGCCCGCCGGACCCCTGCCTGGGCGCGCCGCGCTGCTCTTGCCGGGCTGAAATGGTGGCCGGTGTCGGACGACAAGATCAGCTTCGAGTACAAGCTGAAGCGCTTCCTCGAGGGCAGCCTGCTCCGCCCCGAACGTGCGCACGTTTACTGGAACGGCACCTTCGGTGACGCCGAAAAACAGACGCTCGTGAAACAACCGCTTCCGGCCGCGCTCGACGTAATCCTGGCGCCGCTCGGCAAAGCCGGCGACCGCCTCAGCGCGTATCTCGAATTCGACCAGCGCTACTATCTCGCCGACGACATCCTTGTTAAGTCGGATCGCATGAGCATGGCCCACGCGGTCGAAGTCCGCCCCGCGTACCTCGACCACCGGATCGTTGAGTTCGCCGCCGGCCTTCCGGACGAGCTAAAAATGCGCGGCTCCTATCAAAAAGTGGTGCTGAAAGAACTAATGCGCGGAAAACTGCCTGCCTCGATCCTCACGCGCAAGAAAACCGGCTTTGACATCCCCGCGCACGATTGGCTTCGCGGCCCCTTGCGCCCTCTGCTCACCGACACCATCTCCACCGCTCTGCGTGAACACGGCGGCTGGTTCGAGGAAGCGGCGGTCAATACCGTTCTCCGGCGCCACCTCGAACGTAAGGCGAACCTTGGTTATCATCTCTGGGGGCTTCTGATTCTATTTCTATGGATGAGCAAATGGCGAATTCAAACGGCGGCGCAAATGACGCCGGCCGCTCCCGTCTCTTCGTCTATCTAAGCGTCATCGGGATCGCCGCGGCGATCTATCTCGGTTGCATCGTTTCGCCGCCTTCGCTGATGGACGATGTGGACGCTGTGCAGGCGCAGATCGCCCACAACATGCTCGCCTCGGGGGATTGGGTTACCGCGCGTCTGGACGGAGTGGCCTACCTCGAAAAGCCCCCGCTGATTTACTGGCTCATCGCCGAGTTTTACCGCGTCTTCGGCGTGCATGATTGGGCCGCACGTCTGCCCGTCGCCCTCTCTTGCGTTGCCCTCGCCTGGCTCACCACCGCCTTCGGCATCTGGGCGTTCGGAAAGCGCGCCGGTTGGTACGCCGGGCTCGCCATCGCCTCATGCATCGGCCTCTTCCTGTTCACGCGCATTCTCATCCCCGACGTGATGATCACGTTCACCATCGCGCTCTCGATGTGGGCGTTCCTGCGCTGTCTCGAAGAAGAGGAACCCCGCCCGCGCGTTTGGGCCGCCGTGATGGCCGCGTGCATGGGCATCGGCCTGCTGCTAAAGAGCCTCATCGGCGTCGTGTTTCCCGCCGCCGCCGCCGTCATCTATCTGCTCGTCACGCGCCAGCTTTTCGTGCGCCGCACCTGGAAGCGCCTGCGCCTCGTCAGCGGCGTGCTCATCATGCTTGCCATCGCGCTGCCTTGGCACGTGCTCGCCACGCTGCAAAACCCGCCCTACTTCAACTTCACCTTCCGAAGCGTGCCCGGCGAGTACCACGGCTTCTTCTGGTTCTTCTTCATGAACGAGCAGGTGCTGCGGTTCCTGAACCTGCGCTACCCGCGCGATTACAACACCGTGCCGCGCGTGTACTTCTGGCTGTTCCATTTCCTCTGGCTGTTCCCGTTCAGCGTCTACCTGCCGTCAGCCTTCCGGCAGTCCTTCCGGCCCACGGACCGCGCCGGCCGCACCCGTCTTCTTGCGCTTTGTTGGACGGGTTTCCTGCTGGTCTTTTTCACGTTTTCCACCACGCAGGAATACTACTCGATGCCCTGTTACCCGGCGCTCGCTCTGTTGATCGGCTCCGCGCTCGCGGCCAACGGCGCATGGATCCGCCGCAGCACTCGCGTGCTCTCCGTTGTCGCGGCCTTGGCCGGCATCGCCGCGGCTGCCCTCTGCATCACGGTCTGGAATATGCCGGCGCCCGGCGACATCTCCTCCGCGCTAAGCCGCAACCCCAGCGCCTACACGCTCTCGCTCGGCCATATGTTGGATCTGACGCTGGCTTCCTTCGCGTACCTGCGCCCGCCCTTGGCTCTCGCCGCCGCCGCCTTCTTACTTGGCGCCGTGGGCACATTTTTCTTTAAGGGCACGCGCGCCTACCTGGCCGCCGCGTTGATGATGGTCCTGTTCTTCCACGCCGCGCGCCTTGCGATGGTCACCTTTGACCCCTACCTGTCCTCGCGCCCGCTCGCCGAGGCCCTGCGCCGCGCTCCTCCCGGACGCCTCATCGTGGACCACCACTACTACACTTACTCGTCGGTTTTCTTCTACACGAACCGCACGGCGCTGCTCCTTAACGGGCGCATCAATAACCTGGTGTACGGCTCCTATGCCCCCGGCGCGCCGGACGTCTTCATCACGGACCAGCAGTGGCTCAACCTCTGGCAGAGCCCTGAGCGCTGTTATCTCGTCGCAAGCGACGAAGCCGTCGAGCGTCTGAGTAAGTTGGCTGCGCCGGCGAAGTTATACACGATCGCCTCCAGCGGCGGAAAACAGGTAGTAACGAATCAGCCGGTCGCCTACAATGCCCGGCTCTCAGCTCCGGCGGGAGGCCCCGTCGGCGCCCGCCTCGGCGGCCACGCTCTCTAACGGTTGGCTGGCCAAGCGGCGCTCGTTGCGCGTCTTGCGCCAGTTCACCTGCGGCAGGAACAAGCCCGCGTCGATCCGGTCGCGGTATCGCATGGCCACGTTGATGAGGGAATCGAGGAGGGAATCCGACAGCAGGTGCGGCTGCAGGCCAAGCTCGATGAGCTTCGAGTGCTTGGCGTTGTAGTAGTGTTCTTCCGATTCCACGCGCGGGTCCGGCAGATGGTCGATCTCCACGCGCAGACCCAGCTTCTTGGCGGCGGTTTGCACATGGTGCGCCAGTTCCAGAACCGTGAACTGCTCGGTGAACTGGTTGAACACGCGGAACTCGCCCGGCGCTGCCGGATTCAGGCACGCCAGTTCGATGCAGCGCACCGTGTCGCGGATGTCGAGATACCCGCGCGTCTGCCCGCCGCGCCCGTACACCGTCAGCGGGTGTCCCAGAGCCGCCTGCGCGCAGAAGCGGTTCAGCACCGTGCCGAACACTTCGTCGTAGTCGAACCGGTTAATCAGCGCCTCATCCAGCGCCGTCTCGTCCGTCATCGTGCCGTATACGACGCCCTGGTTCAGATCCGTCGCTCGCAGGCCCCAGATGCGGCAGGTGAAGGTGATGTTGTGGCTGTCATGCACCTTCGACAGGTGGTAGAACGAACCCGGCTGCTTGGGATACGGCAGCACGTCCTTCCGCCCGTTGTGCTCGATCGTGATGTAGCCTTCTTCAATGTCGATGTTCGGCGTACCGTATTCGCCCATCGTGCCGAGCTTCACCAAGTGGCAGTCGGGCGCCAGTTCGCGCAGCGCGAACAGCAGGTTCAGCGTTCCGACGACGTTGTTCACCTGCGTCGACACAGCGTGCTCGCGGTCGATCATCGAATATGGTGCGGACCGCTGTTCGGCGAAGTGAATCACCGCGTCCGGCCGGAAGCTCGTCAGAAACCCGGCGATGACGTCATAATTCGTGATATCACCCTGGTAGCTGGCAATCTTCTTTCCGGTGAGTTGCTCCCACGTGCGGAGCCGCTGCGGCAAAGGTTGGATCGGCGTCAGCGTCTGCACGCCGAGTTCGAAATCCCAATGCCTCCGGATGTAGCTGTCGACGATGGCCACCTCGTGGCCTTGCCGCGACAAGTACAACGCCGTCGCCCATCCGCAGTAGCCGTCCCCGCCAAGAACACCGATTTTCACGTGAGAGCCGTCCATCTACCCCAGCGTCTGGGGATTTCAAAATTCGAGACCGAAGCCCCGTGCTGGCCAATTGCCAACTAACCTGGTGGGGAATTGCGGTTCCTCGCGAACGCTTCGATCGAAGCGAACGAATCGAATTCTTTAGTCTACCAGCTTACCTGCCGGAGACGCCCCGCCGGAGTCAGTTCGGAGGCGTTGGCGGCGCCGGTGGGGCGGGCGGCGCATCCGCACCAGGGGCGGCGTTCGGGGCAGGCGGCGTAGGCGGCGCATTCGGAGCCGGCGGGGTTGCGGGCGCCAATGGCTCATACCCGGCCTGATACACCTCTACCTGCTGTGCCGGCAGCGCGATTTTTGCAATCTTTCTTTCCGGCGTCATCCAGATATCCGCGTTCACGTTCTGGTTGTCCTTCATCGCCACCGTCACGGTCAGATGTTCGAGCTCGTCGATCTGGTTGGCGAATCTCACCGAGTCCTTGCCCGCGTACTCTACCGTCACGGGCACTTCTCTCTGCGCCATCAGGTAGGCGTGGAACTGCTGCGGCGCACGCGTATCCAGACTCACCTTCTTCGCCAGCACCGCCAGCGGGAACACGGGGAAAGGATAGGAGAACACCATCGTGTCCGGGCTCACCGCGTCCTCTTTCTTCTGCGGGCCCTGCGGCGTCATGATTTCGTTCTCCGCCACGCCACCTTCAAACCGCGTCCGTACCTCGCGCGTAATCTGCCCCATCTCCATCTTCAGGTCCGCTTCGAGCGGCTGGTACTTACTGTCGGTGACGATCGTGTAGTTGTCCACCTTCATCGAGATCGGCCCCAGGTGCGCCTCGCCCGATCCGCTCCAGGTGTCGCGCCCGGCCTCCGACTTGAAGCTGTACTTTTCCGTCGCCACCTTCATGCCGCCCATGTAGACGGTCAATTCTCCGCCCGGCCCGGGTTTGGGCGCGGGCGCCGGCTTCGGCTCGCTCGCCTTCTTCACCAGTTCCTGGATGTCGGCTGGAAGCGCGAACCGGTCCGGCGGAATATCCGTGTTCACCTTGACGTCATGAATATGCAGCGCCAGTTCCTGCCCGGCGAATTTCTGGTGCATTTCGGACGGCTCCAGCACGCCGCCCACATCGCGGTAGTTGCTGAGCAACGTCTCCACCGGGATCTCGCCCATCTGCGTCGTCTCCACCGCGTCCTGCTTCAGCAGCAAGCCGGATTTTTTGCTGAAGTACATCGTCTCGGTCTTGCCCTGGGGCGTGGTCGCGTTCACCTTCCAGCAGTCCTCTTCGGCCACCGTCTCCGAGCCCGCCGTCTCCACCTTCGTGTATAGCTTTCGCCAGAAGATCGGCTCGTTGAACGTCGCCTCTTCGAGCGCTTCCTCGCGCTCCTTGCCTTCCTTAATCCGCGGACCCTGCATCGCGGATTTCTCCCACGCCACGCCGCCCGAAACGCCGTCCTCCTCGCTGCCGATCCCTTCGAACTCGGCGGTGCGGTAAAGTTTATCCGGCGCTTCTTCGTACTCCGTCATCGTGCCCTGGATGCCACGGCCAACGAACTCGATCGTGCCGCGCGAAACTTTGTTGTGGCGCTTTTCGTACGCGGCCTTCCCACCGGTCACTTGAACGAAGCGTTCCAGGATGCTCTCCGCTGTTGGCGGCTGGTCCGCGGCGGTGAGCGCCAGCGCGGCGCCGAGCAGGATGGCAATGAGCCGTTTCATGGGTGGTCTCCTTAATGATTCGCGCACAACAGACCGCTGCCCGCGCCTCGGACATCCTGGTTGGGAACAGAGCGGGCCCCGGTCAGCGGCTTGTGCGCTGGCCTCACAGTGTCAATCCAACGCAGGGCGGCGTCGAGCGCCGGGTCCCGGCCGGCTAGCAGCGCGTCGCGCGTCCATGGCGCCTCCACATCGGGCGTGACGCCGATCCCTTCCAGCCGCTTCCCGCCCTCGCTGATGTAGTCCGCCATCGCGTACTGAAACCCGTCGCCATTGGGCAGCAGGATGATGGCCGAGGGCAGCGCCGCGGCGGCGGTGCGCGAACCGAAAATCCGCGCCCGGCCCAAATCCTTCAACCCGCCGGCCAGAATCTCCGATGTCGATGCCGACGTGCCGTCCACCAGAATTGCCAGCGGTCCGTTGAAAACCTCTGCCCGCGGATTGATGGTGAAATTCAGTTTCCCACTCCGCATATAGAGTGTCCCCAACCGCTCATCCGGCTTATCGACAAACCAGCCGGCCATCCCCATCGCCATTGCGCCAATGCCTCCGGGATTCCCCCGGAGGTCGATGATAAACCCGCGGCATGTGAGACACGCCGATACCGCGTCGCCAAAAGTCCGCATCACGTTCACCGGGTCGAGGAACATGTTGAATCGGACCAGCCCGACCTGCGGCGCCGCCATCCGGCGCTCTATCCATACATACGTCGGTGGCAGATATCCGAACCGGCTCAGCACGCCATTCGGGCGCGCCTCGTCGAGCCTCTTCACCACCGGCCGGTCTTCTCCGTCGCGAAACTCGATCTCGATCTGGCTGCCGACCGGGCCGCTCATCCGTCCGGTCAGCGCCTCCCGCAGGATCAACTCGCGCAGTGTCGAGTGCTCGTAGGCCTGGCCCGCCTTGGCGATGATCCGAGCTGCCGGCGTGTCTCCGGTGCGCACAATCTCCCAACCGGGCCGAACGGAGGCTCGGGCGGCCGGCGTGCCGTCCGCCACGCTGGTCACGATCGCCTTGCCACCGATCACGCGGACATCGATTCCCGTCTCGCCCAGTCCGCGGCGCGCCGTCAGATCATCCAGATCGGAGGAGACGTCGGAGCTGATGATTTCAAAGTGCGTCAAATGCAGCCGGGAGATCATCTCTTCGAGCACCGCCCGGGCTTGCTCGTGCGTCCGCGCCTGCTCGATTTTCGGGAGGAGTTCGTCGTGCACCGCGCGCCAGTTGAGGCCGCCGAACGACGGATCCCAGAAACTCGAGTTGATGGTGTTCCAGACCTGCTCGAAGGAAGCAACTTCCTGCTTGCGGTCCCCGGCGCTCAGCAGGGCGCCCGCGGCTCGCACGCAGACAGTCGCACCGAAGAGGATCAACAGCAGCTTGCGCATCGCGGGCGGCTCAGTCTTTGTCGAGCACCTTGCCGCTCAGCGCGCCGCCAAGCACCGGCAGCAACGTAAACAGAAGGAACATCAGCACCAGAGTCAGGAGCAGTCCACCCGCCATGGTCGTCGGGTCCTCCAGCGCCTTCAGCATCTGTTCCGCGCTCGGGTTTTTGCCGGCCAACTGCTGCCGCATGTTGTTCAGCAGCCCTCCGTTGGCCGAGGCGTAGACGACCTCGATGCCCACCATCACGAGCACGATCAGGAACACAAATACGCCGGTGATCCAGCCCAGGCGCGCGCCGGATTCCATTTGCAGCCGCTGCCCGGTCCGCCGGTGATAAAGAAAGCCGGAAACGAAGCCCGCGCCAACCGGGCACGCCATCAGCCACAGGACCTGAAGCGCCGGAGGAAGCGGCAAAGGCATCAGGATGAAGGCGAGCAGCGCCGAAACCAAGCCGGCACGCACCGCGGCCCGGTTGTGAAATCCGATATCAGCCTCGACCGGCGCCGGGGCTGGTGCAACAACAACTTCCTCCGGCTCTTCCGGCTCGGGATAATCGAATTGCGGCTTCCCACACTTGTGGCAAAAGCGCGCGTCGGGCGGAAGCTGAGCCCCACAGGAGCAATACTCGGGCACGTTACCAGTGTATCCGGGTATCCACCCCTAAGTGAAAAAGAGAAGCTACCGGGCTAGCTCGAGCGTTCCGAACGACTCCGGCACGTGGTAGGAGTCCTTGCCCGTCGGCTGCCAGGAGATGAACGCCCGGTGCGCCGCCGGTCCCTGCAAGCGGTAGAAATTCGCCCGCAACTTCAGCCCCGGCTTTGGCTCTCGCGGATCGAGCGCGTGATACGGAATCTTCATCGCGCCGTACCAGATATGCGCGGCCGCATCGACATGCGCGGCGACCTGGAACCCGGAGTTCCACTTCCAGGCGTTCTGATTGCCCATGTTGGTTGAGTCGATGTCGAGGTCCACCCACTCGCCCTGCGGCGAGACTTCAAATTCTTTGTACAGATTGATGTGCTTGAAGTCGCTGCCGATGAACGCCTCGGCTGTGTCCCAGTTCCACAAGTGGTTGGTTTCCACGTCCGTGCGCGGGTCCGGTTTCAGGCTGAGTTCGTTATACGGACAAACGAACAGAAGATAGAGATAGCCTGAGGTCCATCGCGAACGGATCTCGGTCTTCATTCCCGGCACCGGCCGCCCGTGCGGATCGTTTGCCGCAGTTACACCGGGGATTCCTTTCCAGAAAGCCGCACCGGGATCCGCGGTGACCGGCACGTCTTTCGGCGCCCGGATGCTTCGGATCGTATCGGCGGCGAAGCCCTGCGCGGTGAGCGCGGCGACAAGCAAAACAGTGAGTCTCAAAACACCGGGAAGTATATCAACCAGACCAACCCCACCGCCAACGTGGCCAGCGTCACGGGCACGCCGATCTTCAGATAGTCCAGGAAGCCGATCGGAACGTCCACCCGCGCCTGCTCGATGACGATGATGTTGGCCACCGAACCTGTAATCGTCAGGTTGCCGGCGAGCGTGCTCGCCATCGCCAGCATCAGCCAGGCGGTCTTGGGATCGGCGAATCGCGCGACCACGTTCTTCAGCAGGATCACCGCCGGCACATTGCTGACTACGTTTGAAAGCCCGCTCACCATCAGAGTGAAGATCGCCGGGCGATGCAGGTCGAAGCGGCTTGCCAAATCGAGAAGACGGTCCGTAATCCCGGCTTGCTCGGCCCCGCCCAGGATGAGAAACAGGCCGACGAAGAACATCAGCAGCGCCCAGTCGATGTTGTCGTAGATCTTTCGCGGATCGACGCTACGGCGCATCAGGAGGATCGCGCCGCCGGCGGAGGCAACCAGCGCCGGCGGATAGCCGAGCAGAAACCCGACCAGCACGAGTGCGGTCACGCTCATCGGCACAAACAACCAGCGGAACTTCGGGTGTTCGATCGCCGGCGAGGACACATGGGGAGAAACTTCGGCCCCGGCGCGGCGCAGGAACCAGCCCAGAATCGCCCAATCCAAAAACAACCCAATGACCGCCACGGGGCCAAGCCGCGCCAGAAACTGGTTGTAAGGGATCTTGGACAGCGAGCCGATCAGGATGTTCTGTGGGTTTCCCGTAATCGTCGCCACGCTGCCGATGTTCGAACTCGTCGCCAGGGCAAGGAGGTACAAGGCCGGACGCCGGCCCATCCTCCGGCAAAGCCGCAAGACCAACGGCGCCATCACCAGGCACACCACGTCGTTTACGAGAATGGCCGACAGCAGGCCGCTGGTGAAGATGATCGCCGGAAGCAACATGCCCGGTTTCAGCCGCTCGGCCGCCAGGGCCGTGATCCAGGTAAAGAAGCCGGCCAGATGCAAACTCGAAACGATCAGCATCATGGAAAACAACAGAACCAGCGTTGAGAAGTCGATGCTCTTGATGCCTTGCTCGGGCGTCAGCACCCCGAATGCGAACATCAGCGCCCCGCCGATCACGGCCATCGCGGGCCGGTCGATCCGCGTCCCCGGGAACCGCCCGATCGCAAAGACAAGATAGCTGGCGAAGAAGATCAGAAAACTTACCAGCAGGATGAGATAGGCGACATGCATCGGGGGAAAGTCTATTGTAGAGGGCGCGGCCATCCGCATCCCATGCCCTTGTTACCATCGGCGCATGGGCTCCCGAAACTCGGTCTCGTGGCTGCTCCCGATCTTTGTGGGAGTGCCGCTCGCTGCGGCCCAGACGTCGCCGACGGCTCAGGCGTGGAACCTCCTGCACACCGGCGCCTCGGACTCGAAACCCGACGTCCGCCAGCAGGCCGCGGCCGCACTCGGCTCCATGACCGGCATTAGCGAAGCCATCGAAATGCTCGAAAAGCTTCTCAGCCAGGATGAGGAGGCCGACGTCCGCCAAACCGCTGCCGTTGGCCTGGGCACCATGAAGGCCCGGAGCGCCATCCCCTATCTCAAGGACGCCATCGACGATCCCGACCTGGGTGTCTCCTACGCCGCCGTCCGCTCGCTTTGGGATATGGGCGACTACAGCGGCCGCCAGAATCTTGAGGCCATTCTGAGCAAGCGCCGCGGCACTTCAACCGGCGGCCTGCACAAACAGATCGAAGCCGCCAAACGCAAGATTCACAGCCCCGCGGAGTTAGCCCGCATCACGCTCGACAACGCCTCCGGAGCGATCCTCGGTCCCTTCGCCATCGGCTACGGCCCAGCCAAAGCCCTGTTAAACGACACCGGCGCCACGACCCGAGCCTTTGCCGCGGACCTGCTGAGCCGCCACTGCGACGACGAATCTCGTCAGGTCCTCGAAGAAAGGATGGCGGCGGAAGGCAATCTTGGCGTCAAGACTGCCATCGCCCGCGCCCTCGCCCAGTGCGGCGACAAGCAATCGCTTCCCATCCTGGAAGCCTACATGGCCGATTCCCGCGATGCCCTCAAGTTCATGGCCGCGGCGAGTGTCATCCGTCTGAATCAACCGAAGCCGGCGCCCGCAAAGACCGTTAAGAAGAAGCGCCGGCCTGCGCCCCGGGGGCGCGCTTCTTCTTCAACTCCAGGTACGCCGTCCGCGCATCCATAATCGCGCGCCGGGCTTCTTTCGGCCCGCCCCATCCGCGCATCTCCGTCACTTTGCCTTCCAGTTCCTTGTAGATCGTGAAGAAATGCTCGATTTCCCGCCGCACGTGGGGAAAAATCTGGTCCATGGTGTGGATCTCGTCGTACCGGGGGTTCCGGTTCGGCACGGCCACCACCTTCTGGTCCGGTTCGTTCTGGTCCCACATGTTGAGCATGCCCACAGGACGCGCCTCAATCAGACACCCCGTGAAACTGCCCTCCTGGACGAGCACGAGAATATCCAGCGGGTCGCGGTCCTCGGCCAGCGTTCCGGGAATGAACCCATAGTCCCCCGGATAGTGCATCGGCGAGTACAGGGCCCGGTCCAACCGGAAAATACCCAGGGTCTTGTCGTATTCATACTTGTTGATCGAGTTCTTTGGGATCTCGACGATCATCCGCACTAGCTCCGGACACTCGGGTCCGGGATCCAGGTCAAGCAGCACCGGTTCCATCGCAAACAGCGTAGCAGAGTGAACCGGGACGCGTACTCGGCTCCGCCGCGGCACCACCCGATCCTCTCCAAATCGGTGGAATTCCTATCCACCTTTATCTTTCGCCTTGTGTTCGCCAAGTTTCCGCCGATCAGTGACTTCCGGGTAGAGAATTCAACGAATTAAAGGTGATTTTCCCTTGATATCTTCGCCGATTGCGTGGCACACTGTTCTCGGGTGGCCCAAAGAGGCCAAAAGTGGCACGCTAGTGGATGACCAATCCCTATTGTCGGTGATCGAGGAGCCGTTAGGGCATTACCCGGGGCGCATCGACGAGAAGGGAAGGCTGAAGCTGCCGGTCGACATACAGAGGTATCTGACGGAAACGATGCGCGTCGCCGGAGGGACGCAGGACCTGTTCTTGACCACGCTCGATCTCAAAAAGATCCTGATTTACCCGCGGATGGCTTGGAAGCGGAACCTCGAGGTGCTCATGAACGAGACCGAGTCGCAGGAAGACGCCGCCGACCTGGCGTTCCTTGCCAACGAGATGGGCGGCACCTCGGAGATCGATTCCCAGGGCCGTCTGCTGGTGCCGGCCAAGCTTCGGCGTGAATTAAACATGGAAAGCCGTCCGGTGCATCTGGCGAGCTACAACGGACGGATCGAAGTCATGGGTCCGGAAGAATACGAGGAACGCCGCCAGAGGAGCCGGGAGCGGCACGCGGAGAAGTTGGAAAAGCTTATGAAGAAGGGATTCAAGTAGCGGTGGTGAGACATGCACATTCCGGTAATGTTGGCCGAGTGCCTGGAGTACCTGGGGCTCTCACCGGAAGGCGTGTATGTGGACGCGACTGCGGGTCTTGGAGGGCACAGCGCGGCCATCGCCCAGCGTCTTACGACGGGACTGCTGGTTGTGAGCGACCGGGATGCGGATTCACTGGCAATGGCCAGGCAGGCGACCGAAGCCTGGGCGGACCGGATCCGTTATGTGCATTCGCCGTTTTCGCGGCTGCCGGAATCGCTGCGCGCATTGGGGATCACGGCGGTGGATGGTCTGCTGGCCGATCTTGGCGTCAGCCGGTACCAGTTGACTTCGGCGGAGCGGGGATTTTCGATACAGACCGACGGGCCGCTCGACATGCGGATGGACCGATCGAGCGGGATTTCGGCCGAGGAACTCGTCAACGGAATGAACGAACGGGATCTCGCCGACCTGATTTATCAATTCGGCGAGGAAAGGAGGTCGCGCAAAATAGCCAGGGCAATCGTTCGGGCGCGGCCGATTCGCTCCACGGGCCATTTGGCCAGGGTGGTGGAATCGGTCGTGCCCCGGACGGGGCGCATTCACCCGGCTACGCAGACCTTCCAGGCGATTCGCATCGCCGTGAACCGGGAGATGGAGGAGTTGGACGCGCTGCTCGAAGGCGCGCCGGGTCTGGTGCGGAGCGGAGGACGAATCGTCATCCTCACGTTCATGTCGCTGGAGGACCGAAAGGTAAAGAGGGGTTTTCAAGACCTTGCCCGCTCGGGCAAGGCCGAGATTCTGACCAAGCACGTTGTCAGGCCGTCGGAATCCGAGGTGGAGCGAAATCCGGCCTCGCGTGGCGCGAAGTTACGCGCGGTCCGGTTGTTGTAAGGCGGTCGGTGCTAGGGGGAGACGCAAGGTAAGCAGGAACGAACATGGCAACACTGGCTACAATTTTCGATCGACTGACCTGGGCGAAGTCTGAGGTAGACGAACAGACTTCACGCCGCGCGGCGGACTCGGCTTTCCGCCTGCGCGCCATCCCGAACGACGACATTTATTTCTTTGTCAAGCCCATCGACAATTCGAAGGTGGTCCGCGTTGCGGATCCTGCTTCGAGCCGGGCTTGCTGGAAGAGCTTTGGTCTCGCCCTGGGCGGCGTGGCCCTCGCCGGAGGCCTTCTCGCCCCGGCCCTCTGTGTGCGCCTGAACGGCTACCAGATCGAATCGCTCCGCCAGGAGCAGCATGAGCTTCAGGTGCAGGAGGCGGAGTTAGCTCTGCAGGAAACGGTTCTCCGCGGACCGCAGCGTGCGGCGCAGATGGCGGCGGCGCAGGACTTCGTCGATCCCACACCGCAGAGCATCGTGTATCTGGAGGACAACAAGGAGAACCGGCTGGCTCAGCGCTAACCGCGCGGTCACGCAAAGGGGGGAAGCCGTGAGGCGGTTTTGGAGAGACGACCGGCCGCCAGCCAAGAGAGAGGCGGAACTCGCCTCCGGCCCCGGAGAACTGCCTCCGGAGTCGAGGGCCCGCTTGGCTCGCCTTTTCCGCTGGACCCTGATCTGGGCCGGCGTGATCGTGCTGCGTCTCATCACCCTTCAGGTGTTCGAGCACGGCAAGTACGCGCAGGCCGCGGTGCAGCAGCAGCAGAAACTCGTCCGCGTCGACCCGGCCCGTGGCTCGATCTTTGACCGCAACGGACTCCGCCTGGCGATGAGTCTGCCGGCTGACTCCGTCTTCGTGAACCCCCTTCTTATTAAGGATCCCGACACACAGGCCAACGTCCTGGCGCCGATTCTCAAACTTGACCCCCGGCGTCTGGCCGGCGACATCCGTATGGCGCAGGCCGAGCACCGCGGCTATTTGTGGGTGAAGCGCAAAATCACGGCGGAAGAGTCCGCCCGTCTGCGCATGCTCAAGCTTGACTGGATCGGCGTCCAGCCCGAAGCCGAGCGCTACTATCCTTTTGACACGCTGGCCGCGCACATCCTCGGCGGCGTCGATCCTGACGAGCAGGGCATCGACGGCATCGAGTCCAGGCTCAACGACGAACTCTCCGGCGAGGTCGGCTACGTCCGAGTCTCGCGGGACGTTCAGCAGCACAGCTTTGCCTCACAGCCCGAAGGCCCCCGCGCTCAACCCGGCGAAGACCTCCATCTCACCATCGACAGCCGCCTTCAGTACGTTGCCGAGCAGACCATTGAGAAAGTCGTGACCCAGTTCCACTGCCAGAATGGCAGCATCGTCGCGATGGATCCGCGCACGGGCGACATCCTCGCCTTGGCCAACTATCCCACGTTCGATCCGAACGACCCGGTGAAGAACAACCGGGAGCGCACGGCGCGCTTCGACCTCGCTCTCTCTGTTCCTTTCGAGCCGGGCTCCGTCTTCAAGGTGGTGACTCTTTCGGCCGCGCTCGAGACGACGAACCTTACACCGGACTCCATCATCAACTGCGGCAACGGCAGGATCACGCTTTACGGCCGCACGATCCATGACGACGTCCACGACCATTTCTCCTCACTTTCGATGGCCGATGTGCTGGCGCATTCGAGTAATGTGGGCGCCATCAACGTGGGTCTTCGGGTCGGCAAGGAGAATCTCTACCGCTACATCCGGAAGTTCGGATTCGGCTCGCGCACCGGCTTGCCGCTGCCCGGGGAATCGGCCGGGCAGGTCTGGCCGCCCAAGCGCTGGCAGGCAACCTCGATTGCCTCAATCTCGATGGGGCAGGAGATCAGCGTCACGGTCGTGCAACTGGCGCAGGCCGCTTCCGTTATCGCCAATGGCGGTTTTCTCGTGCGCCCGCGTCTGCTCACCACCCAGCCGCCGGCGAAACCGGTTCCCGTGCTGAGGCCGGAAAACGCCATTCTCATGCGCCAGATGATGGAAGGCGTCGTGCTTCGCGGTACGGGCCGCAAGGCGCGTGTCGACGGCTACACGACCGCGGGTAAGACCGGCACGGCGCAAATCGCCGACCCGGTTACCCACAAATACACGCACGCGCACAACTCTTCCTTTATGGGCTTCGCGCCGGTCACCAATCCGCGAATCGTAGTCGTTGTTTCGGCGCATGGAGCGACCGGTGCTGACAGCTATGGCGCTACCGTCTCCGGCCCAGCCTTCGCCGAGGTGGCGGGGGAAGCGCTGCGGCTGATGCACGTGCCACCGGATCTGCCGGAAACACTTCCGGCTCAAAATGTTCCCGGGTCCGTTGGGCAAAAGGCGGACAACGTCCGTCCCGCGCCCGCCGGCCCACTTTCGTCCGTCCCTCTACCGCTGGTCTCCCAGGCGGCGCCCCCGCGCGGTCTCGCCTCGGGCACGCCGGGAGATCAGCGGCTCTTTTTCCCGCC
>JAKAJI010000346.1 GCA_021813825.1 Acidobacteriota bacterium | reverse complement strand
GGG
The DNA here is from genome assembly GCA_021813825.1 of Acidobacteriota bacterium. GTDB lineage: Bacteria > Acidobacteriota > Terriglobia > Bryobacterales > Bryobacteraceae > JAJYKC01. Next base: position 5,339 of record JAKAJI010000346.1, on the reverse strand, counting down.
CGGGCGTTCTTGTTTTACTTTGTGCACCAGGGCGGTGAGAATGCGGTTGGGAAGGGCCCGCTGTGGGGGCGGCATACGTTTCTGCAGGTGGTGGAGTTGGGGGAGCGACACGGCGTTTTGACGTGCGACCGGAACAAGCCGACGCGAATTAACTTGTTGCCCGGTAGTTAGTTACTGGACGGCGATGGTGACGGTGTTGGAGGTTGCGCCTCCGATGGAGAGCGAGACGGGGACGGAGTTGCCCGCAGGGGCGGCGGAGGGGACGAGGGCGTTGACCTGGTAGAGGCCGACGAAACCGGGGGCGAGGCCAGAGAACTCGACGTGAGCTGAGGCGGCGCCGATGGTGACTGTAGGGATGGTGGTTGTGGTGGCGGGAGGGTTCGATGGAGAGGCCGCGCCGGTGGCGGGCTGGTTTGTCACGGGGCCGAGTCCGGTGCAGAAGATCTGCAGGACGGTGACGCCGGGTACGGCGGGATGGGTGGAATCGACTAAGTGGTAGTTCTGATCAAGGATGGCTCCCTGGCCAGTCCCGGAGCTGTTGACGCTGAAGATACCCGGGCCATAAGTCACTAAGTTAACGGCAAAAGATTGGCCGGCCTGGCCGTTGACTGTGGGCGTAAGCGTGGCCTGAGTCTTACCGGTGAGCTCCCAGGGGATTTGCAGGTTGACCTGCGTACCGTTGGCGTAGAAGAGAGGGCTTAGGGGTGCGCCGGTAAATTGTAGGGAGAGGCCGGCGAGAACAGTTGGGATGGGGACGGACGAGGCTCCCGCGGGGTTTGCGAACGGAAAGGCTCCGAAAGCGCTGGCGAGGCTGCCAGGCGCGACGGAGGTTGAGTAATTGGCGGCGTTGACGGCAGCGTTGACGGCGCTGAAGACCGCGCCAGCACCCTGCTGGGTTACGGTAAGGAGGACGCCGGCGATGGAAACCTGGTCCGTGCGGGCGGCGCCGGTGTTAGCGGCCACGGTGAGGATGAGGGTTCCGGGTCCGGTGGCTGGGGCCGAGGACGTGATCCAGGAGGGGAGGGTCAGCGTGGGCCACGCGCAGCCCGCAGCGGTGGTGACGGAGACGGAAACGGCACCTCCGGACGCTGGTACGACAGCGTAAGTGGTGGACAGGGAATAACTGCAGCCGGAAGGGTTAGGAGTGAGAAGGCGGATAGCTCCGTCGCCTGAGTCGGCGACGTAAACATATCCGTTGGCTAAGTTGATAGCTATGGCCGCGGGGCTCGCCAGCTCGGCAGACGTGGCAGGGCCTCCATCGCCAGAGTAGCCGGCGATGCCGTTACCGGCCAGTGCGGAGTAGTCTCCCGCGGGCGATATCCGACCGACAGTGGAATCGACTTGGGTGGCGACATCGACATTTCCCGATTGATCCACTGCGAGACCGTAGGGCAAGATCCCCGACAGTGGTTGGCCAATAAAGAACGTACTGATCACGCCTGAGGGAGTAACCTTTCGGATGCGCAAATTGCTATAGTCGGCGATGTAGACGTTGCCGCTGCTGTCGACCGAGACTGAGGTGGGCCCCCCGAGTTCGGCGGCCGTGGCTGGGCCGCCGTCACCCGACGAACCGAAACCGCCGTTACCGGCGAAGGTCGAAATCGTTCCGCTGGAAGACACTTTGCGAACGCGGTTATTGCCGCCGTCGATAATGTAGAGATTGTTCTGCGAGTCGAGGGCGACGGCGGACGGGGTAGAGAGTTCGGCCGACGTCGCGGGGCCACCGTCTCCGGAGAAGCCATAAGTACCGTTGCCGACGACAGTGCTGATGGTACCGGATGGGGTGACTTTTCGGACGCGGTTGTTGAAGGCGTCAGCCACATATAGATTTCCCGAGGAGTCGACAGCGAGGCCGTTGGGTCCGGCGAGTTGGGCCGACGTCGCGGGGCCACCGTCTCCGGAGAAGCCGAACGTTCCGGTGCCGGCGAATAGCGAAATATCTTGCGAAGGATCGACCTTGAGGATGATGTTTCGTGCGTTGTCAGCGATATAGACATTACTCTTTGCGTCGACCGCGACACCTGTGGGACTAGCCAGTAGGACGCCCGTGGCCGCCCCGGCAAACATCGACGATGTAATGGGCGCGTTCGTCGCGTACACAGAGACATGGCCGCCGGAGTCCAGCTGCATGATCCGATTTCCATCGATATCGAGAGCGAGCAGGGTTCCGTCGGGCAAAAAGGCGAGGGAGGCCGGTTCTCCAATGGCATCGAAATTCGCGGTATTCGGCAATCCGCCCGCAGCGGTCGTGATTGTACCAGATGGAGTTACCTTGCGGACGGCTAAGTTGTACGTATCGCCGATGTATAGGTTACCGGATGCATCGAAGGCCAGGCCGGAGGGGCCGCTAAGTTCCGCAGCCGTAGCAGCCCCGTTGTCGCCGGTGTAGCCCTGGGATCCATTACCGGCAACGGTAGTGATTGTGCCCGTGGAACTTACCCTTCTAATCCGGTTGTTGCCGGTATCCGCAATGTAGAGATTGCCGGAGGAATCAATAGCGACAGCCTGAGGGAAGCTGATTTGCGCGTTTGCGGCCGGGCCATTATCGCCCGAGTAGCCAGGGGTGCCGGTGCCAGCGATGGTCAGAACGTTTCCGGTAGGGGAGACGCGGACGACGCTACTACTTACGTAGTCGGCGACGTAGAGGTTGCCCGAAGCGTCGACCGTGAGAGCCCACGGATAGATTGCTCCTCCTGAGACTTCGAAGGTGGAGATGATACCCGTGGTCGAGATCACGCGGATGTGGCCACTGACTGGATCGCCGATGTATAGATTTCCGGAGGAATCTGCGGCGAGGCCCCGTGGAAAATTCAGCTGGGCTTGTGAGGCGGGCCCGCCGTCGCCACTGAGGCCAGGCCGGCCGTTTCCCGCAATGCGAGTCACGTCGCCGGACGGTTCGAGCTTGAAAATGCAGTTTTCGGCGGCAATGTAGACATTGCCCGCATGATCGACAGCGATCGACTGGGGAGAACCAAATGCGGCACTTAGGGCGGGGGCCGTTGCCGGTGGAACTGTCCCACCGGCAAATGTGGAGATCGTGTAGGACTGGGCTGACGCCGAAAAAGCGAAGAAAGGCATCAGAAGTAGTAGGCGGGCGGAATCCTGCATAGCTCATACTCCTAAGTGAATCACGCGGCAGGATAACACGAAGAACATACATTTACAAGAGTTTTTTCAGCTTGACTCGGACCGGGTGATCGACCCAAGCGTGATCCGGTTGGCGGATGGAACATGGCGGATTTGGTTTAAGTACGAACCGGGGAAGAGTGGGTCGCTGTATTACGCAGACACTAAGGACTTGAATGAGTGGAAGCCGAAGGGGTTGGCGGTTCCGGGGCTGCCGGGGGAGGGTCCGAAGATTTTTTGGTGGAAGGGGCGGTATTGGATGATTATGGACGCGTGGGACGGGTTGGCGGTGCTCAGCTCCGAAGATACGCTGCATTGGGCGCGGCAGGGGGAGAACTTACTCAAGACGCCGGGAACGGAGCCGACGGATCGCGGAGTGAGGCATCATTGCGATGTGGTGGTGAGCGGCGGGCGGGCGTTCTTGTTTTACTTTGTGCACCAGGGCGGTGAGAATGCGGTTGGGAAGGGCCCGCTGTGGGGGCGGCACACGGTGCTGGAGGTAGTGGAGTTGGAGGAGCGGCACGGCGTATTGACGTGCGACCGGAATAAGCCGCCGTACGTTGATTTGCTGCCGGCCGGCTAGTAAGTGGTGAGCTATTCGAAATCCTGCTCGGAGAACTCGGTGATCGAAGGCGGTGTGGTGGCGTAGTTACTGAGGCGTGCCCAGGTGGGGCGGACGCGGATGTAAGTGATGCCGGGCCAGGAGAGGCGGGCGGTTCCGTCGGGGAACGCGGCGAAGTAAGTTTGCTGGAGGCGTTCGAGTTCGGCGCCGGTGGGAAAATCGGCGAGCCCTTCGAGCTGGAGGGTTTGGAGGGAACCGGGAGCGCAGCCGCCGATGACGAGGGCGATGCGGGGGTTGACGCGGAGGTTCTGGGCTTTACGGGTGGAGTCGAGCGTGTCGAAGATAATTTCGAATTGATCGGTGACGGCGAAGGCGACGACGGCGGCTTGCGGCACGCCGGAGGCAGTGACGGAGGCCTGGACGGCGAGGGGGTTTTGACGCAGGAATTCGAGGAGAGACCGGGGGTTCACGTTTCCAGAAAGTAGCACGCGGGCCGGGCACGGTGTGTGCGAGGCGTGAACAGCGGCCGCATGCCGGCGGATGAATCATCCGGACGGACACCGAACCGGATTCCTGCACGGTGAGCGTGGCGACAAGGAGCTTGTTAGAGAGTCTGGCGGGGGCGATCGAGATTGCGGACGATGTGACGCCGGAGCCGGCGAGCAAGGCGATTCAGGGGGTGACGGTGTTTGGGAAGTTAAGGCGGCGTTGTTGTGCTGAGGCGGGCGGCTGAGGCGAAGATCGCGGAACTTGCCTCTTCCGGGATGCGTATGAGGCAGCATGAAGCTGTGTCTGTTTCTCTTGTTCGCGGCGAGTGCGCTGGCGGCGGATGTGACGGGGACGTGGAGCGGGACGATTACTGTTTCGGGCGGGAACGGGGACGAAGGGCGGGGTGTTCCCGCGTATGCGCAGTTGACGCAAAAAGGCAGTGAGCTGACCGGGTCCGTGGGGCAGGACGAGAACGAGACGTATCCGATCCGGAACGGGACGGTGGACGGGGCAGAGGTGCGGTTTGAAGTTGCGCCGGGGAATGCGGTGATGAAGTTCGTGCTGCACGTGAACGGGGACGAGATGAAGGGAACGGTAAGCCGTGAGGACAACGGGGAGACGACGAACGCGACGATCGTCATGAAGCGGCAGGTGAAGGAGGGGGCGGGACCTGGCGATCCGGGTGTCGATAGGCGGCGCGGCGGCAGGATGCGCGGTGGCGGTGGAGTTACTCCGAGTATTGCGTAAGTGGAAAGCGCCGCAGGATTTTCCGATGCCGATGGATGTTGCGGCGAGTTGGTGGGTGTTTTTGTTTGCGCTGGGTGTAACAGTGGCTACGGGGGTTTTGTTCTGGACTGCTCCGGCACGGAAAGCCAGGGGGACGGATCCAGCGTTGAGTTTTAAGGGCGTGATGGCGGCGTACGGGCCGGCGCGGAGTTACTGGGGTGGAGGGGGCGGAACGGAGCCAGCGGGTGGCGGCCAGGCGGTGCGGGAGGTTGGAGGCATGTCAGAGTCGCTGAGGGGCCAGACATATTCCCCGGCGTACGGGATGCCGGGTCCGATGGGGCGCATGACGGGGGTGTCGGGGTAAAAGGCGAGCCAGGCGAAGGCATCGGAGACCGTGTAAGTGACAGAGTGGAGGCGCTGGCCGGCGAGGGGGCCA
>JAKAJI010000345.1 GCA_021813825.1 Acidobacteriota bacterium | reverse complement strand
GGTCTTCGTAGACTAGCTGGCGGACACGGGTGGCGGCGACCTGTTGGGCGCGGGCGATTTCGTCCCAGGCTCCGCCGTAGCGGGACTGGAGTTCGGGTTTGGAGGCGACGAGGGAGCGGAACTCCTGTTCTTCTTTGCGCTTCTTCTCGATGAGGGCGGGGTCCTGCAGACCACGGTAGCGGCCTTCGTAAGCCTTGATGCTGTTCTGGAGGCCGAAGATCATGGACGCCGCCTGGCGGGCCTGTTCGGGGCCGCGGGCTGAGTACGACTGGAGGGTGGCGACGCGGCTTTTGAGCAGGTTGAGGATGAGGGGTTCGCGGGTGTTGCGTTCGAACTCGAGTTGGGCGACGGTATCGAGGCGCTGCGTGTTGCCGGGATTGCCACTGACGAAGACGAGGTCGCCTTCCTGGGCGCCGCGGGGATTCCACTTGAGGTAATTTGTGCTGTCGATGGGTTTGCCGTTTTCGTAGACGCGGAAGAGGGCGAGGTCGAGGTCGTAGCGGGGGTAGGTGAAGTTGTCGGGGTCGCCGCCGAAGAAAGCGGTTTGGGCTTCGGGGGCGAAGACGATGCGGAGGTCGGTGTATTTCTTGTAGCGGTAGAGCCAGTATTCGCCGCCCTGGTAGAGGGTGACGACGTCGGAGCGAAGGCCGGTTTTGTCCTGGCTTTCGCGTTCGATCTGGGCGATGACGCTTTTACGCGCGGCGAACTGGGCTTCGGCGCCGGCGGCTTGTTTCACGGCCAAGTTGACGCGATCGGTGACGTTCTCCATGGAGACGAGGACGTTGACTTCGAGATCGGGGGCTTTGATCTCGTCGGTTTGGGTGGCGGCGAGGAAGCCGTCGCGGATGTAGTCGTGTTCGGCGGTGGAGCTTTTTTGCAGTTGGCCGCGGGCGACGTGGTGGTTGGTGAGGAGGAGGCCGTGGGGGCTGATGAAGCTGCCGGAGCCGCCGTCGTTCATGCGGACGCTGGAAAGGCGGACGTGATCGAGCCAGGCTTGGGTGGGGGTGAAGTGGTAGTTTTGCTCAAGTTGTTTTGTGGGAGGGTTGTCGAACGTCCACATGCCCTCCTCGGCGAACAGCAGGACGGAGGCGACGGAGACAGCGGCGGCAAAGCGAAGAACCATAGGCGAGACTTCCGGAGAATATTGCAGCACAACCGGGAGGAGGGTGTCAGAAACGGGTTAGATGCCGACGCGGGCGGGGATGGGGGTGAAGGAGAAGAGGAAGATGGCGAGGGAGGCCCAGCCAAGGATGGTGCGGATGCGGCCGGGTTTGGATTGATCGAAGATGACGGGGTGGCGGCGGGCGACGAAGAAGAGGATGGCAGCCCAGGCGAGCCAGCTCCAGGAATAGAAGATGCCGAGGGGGATGAGGGCGAAGATGAAGAGGCGGCTGAGCCAGCGGTGTTTTTCGCCGAAGAAGGCGTAGAGGATGTGGCCGCCGTCGAGTTGGCCGATGGGGAGGAGGTTGAGGGCGGTGGCGAGGAGGCCGGCCCAGGCGGCGCGGGCGACGGGGTGGAGAGAGATATCGGCGGCGGAGATGCCGGGGAAGAAGATGCGCTCGAAGAGCTGCATGATGAGCGGGGTACCGAAGATGATGTCGCCGTGGAGGGCGACGCCGGGGATGACCTTGGACATGGCGACGCCGGAGACGAGGGCGGGGAGGATGAGGATGAAGCCGGCGATGGGTCCGGCGACGCCGACATCGAAGAGAGCGCGGCGGGTGTAGATGGGGGAGCGGATCCAGATGAAGGCGCCGAAGGTTCCGATGAGGGTTGGGGCGGGGAGGAAGTAGGGGAGGGTGGCGTGGATGCCGTGGTAGCGGCAGGCGAAGTAGTGGCCGAACTCGTGGGCGAGGAGGATGGCCATGAGGGTGAGGGAGTAGGGGACGCCGGCGAGGAGGAGCGATGGTTCATGGCCGACTCGGAAGAAGAGATTGAAGGTGTGGTCGAGGCTGACGGGATCGCCGCGGAGGAAGTCGTGTTCGAAGCCCGCGCCGACGAGCAGAGTCGTAAATACGGTCAGCAGGAAGAGACCGAAGTGGAGGGCGGGACGCCGGATCAACGCGTACTGCGGGACGCTTGGCTATTGAAGCGTCTGCAGTTCCTTTCCGGGCTTGAAACGCACGGCCTTGCCCGGCGGGATGGCAACCTCGGTTCCCGTGCGTGGATTCCGCCCAATACCGGTCTTCCGCGGGCGGACATTGAAGATTCCGAAACCTCGCAACTCGATCCGCTCGCCGCTGGCCAAGGCACGCTTCATGCTTTCGAAAACGGTTTCGACCGCCATCTCCGCTTTGGTCTTGGTGATGCCGGTGCGATTGACGACTTCGTTAATGATGTCTAGTTTGATCAAGTTGCCCCCTCAGCAGTGCGCCGGAACAAATTACGGCTCGAATGTCCCGTAAAATGCGGAAGAACCAAGCAAACTACATGATAGGATTAGAGTTATATGGTTGTCAAGAGCGGCCGGCCGGATGCGGGCCGCGATAAGCCGATCGGAGAAGTTGTGAATGCGGAAACGTTTCGCGAAGCGTGTTCGCGGATGGCGAGTTCTGTGAGTGTCGCTACGGTTGTGGGGCCGGGTGGGGAACCGCAGGGGCTGACGATCAGTTCGTTTACGCCGGTGTCGCTGGAGCCGCCGCTGGTTTTGATCTCGATCGGCAACGAGACGCCGCTGCTTGATTATTTCCTGCGGAGTGAGTGGTTTGCGGTGAGCGTGCTTGAGGAGACGCAGCGGGGGATTGCGGGCGCGTTCGCGGAAAAACCCGAGGGGCGGTTCGATGGGGTAAGTTGGAAGCAGGGAGTGTATGGTCCGCCACTTATTGACGGGTCGGTGGCTGCGTTTGAGTGCCGGCGCACCGGGGAATACCGGGCGGGCGACCATACGGTTTTGTTTGGGGAGGTTGCGCGAGTGAGGGTGGCGGAGGGAAAACCGCTGCTGTACGGCGCGCGCGGATATCGCCGGCTTGCGCTTTAGACTCCCCGCAGGAGAACGACAAGATGCCAATGTATGAATACCGCTGCCAGAAGTGCGGCGAGAGATTTGAGCGGCTGCGCTCGATGCGCGATGCGGATGCCGAGATTGAGTGTCCGGAGTGTAAGTCGAAAGAGGTGAAACGGCAGTTGTCGACGTTTGCCTCGAGTTCGTCCAGTTCTTCGGGGGCGGGGTGCGCGCCGTCGGGGAGCGGGCGATTTACTTGAGCGCGGTAAGAGGCGGCCGGTCAGGCCGCTAACACAGAGAACAGCAAGAGAGCGAGGATGCGCTTTCGCGTGGGGAACGGATAGGAGGGCCGGGCCGAGCGCGGAAAGGCCGGAGGAGAGGTGTGCCTGAGGCGCGGTCCGGCACACCCAAAATTAGCGAGCGATGAGAGAATTGGAGATGGAACGCCATGACAACCTCAACTCTCGCACTTACAAATCCGCTCACTACGGAAGAACTGGAAGTTATGAATGCGTGGTGGCGGGCGGCGAATTACTTATCGGTTGGGCAGATTTATCTGATGGACAATCCGCTGCTGCGGCGGCCGCTCGAGTTGAGCGACGTGAAGCCGCGGCTGCTGGGGCATTGGGGAACGACGCCGGGGTTGAACTTTTTGTATGTTCACTTGAACCGGTTGATTCGCAAACATGATGTAAACATGATTTACATCGCCGGTCCGGGGCACGGAGGGCCGGGGCTGGTAGCGAACTCTTACTTAGAGGGAACTTACTCGGAGACTTACTCACATATTCCGCAGAACGAGGCGGGACTGAAGCGGCTGTTTACGCAGTTTTCCTTTCCGGGCGGAATTCCGAGCCATGTGGCGCCGGAGACGCCGGGCTCGATTCACGAGGGAGGCGAGCTGGGCTATGCGCTGGCTCACGCTTATGGAGCGGCGTTCGATAACCCGGACCTGGTGGTGGCTTGCATTATCGGAGACGGGGAAGCGGAGACCGGGCCGCTGGCCGGGAGCTGGCATTCGAATAAGTTTCTGAATCCGGCGCAGGACGGGGCGGTGCTGCCGATTTTGCATCTGAACGGATATAAGATCGCCAATCCGACGTTGCTGGCGCGGATCGAGCGGGATGAGCTGGACGATCTGATGCGGGGCTATGGATACGAACCGCATTACGTGGAGGGCCATGAGCCCGAGGCGATGCACCAGCGGATGGCGGCGGTGCTCGAAGAGGTGCTGGGTAAGATCCGGGTGATCCAGCGGGAGGCGCGGGAGAACGGTGCGACGGCGCGGCCGCGGTGGCCGATGATTGTGTTCCGGTCGCCGAAGGGATGGACCGGGCCGAAGACGGTGGACGGGCAGAGGACGGAGGATTTCTGGCGGTCGCACCAGGTGCCGTTTTCCGAACTGGCGACGAAGCCGGGGCACCTGAAGTTACTCGAAGAGTGGATGAAGAGTTATAAGCCGGAGGAGTTATTCGAGGAGAGCGGAAAACTTAAAGCGGAGATTGCGGCGATCGCGCCGGCGGGCACGCGGCGGATGAGCGGGAATCCGCACTCCAACGGTGGTTTGTTGTTGAAGGACCTGGTGTTGCCTCCGTTTGCCAATTACGCGGTGGATGTGAAGCGGCCGGGGGCGACGGATGCGGAGGCGACGCGGATTCTGGGGCAGTTTTTGCGCGACGTGATGAAGGAGAACGAAGACGCGCGGAATTTCCGTGTGGTCGGGCCGGATGAGACGAATTCGAACCGGCTGAACGCGCTGTTTGAAACCACGAACCGGGTGTGGATGGCGCAGACGTTTCCTTACGACGACCATCTGGCGCCGCAAGGGCGGGTGATGGAAGTGCTGAGCGAGCACCTGTGCCAAGGGTGGCTGGAAGGATATCTGCTGACCGGGCGGCACGGGTTCTTTTCCTGTTATGAGGCGTTCATTCACATTGTGGATTCGATGTTCAACCAACACGCGAAATGGCTGAAGACGACGCGCCATCTGGCGTGGCGGCGGCCGATCGCTTCGTTGAACTATCTGCTGACGTCGCACGTGTGGCGGCAGGACCACAACGGGTTCAGCCACCAGGATCCGGGCTTTATCGATCACGTGGTGAACAAGAAGGCCGAGGTGGTGCGGGTGTATCTGCCGCCGGACGCCAACACGCTTCTGTCGGTGGCGGACCATTGTTTGCGGAGCCGGCACTATGTGAATGTGATTGTGGCGGGCAAGCAACCGGCGCCGCAGTGGCTCGACATGGAGTCGGCGGTGCGGCATTGCACGGCGGGGATTGGCATTTGGGAGTGGGCGAGCAACGATGCCGGGGCGGAGCCGGACATTGTGATGGCGTGCGCGGGGGATGTGCCCACGCTCGAGACGCTGGCGGCGGTGGACCTGCTGCGGCAGACGCTGCCGGAGCTGAAGATCCGGGTGGTGAACGTGGTGGAC
>JAKAJI010000344.1 GCA_021813825.1 Acidobacteriota bacterium | reverse complement strand
CCCTCCAAATCATGGCCTCCCATCCCTCAGCACACAATTCTACTTATCACCTAATTACAGGGAAGGCAAGCATTATTCGCAATGAGTATAATGCCCTCAATCTCGATCTTGAAGAGAACGCCGGCCCCGGGCGCCAACTCACCATCGAAGCGCGCGTCTATAATGACGGCGCGGCCTTCCGCTACGTCGTGCCTGCCCAACGTCGGTTGCGCGAATTCCGGCTCAAGGGCGAAAGCACCGAATTCCGCTTCGCGAAAGACGCCACCAGCTACGCGCTGATCCTTCCGAATTTTCGCTCCATGTACGAGAGCGAATTCGTTAAACTTCCCCTCAGCGCCTTCTCAAATCAAGGCGGTGTCAATAGCAAGGTGTTACTCGGCCTTCCTCTCCTGACCTATGTCCCCGGCGTCGCATGGATGGCGATTACGGAAGCCGACCTCCGCGACTACTCTTCGATGTACCTGACCAACCCCCAACCCGGGTGGTCCGCGCACTGGCTCCGGTCCGTTCTGGCGCCTTCGCTCGACGACGACAGTGTCGTCGTAAAGGGCACCCTGCCGCACCACTCCGCCTGGCGCGTCTTCTTAGTAAGCGAATCGCCCGCTTCCCTCATCCAATCGAACATCGTCACAAGTCTCAACCCCCCATCCGAGATCGCTGACACGTCATGGATTCGCCCTGGCCGGGCCTCCTGGGATTGGTGGAACGGCAGCATCGGTCCTGATGGAAAACCCGCCTACACGACGGCAACCATGAAGTATTACGTCGACTTCGCCCAGAAATCCGGCCTCGAATATATGCTCGTTGACGCGGGATGGTACGCCCCGGGCGACATCACCAAAATGAACGGGCGCGTCGACGTCCCCGATCTCGTTCGCTACGCCAACTCCAAAAAAGTGAAGGTCTGGATCTGGCTTCCCTACAACCTTGCCGACGCCCAAATGGAAGAGGCCTTCCCTCTCTACGAAAAGTGGGGCGTGGCCGGCCTCAAAATTGACTTCATCGAGCGCGACGACCAGGGAGGCATAGATTTCTACTACCGCGCCGCCCGCCTCGCCGCCCAGCACCACCTCATGCTCGACTTCCACGGAGCCACAAAACCTACCGGCATCGAACGGACTTATCCCAACATCCTCGGCTACGAAGCAGTGCTGGGCATGGAGCAATCGAAAGGCGGTAGCCGCGATGAGCCCAGCCACCACGTCACACTCCCCTTCACGCGTCTGCTCGCCGGCCCGATGGACTATACCCCGGGTGGGTTCCGCAACGTCACACGCGACGAGTTCACCCCGCGCGGCATCTTGCCCGAAGTCATGGGCACCCGTGCCCATCAGTTAGCCATGTACGCCATCTATCAGGCCTCCATCCAAATGGTCTCCGACACACCAAAGGCCTACGAAGACCAACCCGCATTTCAGTTCATCCGCGACGCCCCGGCAAGTTGGGACGAAACCGTGGGTCTCAACGGCTACCCCGGCGAATACGTCACGGTCGCCCGTCGCCACGCTTCGGATTGGTTCCTCGGAAGCATGACAAACTGGGACCCACGGACTCTCGACATCCCACTTACCTTCCTCGGCAGCGGGAAATACCAGGCTCAAATCTACGAAGATGCACCCGACGCTGCCCATTTTCCGACCAATGTCCGCGTCCGGACCGTGACCGTCGATCGCAGTACCATTTTGAAAGCCGTTCTCGCACCAGGAGGCGGTTATGCGGTACACTTCACTCCACTCCATTAACTAACTGAAAATTACTACCCCAATGCGGCCGATCCTCTATCTCACTACATGCCTGTCAACCTTCTTACTTGGCGCTGCACAGCCAACTTATTTCAGCATTCCTCCGAGCGACGCCCCTGCGCTCGCGCCTCGCGGAACTTACTCGGTCGGCGTCCGCACGCTCCAACTCGTCCATCACAACCAGGTGGACATCCTCCACTTTGATAAATCGACGGGCAAAGCGCCGCTTTACGACCGTCCGCTCACCGTGGAAGTCTGGTATCCCGCCGTGATCCCGTCCGGGCAAACCGAATCGACCACCTACCAGATGTCGATGCCCTCCGGTGCGAACTTTCCCATCGCTGGCAAAGCCCTCCGCGACGCCCCTCCCTCCTCCTCCGGACCATTTCCCTTGGTCGTCGTCAGCCATGGCTACCCCGGATCCCGCTTTTTCCTGAGCTACCTCACCGAGAACCTCGCTTCGAAAGGCTACGTCGTCGCAGCCATCGACCACACCGACTCGGTCACCGGGGCCGTGCGCGGCTTCCAAAGCACGCTTCTCAACCGCTCCGCCGATCAGACCTTCGCCCTCTCGACGCTCACCGCACTCGCGGGCGATCCGAAGCATTTCCTACACGGCGTATTAGATCCGTCCCGCGCTGCTCTGGTCGGTTATTCGATGGGCGGCTACGGCGCGCTAGCCACCGCCGGCGCTCCCTACAGCCCTCACGCCGCTGCCGGAAAGTTCGTTCCCGGCGGATACTTCGACGCCTTCACCGAAACCAGCAAAACCTTCGCATCTTCCCGTCCGGCGAATCTGAAAGCCGTTGTAGCCATCGCACCCTGGGGCAATCAGCCTCCATATAACAGTTGGGACCCCGCCGGTTTGGCCCAAATCCACATTCCTCTTCTGTTCATCGATGGCGACCAGGACGATGTCTCGGACTTCTCCCATGGTGTCGAACCAGCGTTCGAGCAAGCTATCCACGCCGACCGCTGCCTGCTCGTGTACGAAGACGCCCGTCACAACGTTGGCGGCAACCCTCCTCCACCGGTAGCGCTAGAAACGTTCGAGACGCGCACGTTTTTCGACGAGCCGGTCTGGCGCAAGGACCGCATCACCGCGATCAACCAGCACTTCATCACCGCATTCCTCGACCTCTACGTGAAGGGCGATGAGTCCCGCCGGTCCTTCCTGTTTGTCAACCCGGTGAAATCCAACGACGGTACGTGGCCGCTGCCGCCGGGCCAGTCCACCGGCGCTACCTTCAGCGATGGCAACCACTATTGGAAGGGCTTCGAGCGCCGTTGGGCCGTAGGCCTTGAGATGCACTGTGAATCACCCGCCGGGCAAACATCCGAGTCAAAATAGGGTGACGGCGAGCCCGGAATCAGCGTTCCCTGGTCTAATGTCCGGTCACAAACTGCCGATCATGTGGATGAGACTATGCAAGACAGGCGCAGCGAGCCACGCATCCTCTGTTCGGACTTGGTAGCCGTCGAATGGAAAGACGGCCACGGCAAACACCGGAAATTCATGGCGAACCTCGAGGACATCTCCCCTCATGGCGCCTGCGTGCAGCTTGACCGCCCACTGCCCCTCCAGTCGAGACTCCGTCTCACCCACGCGAAGGGAATCCTCGAAGCCACCGTCCGCTGGTGCATCTTCCGCGAAATCGGCTACTTCGTCGGCGTCGAGTTTACCCCAGGCATGAAGTGGACCCGCAAGAATTTCCGGCCCCGCCACATGCTCGATCCCCGCAAACTGGCTCAACTCGCCGCCGCCGCCGCCCTCAAACAGGATCCCAACACCTAGCGGCGCTACCCGTTCGGCTCCCGGCGCTCAATGCGTCATCGCGTACACGATGTAATTCACGCCAATCCGGATCCCGAGCGCCGAAAACTTCTCCGGATACCTCGGATCGTCCGCCCACTCCCACGAATCCCCGATATCGGAGTTGTAGGAAATCGCCACCATCACGCGATGTTGATCGTCATAAATCGCGCGCCAGTGCGGCACGCGCCCGCCGTTCTTGTACCCAAGCCGCAGGTGCGCCCGCCCAGGTATCTGATACCGGTTTGTCAGGTCATACACCGTATGAAAAATCGGGTCCGAGTCCGGAATTTCCACGATTGGCCGGTCGGGAAACACCATCTTCATGCTCGCCTCGAACACCGACCATTCAAACTCCCCATGAAAATCATCGGCCATGAAGAACCCGCCGCGCAGCAGATAATCGCGCAACTTCGCCGCCTGTGCGCGAGTGATCCCCCACTCCCCCGTCTGCACCGCATACAGCCATGGCCAGTTATAGACGTCGTCGCCGTCGTCCAGGCTCACCGGTTGCTCCACGCTTCGCACGTGGATCCGCGTCAGCCGCCGCACCGCCAGCGAAAAATGCCGGTCCGCCCTCGGATAATCCTGCGTCCAGAGCGAGTACCCTAGCCGCCAGTCCCCATCGAACCGCCCGCGATATCCGTCGTTTTCCCCCGGCGGATACATCAGCCGCGCAAACGCCCACTCCGTCTTCTCCTGCCAGTCCGGCGGCAACGGAATTTCATGATCGTACTCGACGCCCCCATACTCGCGGAACGGCTTCTGAAACGCAAAGAGCGAACTCGCCAGCACGCCCGCAGCCACCAGTCGTCCCAACCGTCCGCTCCACTTCATGCCCAGTACCGCCTGCTTCGAGGATATCGCGTCCCCCTCTCGGGTCCCTCGGGCCCAATTCGATATCCTGATGCAGTATGGCTGAATCCGCCCCCGCCGCCTTTGAGCCCTCCGGCGTTCTTGCCGCCGCGATTACGCCCCGCAAAGCCGGCTCGGACACAATCGACCTCGCTGCAATGCTTGAAGTCGTCGATTTCCTCGGCGCTGCGCGCCTCAATGGCATCGTGTTGCTCGGCACTACAGGAGAATTCTTTCACTTCGACCTCGACAGCCGCGCGAAAGCCGCCGCGCTGGCGGTGAAGCGCAGCCGCGTGCCTGTCATCGTCAACGCCTCCCATTCAACGCTCGACGGCGCCGTCTGGCTCGCCCAGGAAGCCTCTGCCGCCGGAGCCGCCGCGGTCCTCCTCATGCCTCCTCCCTTCATCCCCTATCCCCAGGCCGCCATCCGCCAGTTCTTCCTCGACTTCGCAAACCGAGCCGCCATCTCCGCGCCCATCTACCTCTACAACATCCCGCAAGCCACCTCCCTTCTCGCCCCCACCACCGCCATCGAGCTTCTCGAAACTGGGCACTTCGGCGGCATCAAGGATTCAAGTGGCGACCAGGCCGGCTTCTCCCAACTTCTCGAAGCAAGCCGACGCCTCGGTTTCCGCCTGTTCAGCGGTAGCGAGCGTATCTACGCCTGGGCCCGCCAGAATGGCGCTCACGGCATCATCTCCGGCGCCGCCTCCGCCATCCCCGAACTCGTCGTTGCGCTCGATCGCGCAATCACGTCGAACGCCGATCCCGCCCGCGTCGCCCAAATCAATACCCGGCTCGTCGAATTCATCGACCATATTGAGACTCTCCCAATGACATTCGGAATCAAATTGGCCGCCGGCCTCCGCGGACTCAAAACCGGCCCTACCGCCATCCCGCTCGACGAAGCCGCCCGGCAGTTCTGCGATTGGTTCTCCTCCTGGTGGCGCGACGCCGGCCAACAGGTGC
>JAKAJI010000343.1 GCA_021813825.1 Acidobacteriota bacterium | reverse complement strand
ATTCTGGTGACGCAGAACCCAGGCAATGCGGAGCTGGCGCAGGCATTCACGTTCGGCGACACGTACTTGTTCGGGCCGAATACGATCAACTCGTTCCATGCGTCGTTCACGCGGCGGCGGGATGACCGTGGGCCGAACGCGAACGACATCAATGCGAATGATCTCGGGATTAACATGTTCACCTATGTGCCGAACGACTTCCGGCTGTCGGTGAGCAATTCGTTCAACGTCGGCTGCGGCATCTGCTCGCCGGGCTTCTTCAACGTGAATACGTTTCAAGAGGCCGACGACCTGGACGTGATTCGCGGGAAGCACCAGATGGCGTTCGGCGTGGACATGATCCGCACGCAGAACAACACGAACGCAGGCTATCTGCAGAACGGCGCCTTCAGCATGAACGGGCAGTTCACGAAGGATCCGCTGGCGGACTTCCTGTTAGGCGACCTGAGCGGATTCAGCCAGAGCCGGGCGCAGCAGGTGGCGATGCGGGAGACGATTCTGGGGCTGTATGCGCAGGACACGATCCACTTGAGCCAGACGGTGGTGTTTAACGTGGGTTTGCGCTGGGAGCCGATGATGTTCCCGGTGGACGTTTACGGACGAGGCAGTACATTCTCACTGGCGGCGTTCGAGGCGAACCAGCATAGCTCGGTGTATACCAACGCGCCGGCCGGATCGTTCTACTACGGCGATCCGGGCGTGAGCAAGGCGTTTACGAATAACGATCTGGCCGTATTCAGCCCGCGGGTTGGCCTGGTATGGAACCCGCACGGCGACGGGCGGGATTCGATCCGTATTGGCGGGGCGATCATGCATGATTCGACCGAGGTGTGGTACTCGCAGCGGCTGACGTCGAATCCGCCGGTGGTGAATGAGATCGACCTGACGTCGTCGGGACCGTTCAGCAATCCGTGGCTGGGATATCCGGGCGGCAATCCGTTCCCTGGCGTTTTCCCGCCGCCGAAAAACGCTCCCTTTCCGACGCAGGCGCTGTATGTGCTGCTGCCGCCGAATATGCAGCCGCCGACGATTACGCAGTGGAACGCGACCTATCAACGGCAGTTGCCGCAGGACTGGATGTTCCAGATCTCCTACATGGGCAACGCGACGCGGCATTTGTGGATCGGAAACGAGACGAACCCTTCGTTCTAC
The DNA here is from genome assembly GCA_021813825.1 of Acidobacteriota bacterium. Lineage (GTDB taxonomy): Bacteria > Acidobacteriota > Terriglobia > Bryobacterales > Bryobacteraceae > JAJYKC01. The sequence continues at coordinate 4,230 of JAKAJI010000343.1, read as the reverse complement.
ATTCCGGGAACGTGCAATCCGTCCGAGTTATCGTCTTGCACGAAGCTTCAGCAGGCGCACCGGTTCCTGAATCTCATCAACCCGGTGCAGGGGAATTACTACGGCGGGATGCCGATTACGGACGCGGGCGCGAACGCGAGTTACAACGCGATGTTCGTTTCCATCCAGCGGCGGTTTACGCAGAACTTCACGTTCCTGGCCAATTACACGTGGTCGCATTGCATCAGCCAGGGTAATTTCAGCGGCGACCTGACGGGCGGGCAGTTTGAGAACCCGTACAACCTGGCGATGGACACGGGCAATTGTAACTTCGACGTGCGGCATATATTCAACACGTCGATTGTGGCCTTGAGTCCAATTCACGGCAGTGATCTGAAGGCGAAGATTCTGGGCAACTGGCAGCTTTCGCCGCTGCTGCGCATGACGAGCGGGATGCCGATCAACGTGACGACCGGACAGAATTGGTCGTTGAACGACGTGGGCCTGGACCGTCCGAACCAGCTTCTGCCGAACGTGCTCAATTCGGTGTGGGGGCCGAACCTGAACTACATCAACGGCGCGGCGTACTCGCACAACGCGATTGGGACGTACGGGAACGTGGGCGCCTACGATCTGGCGGGGCCGGGACTGATCAGCCTGGATCTGGCGCTGGTGCGGTATTTCCAGGTGACGGAGCGGTTCCAGCTTGAAGTTCGCGGCGAGGCGTTCAACGCGATCAACCACACGAACTTCAACAACCCGAACGCGACGCAGACCTCGTCGACGTTCGGGCGGATTACGTCGGCGGGCGATCCGCGCATTTTCCAGTTCGCGTTGAAGCTGCACTTCTAAAGCGGTCCGCTTTTCAACGACCGGCCAGCGGCCAGCCCTACCAGGTTGTCCGCTGGCCGGTTCTGTCAGCGGTTCGATTTGTCGTCGACGCGGCTCAAGTCCGTGCCGTTCATGACGCCGATGGTGACTACGGCGAAGGTGAAGACCTGCGTGCCGGGTTCGAGGTGGCCGCCGATGGCCTTGTCGGGCATGGCGAGAGTGATGTGGGCGTGGATACGGCCGTTGATGATGTAGCCGTTCATGCTGACGAGGTCGGCGGGTTGGGTGGGGTTCTTCTCGAAGGTGTCGTGCGAGGGGAAGGTGCGGTTAGAGACCTGGTGGACCTGGTAGCCGATGACCGAGCCGACGCCGGCGAGGATGACACCGTTGCGGATGTTTTCTTTCTGGACCATTTCTTTGAGGCCGGCGAGGAGGTCCTGCTGGTACTTGAAGCGGAGGACGACGACGCGGTCGAAGTTGCCGTGGAGCGCGTAGACGCCGGGGACCTTGGGGTTATTGGGGCGCGAGTCGTCGGCCGGGTTGGGCGAAGGGTTGACCTCGGTGCGGCGGGTTTCCTGGGCGAGGAGGAGGCACGAGGCGGCGCAGAACAGCAGGAGATATCTGGTCATAAGGGTTTGATCCTCAATGCAGTCTATCGGGATTTGGAGGCGGGCGGGGCGGATAATGGAAGTATGGAAAGGACACTTTTTCGAGGATTGTTTTTGGCAGCGCTGGTGGCGATTCCGCTGATGGCGGCCGAGCAACCGGCGATACCGGCGGGAACGGAGATTGCGATCCGGTTGGGTCAGACGATCTCGTCGGCGACTGCGAAATCCGGTGACAAGTTTGAGGCCACTTTGGCGAGGGACCTGGTGGTGGGAGGGAAGAAAATCGGGAAGAAAGGCGATCCGGTGGAGGGGCGCGTTGCGGAGGCGGTGGCTTCCGGGCGGCTATCGAAGCCGGGGGTGCTGAAGCTGTCGCTGGTTTCGGTGAATCACGTTCCGGTAAGCACGGGGTTGGTTGTGCGCGAAGGTGAGTCGCATAAGGGCCGCAACGTGAAGTCGGCGGCGGGCGGCAGCGCGGTGGGTGCGATCATCGGCGCGATAGCGGGTGGAGGAAAAGGCGCGGCCATCGGGGCCGGGGCCGGCGCGGCGGCCGGAACCGCGGGGGCGGCGGCGACGGGCAAGAAGGACGTCGAGTACAAGGCCGAAACGGTACTTCGGTTCACGACGAATTAACGGCAAACGAAGACGGACTGGATGGCGCCGGCCATCGCGCCAGAATTTTCTGTTCTCTCCGTTAGCAAATCCGGGGCGATTCTCCGCCTGTTTGAGGTGGAGGGAGAGATGAAAATCCTGAGATTGGTAGTGGTGGGCGGTATGCTCACTACGCTTGCGCTGGCACAACAGCCGTCGCGCCGGATTGGACGTGGCGGAGTGATCCATAACTTCGGACGCCGAACGGAATCGAGCGCCGTGCGGGCCACGCCCGACCTGATGGCCTACGTCGTCAACATCGCGTTCGAATTTGGCGCGCTCGATTTGCGGAGCGGCGCTTTTCTGCCGATCGGGCCCGGCCTTCCGCCGGATGTAGGAGACGGGCTGGTTCAAGGGCCCGGCACTTCGTTGCTCAGCCTTGGCTTCGACGGAAACCTGATTGCGATCGATCCGTTTACCGGCCAGACCTCGCTGGTCGGCGCCACGGGATTAGGCGACTGTTCGACGCCCGCGTCGCCGTGCGGCCAGAACTCGGCCAACTGGATCGGCCGCATCAACGGACGCTACTACGTAACCGATTTCGCCAATAACCTGTATTCCCTGAACCCTTACACGGCCGCGACGAAACTGATTGGGCCCACCGGCATTCCCGCGCTAACGACAATTCCATTCAGCCAGAATCCCGATGGGTCGATAAATGTGTTCGGGGAAGGCCTGTTCGGCTCGAATGGGAAGTTTTACGCCTACTTCGCGATGCAAGCGGTGAACCTGGAAACCGGAGGGCAGACGATCACGATTCCGGGCGAGATCTACGAGGTGGATCCAGTGACGGGGCAAGCAACCCCCGTCGCGCCCGCGAGCTCAAACTATTCTGCGATTGCGACTGTGAACAACACGGTTTATGCGTTTGATGGACTCACGGGGGAAGTGCAAATTGTCAATCCCGCGACCGGGGATGCAACTGCGGTGGCAACGCTCGATCCCTCAGCGGTGGTGATTGCGGGAGTAGCGCCGGCGGCTCCGGCAGGGCCTGCGGTTCATTCGCTCACGGCTGTATGGGCTCCTTTTTGAATCGCGCACAACGGAGCCGCGCGACTGGCGCCGCTCACGGCCCTGTGCGCTCCTTTTTGAATCGCGCACAACGGAGCCGCGCGGCTTGCGCCGCTCACGGCCCTGTGCGCTCCTTTTTGAACCGCGCACAACGGAGCCGCACGGCTTGCGCCGCTCCGTTGTGCACTAAAGTCTTGCGTGCTCGGATTGGGCTTGTTGGAGAATCGGGATGTCCGGGTCGGCGTCTTTCCAGAGATGGAGGAAGTCCTCGTAAGCGGTCCTGGCTTTCCCACGATCGCCGGAGAGCGCCAATGCGCGAGCGAGTTGCAGACGGGCGGCGACGACGATTGTAGGGTCGTTCGATACCACGCCGATGTGGTCGATGATCTTCTGAAATTCCGCGGCGGCTTCGGTTCCACGGCGCGCGGCGAGATAGGCTTGCCCGCGCAAATAGATCACGTAGAGGGAACCGCAGAAGCCACCGGTGTCGGGGCACTGCCAGCCGAGCTCGTACGGTGCGGCCGGCTGGAGGATTTCAAGGGCGTGGGCGGGATCGCGGCGGTTCAGCGCAAGCTGAGCGCGCAGAAAAGGCAGATGGCCGAACTGGACGACGGTACTCTCCGGGAAGCGCCGGTCCAGATCTCTCACGAGGCCTGCGGCGCGAGGGTCGTTGAGGAACGCCAGCGCCAGCGCTGTCCCCGTTTCCGCGTCCCGATCTTTGGACGCAAGCCCGAGCGCTGCGGTAACGGCGCGGCGCGCCTCGGCCGGATTGCCGAGGAGGAATTCGCGAACGGCGATGCCCGCTTCATGCTGCGCCGCCTGGCCGGGATGCCCGGTTGCCGCGGCGATCTCCACCGCTCGCCGCCATCGCTGGCGCGCTTGCCCCAGGTGGCCGTAATAAGCCGAAAAATCCCCCGACATATCGTAGCTCCAGCCTTCCGCGCTCAGCCGGTCTTCCCCGAATTCGGCAGCGCGCGCCATTTCCTGCGCGTCGCCTTTGAGAAACGCAATCTGGTGTCTGAGGCCAGCGAATTCGTGGATGTCGAGCTTACGGGCCGAGGCGCGGTTGAGGACGGCTTCGGCCTCTGCCGGACGATTGCGGAGGATAAAGCTGTTGGCGAGGTTGTGATACCCGTAGGCGTTGCCGGGGTCA
>JAKAJI010000342.1 GCA_021813825.1 Acidobacteriota bacterium | reverse complement strand
TCCACGACCGCATCAATCTTCCGCTGAAGTGGTACGTCGGCTCCTACACCGAATTCGAACGCCTCACCCGCAACCATCTCCGCCGCCACCTCGACGACCCCGACAAAATCCAGCGCGCCGAGCAGGCCATCTTCAAAGTCTTCAACCTCGATCTCCAGGCCATCCTCGACTCGTTCCTCCTCAACACCTTTGAGTCGCTCGGCTTCGACATCGAAGCGGTGGAACAAGCTCCCGGCGCCGACAAGACCGAACACATGGACCAGATGAAGGAGGCCATCGCCACCCTCCTCGCCCAGGTCCACTGCCTCGCCGCCAAGACCCTCGGCGAACCGGTCCTCGCCAAAACCGTCCCCGGCAAATTCGGCAGCGGCTTCCGGCCCCTCATCGAAACGATCACCAGCTTCGTCCAGACCATCTCCTCGAGCGTCGAAACCCTCGGCCGTTCCTCGGCCGGCATGATGACCGTCAGCAACCAGATGGCGTCAAGCGCCGAGGAAAGCGCCATGCAGGCCAACATGGTCTCCTCCGCCAGCGACGAAGTGTCGCGCAATCTCCAGACCGTCGCCACCGCCACCGAGGAGATGACCGCCAGCATCAAAGAAATCGCCATGAACGCCACCGGCGCCACCAAGGTCGCCCTCTCCGCCGTCCAGGCCGCCCGAAGCGCCAACGACGCCGTCGGGAAACTCGGCGCTTCGAGCGAGGAAATCGGCCAGGTCATCAAGGTCATCACCTCCATTGCCCAGCAGACAAACCTGCTCGCCCTCAACGCCACCATCGAAGCCGCTCGCGCAGGCGAGGCCGGCAAGGGCTTCGCCGTCGTCGCCAACGAAGTCAAGGAACTCGCCAAGGAAACCGCCCGCGCCACCGAATCCATCGGCCAGAAGATCACCACCATCCAGTCCGACACCAAGGAAGCCGTCGGCGCCATCGAGCGCATCGGCGCCGTCATCACGCAAATCAACGATCTGCAAACCGCCATCTCCGGCGCCGTCGAAGAACAAACCGCCACCACCAACGAAATCTCCCGCAGCCTCAACGAAGCAGCCAACGGCGGCGCCGAAATCTCCCGCAACGTCGTCCGCGTCGCCGAATCCGCCAAAGGCGCCAGCGAAAGCGCCCGCGGCACCAAGGACGCCGCCGAAGAACTCTCCGAACTCGCCGCCCAACTCCGTTCCCTCGTCGGCCAGTTCCGCCTCGAACCGCTCGCCCAGGAAAACACCCAAACCCGAAAGGAGTCGTTCCATGACCCCGTCCTCGCCGGACCCCATGAATCTGCCCGATCCCTTGCCTTCCACTCTCACTCCCATTGAGCGCCTCCGCCTGCTCCTCTCCGCCACCGTGTGGCTCGAGGAGCAGGCGCTCACCGAGTCCGCCTTCGCCCGCGACATGGCCTGCCGCGTCGCCCGAATCGTCGCCACCGCCGCCAAAACCGCCGAACAGGCCCGCGAGCAGGCCGCCGCCCTCCGCCGCGGCGACGGCCCGGACGGTCAAAACGGCCTCGACACCCAGGAGGCGCTCGCAACCCTCGCCGGCATCGTCCGCGGCCTCACCGAAACCGCCACCGCCGCCTCCCAGGCCATGGCCCACCAGGCCAACTCCATGATCGACACCGTCTCCAACCTTCGCCAAAACGCCGAAGCCATGGGCCGCCTCGCCGGCCAGATGCTCACCCTGCTCTGATTCCCAGCGCCGCCCCCGGCGCAATAGTTACTATGGAATTTACAGTTCGAGTAACGATTCCGGCTCCAACGATCCTTGAATTTCAACCCAGTCAGACGTGGGCTCGGCGCCCTCACCCTCTTGCTGCCGTTCGTCTGCGCCCACGCGCAGGACGCGCAAGATACACCCCAGCCCGGCCCCGTCACCATCACCGGTTCGCTCCGCTCCCGCTTATACGCCTGGGACTGGTTCGAACCATCCGCCGGCAATAACGAGTATTTCTACTCCGGCAACGTCCTCCGCATCAACTTCGCCCAGCAACGCTCCGGCTGGGATTGGGACGCCGAGTTCGAACTCCCCTTCCTCCTCGGCCTTCCCACCGGAGCCACCGTCGCCCCGCCCCAGGGCGCGCTCGGCCTCGGCGCAAACTACTTCGCCGCCAACCACTCCAACCAATACGCCGCCATGCTCTTCCCGAAGCAACTCTACCTTCGCTTCGACTCCCTCGACGGCGACCCCCGCCAATCCCTCCAACTCGGCCGCTTCCTCTTCCTCGACGGCAACGAACTCACCCCCAAAAACGCCACCCTAGCCGCCGTCAAACAGTCCCGCATCAACGCCCGCCTCATCGGTGACTTCGTCTGGTCCGACGTCGGCCGCGCCTTCGACGGCGTCCACTACTCGTTCTCGACGCCGGATTCCAACGTCACCTTACTCGCCGTCGTCCCCACCCGCGGCGTCTTCCAGGTCGACGGCTGGGGCTGGAACGACATCGCCTTCGCCTACGCCTCCTACTCCCACGATTGGGGCTCCGGCCGCCACGCCGCCGACACCCGCGTCTTCTTCATCGAATACGACGACTGGCGTCCCGACCTCAAGATCGACAACCGCCCCCTCGCCCTCCGCCTCGCCGACCAGCAAAACCTCCGCATCAACACCTTCGGCGCCCACACTCTTCACACCATCACAAACCCCTCCGGTCCCGTCGACCTTCTCGCCTGGGGCGCCGTCCAGACCGGTCGTTGGGGCGCTCTCGCCCAACGCGCCTACGCCGCCGACCTCGAAGCCGGCTGGCAACCCGCCATCCTGCCCCGCCTCAAACCCTGGCTCCGCTCCGGCTATACCATCGGCTCCGGCGACGGCAATCCCAACGACAAAACCCACGGCACCTTCTTCCAACTCCTCCCCACGCCCCGCATCTACGCCCGCTTCCCCTTCTACAACATGATGAATACCGAGGACCTCTATGGCATCCTCCTCCTCCGCCCCCATCCCAAGCTGACGATCTCCAGCGAGTTCCACTCCCTCCGCCTCGCCAACCCCAACGATCTCTGGTACTCCGGCGGCGGCGCCTTCCAACCCTGGACCTTCGGCTACATCGGCCGCCCCACCTCCGGCCGCCGCTCCCTCGGCAACCTCTACGACACCAACTTCGAATATCGCGCCAACCGTAACATCACCTTCACCGCCTACCTCGGCTACACACAGGGTCTCGCCGTCATGGAGCACATCTACCCGCAGGGCAAAAACGGACAGTTCGGCTATCTCGAACTCCTCTACCGCTTCCAGTAACTCCGCCGCCCGCTTACTTCACTTGCAGCGTCTCAATGTAGTTGGTGAGATTCTCTATCCGCAGCACCACCAGGGCCTGGCTGTGCTGGCTCACATTCGAAAGAATCGGACCCCACACCGGCATGTCCTTCGAACCGTGCCCGGCCGTCACACCGTTCTGAATCGAATTCTTCACCAGCAGAACCGGAAACTTCCCGCCGTTCTTCTGGCTCAAAAGCGTCAGGTCGGTCGGCCGCCGCACCAGCGTAGACGCCACCGGCCCGTCACCCTTGCCGTGTAACCCATGGCACGACGCACAGTATTCCCGATACATCTTCGCCCCCGAGTCAATCGGCGTCTGTTTCGGGGCGACCTTCTTAACCCCGGTGCTAGCCTCCTGCGCCGGTAACAACAGCGAGCCCACCAGCAATACCAGAAAACCGGCCGTTCGCATAGGACACTCCCCTTCCGAGAACGGCCGGATCCCTCCCGCAGCCGCTCTTCTCTCCTGCAACCTTGCACTTCAGTTGCCGCGCCCTGCCACCCCGGGCTTCCCCTTCAGCCCGGAAAACGGATCCGCCGCGCCTCTCACGCAGCGCAATATCACGCGGCGTAGCGGACTCTTTGCGCGATACAACCCATAAGTTCATTCGCCGCCGGTGTAACATATCACCACCGAACGGTGCCCGCAAAACTCATGCGCCTTGTCCGCTCTTACCCCGCCGCCGCTTACTTCGCCCTCACCTTCACCATCTCCGGGTGCGCCGCCCTCGCCGTCGCGAGCCCCAGCCTCACCGCCGGCCGCCCGCTTACCAACTTGACCGGCATCCTCATGGTCCCCGCCATGCTCGCCGGACCCCCAACCTCATCGGGGAGGCCCGAACACTCGGAGCACGGTATGTGCGAGCCTTGAGGAAGGAGTACGGGTATGGACGAGCAACAAGGGACATCGCCGGAGAAGTATTCGGCGCCCTCCGACGAGGAAATCGAGGAGGCGCGGCAGAACCTGGAGCGGGCGCTCCGGGCGTACGACGAGGAGGGGGAAGCGGGACTCCAGCGCGAGATGCAGCGCATCCACCCGAGGGAGGGCCTGCGGACCGTGACCCGGAGGGGAGTGCAATTCACCTACCGGGAGGGGAGAGCGCCCGAGCCATCGATCCCCTACACCCCATCCAACGCAGCCAAAGTGCTGCGCGAGGCGGCGCGGACCGGGCGGGCGCCGGCGAGCGCGCCCCCGACAAGTCCCCGGAAGAGAAGCCCCGGGGAGAACGCGGAGAAATCGCGCCGGAATTCGTAAGCGCGGGCCTCTCCAACATTGCCCAATCGCTGAAGGAACGGTTCGGCGCGGCCGCGCCGGCGGCGAACGACAGCCAGCCTCTTCCTCACCCGGCTTCTCGATGGCCGCCCCGGACTCCGTCTCCTCGCCCGGCGCATGCTTCTTCTCCGCTTCCCCCTGCGCTTCTACATCCCCCTGCTCATTCCACCCGCCGCCATCGCCGCCGTTCTTTTCTCCCTCACCCGTTTCTACTCCCCCGTCTTCCACCCAAACTTCTTCCCCCTCGGCATGGCCTTCGGAATCCCCGCCGGCATCGTCGAAGAAATCGGATGGACCGGCTTCGCTTTCCCCCGGATGCACCGCTGCCTCGGCCCATTCAAAGCCGCCATCCTCCTTGGACTCCTCTGGGGACTCTGGCATCTTCCGGTCGTGAACTTCCTCGGCGTCGCCACGCCCCACGGCCGCTATTGGCTGCCCTACTTCCTCGCTTTCACCTTCGCCATGTCCGCCATCCGCATCCTCATCTGTTGGCTCTACACCCGCACCGGCAGCGTCGCCCTCGCCCAACTCTTCCACATCAGCTCCACCGGCGCCCTCGTCGTTCTCAGCCCGCCGCGCGTCACCCCCGCCCACGAAACCGCCTGGTACGCCCTCTACGGCGCCGTCCTCTGGCTCGGAATCCTCGCGGCCACGCGGCGGCTGAACCCCGGCGAAAACTCAGTCACAACCCGCTGAAGCCGGACTATCTCACGCACTTACTAACACTTATGTGCTTCCGCCCACCTACTGTCTTGCGCGCCTCATGCTACAGTTACAGGCGTTGATAGTTCCTGGCCAGGAATATCCGTTCGATAGAGTAATGCGAAGCTCTCCAGGACGCGGCGGAGGTACTGCCATAAC
>JAKAJI010000341.1 GCA_021813825.1 Acidobacteriota bacterium | reverse complement strand
GTGACGTTCTTCAGGTAAAACACCTTCACCACCTGATCGTCGTAGTCGCGGCGCTTGGTCGGGTTTTCTTCGGCGACAAAGATTGTGTTCGCGTTCAGCGGCTTCCAGAACGTGTGCGTCACCATCGCGATATAGTCGAGCGCTTCATCGAGGGTGGAATTGGAAAGGTCGACGTTGGCGTTCTTGCCGCCGTTGGTGAAAGACGGATCGATGATGACGTTGATGCCGGCCAGCTTGGCGACCGTCTCATACAGCACCCGCGCGCTCTGATTGTTCATCTTCAGGCTGGCGATGCGGCGATTGATCGGCTTCAACTCGGGCGCCGGCTGCAGGCTCTCAATCCGCTTCAGCGTCTGCTGGTTCATCTGTTGCGCCGGCGTCAGAGCCGGACCAGCGGTCTTACCGGTTTTTTTTTGCTGCTCGATCATGTCGGTGGTCTGTTTGATCATTTCGAGAGCGATCGCCGAGGAAGGATCCACCGAGAACGCCTGCTGGTATTCCGCCAGGGCCGCTTCGAGTGCGCCTTGGGCCCGAAGCTGATTCCCCTTGTCGACATGAGCCTGCCCGGCCTGGAAGCGGACCCGGCGCATCGCCGCCAGGTACCCGATGTCGCTCGGGTCTTGGGCCAGCGCCTTGCGGTAGTCGGCCAGGGCGACGTCCCATTGTTTGAGCGCTTCCGCCTTCTGGCCCTGTTTGAGGTATTTGTCCCCCTTGCGGGTGGATGCCATTCCCTGCCACGGGAAGCTGAGCGCCAACACGGCCACAAGGGCGAAAATTCTCCGTAAGCTGTAAGAAACAATCATCTTAGAAGGTTTTATCCGGCCGTGATAGACTGAAGTATCCCAACGCGTTCCCGCACCCCAAACAGTGTTTGACGCAACCGGCCGGGGAAACGTGCAGCCAGGAACCGCGGGGACACATGGGAAGAGTCTAAGTGGAATCCGCGATCAAGATCTTGAGTGACAACCGCCAGGCAGGCCACAACTACCATCTGCTCGAGCGGTACGAGGCCGGGATCGCGCTGACGGGCACCGAAGTGAAGGCCGCCAAGAGCGGAAAAGTCCAACTGCAGGACAGCTACGCCGAGGTCGCCGGCAATGAGGCCTGGCTCATGAACGCCCACATCAGCCCGTATTCGCATGGCAATCGGGAAAACCATGAGCCGGTACGGCGGCGGAAACTGCTGCTGCATCGCGCCGAAATTGACAAACTGCTGGGCAAGACGCGCGAGAAGGGGCTGTCGCTCGTTCCGACGAAGATCTACCTGAAGAACGGGCATATCAAGTGCGAACTCGCCCTGGCGCGAGGAAAGAAACTTCACGACAAACGTGAGGCGGAGCGGAACCGGGAAATGCAGGCCGAGGCGCGCGCTGCGATCGGCCGGATCAAAAAGGGAAAGGGTCATGATGGAGATTAAGCTCGCGGCCGGCCCGGCTGCCGGAATTGAAACGGATGCTTTGCTGGAAGCCGCCTTCGAAGGCGCAAAACCGGACGGCTTAGGCGGCGCCTGGCTGGCTGAGCTCTACGACTCCGGCGAGTTCGCCGGTAAACTGCTCGACTTCGCCGTGCGTCACCGGCCGGAGGGCCTTGCGGCGAAACGGCTGGTCGCGATCGGCGTGGGCAAGGGCGACGACTTCAAGCCCGCCACCCTTCGCAAGGCGGTCGCCGCGGCCATCCGCAAGCTCCGCGGCAAGGGTGTGCGGCGCGTGGCGATCGCCTTGAGCGGGGCTTCGGCCGGAGACGAATTCACCGCCGCAGCGGTCGAAGGTGCGTTGCTCGGCGACTTCGAACCGGACCAGCATAAAACCGGCAAGGACAAAGAGGACAAGGCGATCCTCGAATTCACGGTCTCCGGCGGCAGCGCCGTGGGGCTCAATCGCGGGCGCATCCTCGGTGAAGCGCAGAACTTTTCCCGCGAGATCATCAACGAACCGCCCAATGTCCTGACGCCCACGGCCCTGGCCGAACAGGCGCGCAAACTGGCCGAAACCCACGGCCTCGACTTCGAAGTGCTGGACCGCGCGCGCATGGCGCAGCTCGGCATGGGAGCCTTGCTTGGCGTGGCGCAGGGAAGCGCGGAGCCACCCGTGCTGATCGTGCTGCGCTACAAGCCCGCCCGGGCATCCTCGGCGGCCCATCTCGGCCTCGTCGGCAAAGCCGTGACCTTCGACACCGGCGGCATCTCGATCAAGCCCTCCGAAGGCATGGAAAAGATGAAGTACGACATGGCCGGCGGCGGCGCCATGCTGGGCGCCATGCGGGCCATCGCAGAACTGAAGCCCCCGGTCGCCGTCACGGCGCTGATCCCCTCGGTCGAGAATATGCCCGGTAGCCGGGCCCAGCGGCCGGGCGACATCGTGCGCACGCTCAACGGAAAAACCGTCGAAGTGCTCAACACCGACGCCGAGGGCCGCATGATCCTCATCGACGCCATCACCTACGCCGAGCGCCTGGGCTGCACCCACCTGGTGGACGCCGCCACGCTCACCGGCGCGATCGTGGTGGCGCTCGGCAATATACACGTCGGCGCCTTTACAAATAATGATGCCTTCTACGCCCGTCTGGCCGACGCCGCGTCGAAGGAAGGCGAGCGGATGTGGCGCATGCCGCTCGACGAGGATTATCTGGAGGCGCTGAAAAGCCCGTTCGCGGATCTTCAGAACATCGGCGGCCGCGCCGGTGGATCCATCACAGCCGCCATGTTCATTCGCCAGTTTGTCGAAAAAGCGGCCTGGGTACACCTCGACATCGCCGGCACCGCTTGGAACGACGACGCCAAACCGGACATGGCGAAGGGACCGACCGGGGTATGCGTGCGGACGCTCGCTGAACTGGCGGCGAGTTGGCGCGATTGACCTCCTCTGTGCCCGACGGCGTCATCGTCGTCGCCAAGCCGCAGGGCATGACCTCGCACGATGTGGTCAACCGCGTCCGCCGCATTACCGGCATCCGGCGCATCGGTCACTTAGGTACACTCGACCCGCTTGCCGAGGGCGTTCTACCGCTCGTCGTGGGACAGGCCACGCGCCTGGCTCCGTACCTGGGCGGCGGCGACAAGGAATACGAGGCTACCATCCGCTTCGGCTACTCCACCAGCACGTATGATCGCGAAGGCGAGCGGACAAGCGGCATCGTGGAACCGAAGTTCACGGCCGCCGAGCTGGAGGCCGCCCTCGACGGCTTTCGCGGAACCATTCGCCAGACCCCGCCGCCGGTCTCGGCCAAAAAAGTCGGCGGCGTACCCGCTTACAAACTGGCCAGAAAGGGAAGGCCGCCCAAGCTCGAACCGGTCGAGGTTACCGTGCACCGGCTCGAACTTCGGGAGTTCCACCTTCCTACGGCGGTGCTGCTCGTGCGATGCACGGCGGGAACCTATGTGAGGGCCATCGCGCACGAACTGGGGCAGAAATTGGGTTGCGGCGGGGTGCTGGAGGAGTTGCGGCGTACGGTTTCCGGACCGTTTGAACAAAGCCAGTCCCACACCCTGGAGGCTCTCGGGGAAATGGCCCTGGCGGGCAGGCTCGCCGAGGCTGTCCTGCCTTGTTCCCGCCTTCTTCCCGAGTTTCCCGCCGAAGTGATTGACCCTTTGACGGAAAATCAAATCCGGCAAGGCAGAAATTTCCGGATTTCTCCCTTCCGCGCGCAAGCCGGCGCGCTCTTCGTCAAGGCGGTGTCCCACGAAGGCGATCTTGTCGCAATCGGCAAAGCGCAAGCTCCGAATTCTTACCACCCTGTTGTGGTTTTTCACAAATAGTAAGCAATCCCTCTAAAAACTTAAGCATTCGTAACCGATAAGAGGGGTGATGCCGACGCTTACCTCCCCTGCGTCCGCGCCCGGCGTGGCCGGCGAAGACGGCCTGTCGATGCCTCGAATTCTCGCCGCGTTCTCCTACGCGCTGGACTTAACCGAGGGCCAGCCGCTGGGACACGCCGAACGTTGCTGCGTCGCCGGCATGAGCATCGGCCGCGAGATGGCTCTGCCCGAGCGCGAACTCCAGGATCTGTACTACGCCCTGCTAATGAAGGACTTGGGCTGCAGCGCAAATTCCTGGAAGATGTACCACCTGCTGGGCAGCGACGACATCGCGGCCAAGCGGGACATTAAGACAACCGACTGGACCCGCGCCAACTGGGAGTCCTTGCGGTATGCCTTGAACCATGTGCTCCCGGGCCGCACATTTCTTGCCCGCCTACGTGCGCTGGCCGAGATGGGCGCCGGCCGGGTCCGGATGGCGCGCAGCCTCGTCCAGCTACGCTGTGAGAGCGGCGCCGACATCGCCCGGCGGATCGGGCTCTCGGAAGCCGCCGCCGAGGCCATCTACGGCCTCGACGAGATGTGGAATGGCAGCGGGCATCCGCAAGGCCGCCGGGGAGAGGAGATCCCGCGGTTGTCGCGCATCATGTCGTTCGCGCAGACTCTCGATGCGTTCTACGTAACCCGAGGCGCCTTCGCCGCCGAAGAGATGGCCTACCGGCGCCGGGGGCGCTGGTTCGATCCGGACGTCGTGAAGGCGTTTCACTCCCTCCTGGCGAAAGGAAGACTCTGGGAACAGATGGACCGCTCGCGGGAAATCGTCGCCGGTCTCGCTCCGCGCCTCGCCGTGCAACCGGCGGGTGAAGCCCAGATTGAAAACATCTGCCTCGCCTTCGCAGACATCATCGACGCAAAGTCTCCCTTCACGTTCCGCCACTCGGCCGGTGTTGCGGGCGCCGCGGTCGCCATGGCGCAAACCATGGGGATGGATGAGCGCGACGTCACCCTGATCCGCCGCGCGGCGCTGCTGCACGACCTGGGAAAGTTAAGCGTGTCAAACGCCATCCTCGAGAAACCCGGTCAACTCAATGCGGCCGAGTGGGAGATCGTCAAGCGGCACCCTTACTACACCTACGAGATCCTTCATCGGATCCCTCGGTTCGAACTTCTCGCCGAAATCGCGGCATCCCATCACGAAAAGCTCGACGGCAGCGGCTATTTCCGCGGCTATCAGGCCGAACAACTTCCCCTCGCAGCCCGTATCCTGGCCGTCGCCGACATCTATGACGCCCTGGCGGCCAGGCGCCCATATCGGGATGCGATGCCGATCGAGAAAGTCTTCCGCGTTATGGAGAATGAAGCACCGGCGAAAATCGACGCCCGCTGCGTCGATGCCCTGAAACACAGTCACACGCAGGCGCAGGCTTTCACCTCGGACCTGCTTCGCCTCTCATCGAGCGTCGCCTCGCACCGGCAACCGGGCCCGGCCACCGAACCGGCGCACGCCGCGTCCCGCTGAGCATCAATCTCCCGGCTGCTGCTGTTTTTTCCGCTCCACCCACCCGGGTTTCACCACCTGATGAGCCCGGCCCAGCGCCAGCGACCCGGCGGGAACGTCTTCGGTAATGACGGACCCCGCGCCAATGTAACTCCCTTCCCCGATCGT
>JAKAJI010000340.1 GCA_021813825.1 Acidobacteriota bacterium | reverse complement strand
CACTGACTAGTATAATCGGCGGATTTCAGGCGGTCACTAGCTCTGAGGCCCCTTATGGCTACATTTCTTCTCTGCTGTGGGCCCTCTAAAGGGCTGGCCCCGGCTGCGATACCCCTGCTACCTTCATGGGTGATGTCTGAAACCAGCCCAACGAGACGCGCCCTTCGCACGAGGCGCGTCGACGAATGCGCGACGCTGCGGGAAGTGTTTCTGGATTGCCTGCCTGCCTTCGGCGGCAGATCTCTGCGGCAGATTTATTCGATTCTCGACCAGGCGATCGGGGAAGGCGTGCCGCTGACGATGGCGATTTCCGGGCCGGTGACGGTGAGCGGGCAGCACATCACGTGGCTGCTGCCGCTGCTTGAAACCGGATGGGTGGCTTACCTGAGCACGACGGATGCGGTTTGCTATCACGACGGGCACCGGGCGCTTGACACCTCGAATGCCGGCACGTTTCAGGAGGTGCCGATCTTTGGCGACGACGGGGCGCTGCGGGACGAGCGGACGATCCGGGTGACCGACGTCGCCTTCGACGAAGACGTGTTGCTCGATCAGGACCGGTTTCTGGCGGCGTGCCTGGCGCGGCCGGAGTTTCAGAGGAAGATGACGGGGACGGAACTGCGCTACCGGTTGGGCCGATATTACGCCGCGCAGGAGGCGCGGAACGGCGTGGGGCAAGGGTTGCTGGCCACGTGCCACCGGATGGCGATCCCGGTGCTGGTGGGCGCGCCGGCCGACGGGAGCGTGTTTCTGAATTCGATGAAGCTGTGGGCGATGCGGGAAGCCGGGATTTCGCCGGGTTATGCATTCGAACTGGACCTTCATGCCGAAGTGTTCGAGTCGTGCGCGTACCACCGATGGGGGTTGTTTGAGAGCCAGGCGCGGCGGCTGGCGACCTTCATCCTGGGCGGCGGGGTCCCGAAGAACTACAACCTGCAACCTGAGCCGGCGCTGAGCCAGGTTCTGGGCATTCCGAACGTGAGCGGCTATCACTTCGACGTGCAGATTACGACGGCGCCGGTGACCGATGGCTCGCTTTCCTCCTGCCCGCCGGCCGAGGCAGTGACCTGGGGCAAGGTGGACAAGGATGTTTATCAGCAGACGACGGAGAGCCTGCAGGCCGACTACACGCTGGTGATTCCGTTTCTGGTGAAGGCGCTGCTCGACACGCGGGCGGCATACGAGCGGCGGGCGGCGGAGATTGGCGAAGAAAAACTGTTTGGCGAAGACGCGCGGGCGCGCGGGTATCTGCGGCCGAGGAGCGGATACCGGCTGTACGAGCAGCGGGAACGGCTGTGCAAAGCTCTGATCGAGGATGTGCGGGAGAACGCGGCATGGCTGCGCGAGTCGCTCGGCTACCCGCTGGCTGCGACGTAGAGCTTCGCGTTTCGATATAATTCCGGTCGGAATTCCTCCAGGAGAACTAAATTGAACGATTCAAGGATCAGCCGGCGTCATTTTTTCTACGGAACGCTGCTTGCGGGCGCGGTTCCGTCGGTGGGGTTTGGGTCGGTGCCGTCGCTGAAGGCTCTCGGCTACCGTTCGCCCAATGAAAAGTTGAACATTGCCTCGATCGGGGCGGGTGGAAAGGCGGCGAGCGACATACGCGCCTGCGCTGAGACGGAGAACATTGTTGCGCTGTGCGATGTGGACGATCAGCGCGCGGCGCCGATGTACAAGCGGTTTGAGCAGGCGCCGAAGTACAAGGACTTTCGCGTGATGCTCGACAAGGAGGATAAGAACGTCGACGCGCTGATTGTCACGATCCCGGACTTCATGCACGCCACGGCGGCGACGTGGGCGATGGAGCGCGGCAAGCACGTGTACGTGCAAAAGCCGCTGGCGCGGACGCCGTGGGAATGCCGGGAACTGGCGCAGGCGGCGGCGAAGTACGGCGTGGCGACCCAGATGGGGAACCAGGGCTATTCGAACGAAGGCACGCGGCAGTGCGCCGAGATGATCTGGAGCGGGGAGATCGGCAATGTGACCGAGGTCCATGCCTGGACGAACCGTCCGGTGTGGCCGCAGGGGCTGCCGGACCTGCCGGCGCCGACTCCGGAGCGGGCGACGCTGGACTGGAACCTGTGGCTGGGGATCGCTGACAACCGGCCATACAGCGACAAGTACGCGCCGTTCGCCTGGCGCGGATTTTACGATTTCGGCTGCGGCGACTTGGGCGACATGGCGTGCCATATTCTTGGGGCACCGAACATGGCCCTGCGGCTGGGCTCGCCGGTGAGCGTCGAATGCCTCAAAAAAGAGGGCGACAGCAAATACTACTTCCCATCGAAATCGGTCATCCGGTTCGATTTTCCGCAGCGCGGGGACTTGCCGCCGGTGAAGGTGTTCTGGTATTCGGCGATGGAAGATCAGCCTGACATTCCGGGCGTGCCGAAGGGCGAGATTCTGGGCGATCTGCCCCGGAATAAGCGGGGGAACCTGGACCAGACGATGAATGCGCCGCACGATCCGCGCATCATTGGAGGCATCTTCACTCCGGCGTTCTTCGAGCCGGCTCCGGCTCATGCGGAAGAACCCGAACACCGGCGGCCGCGGCCGGCTTCGAACGATCCGAACGCGAAGCTCGATGCGATGGTGGGCGCGCGGATCGCGCACGGCAGCAACGGCAGCCTGTTTGTCGGCGACAAGGGTCTCATCACAACGGGGACCTATGGCGAATACACGCGGTTGATTCCGGTGGAGAAGATGCGGGATTACAAGTTCCCGCCGGAGTTCCTGACGCGTTCGCCCGGCCATTACCGGGACTGGATCCGCGCTTGCAAGGGCGGCGATCCGGCGTGCTCGAACTTTTCGGTGGCGGCGCCGTTTGCGGAATGGATCACGCTGGGCGCGTTGAGCCTGCGGTTTGAGGGCAAGCTCGAGTGGGACAGCGTGAACATGCGCGTGACGAACCGGCCGGAGGCGAACGAGTACCTCAGCCCGACGTTCCGCAAGGGCTGGACGATCAGCTAGCGTGGCGGCGGCGCCGGGCCGGCGGTGAGATAAGTGACGATCTGCCATCGCTGGGCTTCGGGGAGTTTGGCCCAGGGGGGCATGCCCCGGCGCACGACTCCGTTGGTTATCACCCAGAAGAGGGCGCCCGGCGGCGCGTGGCGAATCTGGAACGAGTTGAGGGCCGGTCCGCGAAAGCGGCCCGTGACGCCGGGGGCGTGGCAGTTGGCGCAATGACGGGCGAAGAGTTTCGCGCCGGCCGCGGCTGCCTCCGGGGTGCCCTGGAACGGGTTTGGCCGGAGGCGAAACCGAGCGGGGACGCGGTCGAGGGCGGAAGTGTGGGCCGCGGCCGCGGCGAGCGTGACCGAGAGAAGGACCGCCGCCGCACCGGCGAAGCGCCTTGTCATGGCTTGCCTCCCGTCAGAGCGCTGAGCAGGCGGCCGAAACCGGGGAATTCCCGGCTGAGGCCCCAGCGAACGAGAATCTGGTGGCTATCGTTGTTTAGCCCGAAGCCGACGGAGGCGTGAACGGTCCAGCCCGAGGGCAAGTTCCAGGCGGCGACAGGCGCCAGGTAATGCGAAGTATTGGGGAGGCCGAAGCTATCCGCCGTGCCGAGGCCGCCGTAGATTTCAACGCCAGCGGTAAAATTCTCCCGGCAAAAGCTACAGCGCCGTGGCGAGGCCGCCAGCGCCAACGGGCGGCTGAGCCCGGCGGCGTAACCGAACTCCCAAGGTTCGGCGGCGCCCAGGTTTTTGACGAACATCGGGTTGATGGCGAAATTCCAACCCTTCACGTCGCTTGACAGGATCAGCTTCGTTTCCAGCTCGTGGATGGTCTGGCGGTTCGCGCTTGCGTTCGGCTCAAGAAAATCCGACTCCACGTCGTTGCCTTCGATTTCCTTGAGGATCTTGTCGGCGGCAGTGATGTTTTCATACTCGAGATAGAGGACGGGATTCACGCGGTGCTCCTGGTCGAGGAGGCGGAAGCGGTTCTCCCAGCGGTAGCCGGTGAAGACCGCACTCTGGCCGAAGGTGCTTTGGCTGTCGAGGTAGAGTTCCGTGGTCCACCAGGCTGTGACGCCGTACTCAAGTTCGAGCCACGGCGCCAGGAATGGGTCTCCGCCGCGCTGGGAGCCGAAGGTCGAGAAATATTCGACCTCCAGACTTCCCGGCTCTTCAAGGTGATGGTCGTAGGTGACGAAGTAGGGACTCTCCTGCGCACTGAGCCACGGAGCGAACGCGCAGAGCATGAGCGCGGCTCCGGGCAGGGTTATCCGGTAAAAATTCAAGTTCAGAGAAATGGTCTTGCCTCCTTTTGGCAAGACCGGCGGCTTGTCCCCTAGAATGGAAAGGGACTGTCAGCCAGCCGGTTGCCGGTTCTGAAGAGGCGGGCGCGCGGTACGCTTCGCCAAAAGTCCTTCCGCGCGTCCTCCTCGCTTTAGGCCGCCGGCGGTTTCGCCGGAGCGGCCTTACAACACTCATCTTCCGCGCATTCGGCGCAGCTTCGCGCCTTGGAGCAACACTGACTGCACCGGCCGCCGATCTCCAGGCGGACGACACGGATGTGAAATTGTTTGGCCCGCTCGATTTCGGCTTTTAGCCCTTCAAAGAGCGGGCTGGTGTACTCCTCGATCCGCCCGCACACAAAGCAGGCAAGGTGGACATGGTCGACCGTGGTTCTGGCTTCGTAAAAGTGCTTTTCCCCGCTCAGATGCATCAGGTCGAGTTCGTCGATCAGGCGGAGTTCCTTCAGTAATTCGAGGGTGCGGTAAACGGTGGCGCGGTTGATTCCCTTGTCACGCTTCCGAGCAAGTTCGAGCAGGGAGGCGGCGTCGAGATGGCCTTCGGCGGACTGAATGGTTTCGGCGAGGATTTTGCGCTGGCCAGTGAGACGGACGCCGCGGCGGGAGAGCTCCTCGACGAGCGAGCGACGCTGGAGATGAGAGGAATCCATGTTCTGTCCTAGTTGCGACTGGGTTGCAACTGGTGCACTTTTTCATTAAAACCGATGCGGGACTCCGGGTCAACTCCATGCGTTTTATTAGCTTGTAAATCGGTTGGGTGGGGAAAAGGGGCGGTTAAGCGGAACGACGGCGGATGTATGGGGTGTGGGGCGGTCCGGTTCCGGCGCCGAAAGCGGCGGACGGAGTAGCCGCGGTTCAGTACATCGCGCGGCGCTCTCGAGGCATTTCGGGGATGCCGAGGGGGTCGAGGATCTGGCGGGCGCCGAGGCGCATGAGGCCGAGTTCGGTGGCGCATTGGAAGAACTGGAAACCCTGCTCGCGGAGGGCGGGGATTTTCTCCGGCGCGGGGGCGGGGCGGCCGAGGAACTTGCCGTGGCGTTTGGCGGCGGCGACGATGCGGGCGATGGCTTCTTCAAGCGCCGGTTCGTCCTGGCGGCCGCGGAGGCCGAGGGAAAACGACAGGTCACTGGTGCCGATGAAGAGAACGTCGACGCCGGGGGTGGCGGCGATCGAGTCGATATTCT
>JAKAJI010000031.1:23692-25050 GCA_021813825.1 Acidobacteriota bacterium | reverse complement strand
GAACCCACCGCCGCCGGAGCCACCTGCACCGGAGCCGCCGCATCTACATCCCGTACATCCGGCCGCGAACACCCGCTCAACACAACGATCCCCACCACCGCCGCCAACCAAGCCATTCTCATCCGTATCGTCTCCAAGCTCCCGGCTCCCGGCTCCTTACTTCTTGCTTCCTGCTCCTTGCTTCTGGCTTCTTGTTTCTATCCCCCCGTCAACGTCCTCAGCACCGCCAGCGCCACCTGGTAGCGATTCAACCCATCCGCGTACGCATCCCGCGCCGTGGCCAGCGTCCCTTGCGCGTCCGTCACCTCCAGCGCCGTCGCCTCGCCCCCCTCATAGCGCAGCACCGTCAGCCGCAGACTCTCCGTCGCCAGGTCCAGCGAATGTTTCAGCGAGTCCACCTGCGAGTACGCCGTTTGCGCCTCTTTGTAATAAGCGTCGAGGCTCCCCAGCAACTGCCGCTGGGTCAAACTCAACTCCCGCCGCGCCTGTGCCTCCCGTAACTTCGCCTGCTCCACCCGGCTCGCCGTTGCCTTCCAGTTCCACAGCGGCAGGCTGATCGACGCCAGCACCGACGAACCCAGATTGTTCTGTCCCAACGGCCCCGTCACTGCAAAATTCGGAGCATCAATGCCGTAAAAATAGTCGACATTCAGCGAAGGAAGATACCCACCCCGCGCCGCCGACACACCATATTTCTCGGCCTTCAGCGCCGCTTCCGCCGCACGAATATCCGGGTTGTTCCGCCCCGCCATCGCGCTCACCTCGTCAAACGCCGCCAACCGCGGTGCCTGGTCCAGGTCGTCCACCACCTCGTACTCATGCCCATAATCGGGAAATAGAAAAATCGACAGCGCGATCTTCGCCTTCTCCGCCATCAACCGCGCGTTCGACAGGTCCCGCTCCCGCTGCGCTTCGGTCAACTCCGCTTTAATTACATCCGCATGCGCCGCTTCCCCGCCGCTCTCCTGCTTCCGGGTCAGTTCGACAAACTGCCGCGCCTCGCCCAGGCTTCGCTCCGCGCTAACGGCCTTGTGCTGCGCCGTCAACAGCGCGTAGTAAGCCTCCGTCACCGCCGCGTCCAACCCGCGCTGCGCAATCTCCTGCCGCGCTTTCGCCGCTGCCTCCAGAGCCACCGTCTGCTTATAGGCTCCGCCGCTTGAAAACGACAGCGACTCATGTACACTCCCCTGGGTAACGTACTCGTTCACCGCGTTGTTCGCGATGAAAATAAATCCCGTTGAATTCGGCTGCGTGTAGAGATAGGCATTCAAAAACGTCAGCGTCGGCAGCAACGCCGCCCGCGCCTGCCGCTTGTCTTCATGCGCCAGCGCCGCTTGCGTCACCGCCGCCTGATACAC
>JAKAJI010000031.1:0-23682 GCA_021813825.1 Acidobacteriota bacterium | reverse complement strand
TTTTGTGCGCCATCGCAAGCGCCGTCTTCAAATCAATCGGCGGCGCCGGGTTCTGCCCCCGCGCCACACACACAGCGCACATCGTCATCGCCAGCCAACCGGCCGCGGATTGAGTCCACAGAAGTTTTTTCTTCATCTCGATGGATTCTTTTTCAGTACATCAGCCTATCCTGAAAATTCCCTGAAGTCCCCCACGACTGCGATCTTCAGCCATTCTTCAGAATTCCCTCCTACCATGAAATTGATCCGCCGCGCCCCCATGCAGATCCTCGTCATCGAAGACGAAACGCGCCTCGCCCGCCTCATCCAGCGTGGCCTCGAAGAAGAAGGCCATACCGCAATCATCGCCGCCGACGGCGCCGAGGGCCTCTCCCTCGCCCTCGCCCACCCCTTCGACGTCATCGTCCTCGACATCATGCTCCCCCGCCTCGACGGCCTCTCCGTCGCCAAACGCCTCCGCGAGTCGGGCAACCGCACCCCCATCTTGATGCTCACCGCCCGCGACTCCGACCTCGACATCGTCACCGGCCTCGACTCCGGCGCCGACGACTACCTCACCAAGCCCTTCTCCTTCGACGTCCTCCTCGCCCGCATCCGCGCCGTCTCCCGCCGCGGCGATATCCCCCGCCCCACCGTCCTCCGCTGCGCCGATCTCACCCTCGACCCCGCCACCCGCGAAGCCCAGCGTGGCCCGCGCCGCATCACCCTCACCCGCACCGAATACGCTCTCCTCGAAATGCTCCTCCGCCGCGCGGGCCACGTCGTCCCCCGCGACACGCTCCTCGATGCCGTTTGGGGCTTCTCGAGCGATGTCGAAAGCAATACCCTCGACGCCTTCATGCGTCTGCTCCGCGCCAAAGTCGAACTCCCCGGCGAACCCAAGCTCATCCACACCGTCCGCGGCGTCGGCTACACACTCCGCGAGGACCCTGCGTGACCCACCCACTCTCCATCCGCCTCCGGCTCACGCTCTGGTACGCCGCCGTCCTTCTGGCCGGCTTCCTCCTGTTCGGCCTCCTGCTCTGGTTCGCCGTCCGCCAGGGTCTCATCGCCAGTGTCGACCACGCTCTCGAACGCCGCGTCCAGGGCGCCGTCGAACTCATCGAACAAACCACCCGCGAAGGCGGCGGCATCCCCGCCATCCAGGACGAACTCGGCGAATACGCCGACTCCGTCCCCGAAGGCCGCCTCATCCGTGTCACCGGCCCAGACGGCCGCCGCCTCTTCCCCAGCGACGCCCCCGCCCCGCTCCCTACCCGCGGTTACCGCATCCTCCGCCGCTCCGATTACGTCCTCGGCCGTCCCTACACCGTCATCGCCGCGGCCTCCCTCGAAAGCACCGAAGACCTCCTCGCCCGTCTCCGCTGGCTCATGCTTCTCTCCATCCCCATCACGCTCGCCGCCGCCTCCCTCGGCGGTTACGCCATCAGCCGCCAGGCCCTTTCCCCCGTCGACTCCATGACCTCCGAAGCCGCCGCGATCGGCATCGGCAACCTTTCCCGCCGCCTCGCCGTCCCCCACACCGGCGACGAACTCGAGCGCCTCGCCTCCACCTGGAACCACATGCTCGACCGCCTCGAATCCGCCGTCAAACAACTCACCCAGTTCACCGCCGACGCCTCCCACGAACTCCGCACTCCCGTCGCCCTCATCCGCACCACCGCCGAACTCGCCCTCCGCCGCCCCCGCACCCCCGACGACTACCGCGAAGCCCTCCGCCAGATCGTCGAAGAAAGCGAACGCACCTCCCGCCTCGTCGACGACCTCCTCACCCTCGCCCGTGCCGACGCCGGCCGCGCCCTCCTCTCGACCGAACCCCTCGACCTCACCCTCCTCGTCCGCGACGTCTGCGAACAGGGCATGATTCTCGGCGCCGCCCGCCACGTCGAAGTCCACACCGAAACCCCCTTAAAGCCCGTCACCATCCAGGGCAACCCGCCCGCCCTCCGCCGCCTGCTCTTCATCCTCCTCGACAACGCCATCAAATACACCCCCGAAGGCGGAACCGTCACGGTCAGCCTCCGGAACGACGCCTCCCCCACCCTCTCCGTCGCCGACACCGGCATCGGCATCCCCCCCGACGCTCTGCCCCATGTCTTCGAGCGCTTCTTCCGCGCCGATCCCTCCCGCAACCGCGACTTCGGCGGCGCCGGCCTCGGCCTCGCCATCGCCCGCTGGATCGCCGAACGCCACAACGCCACCATCGCCGCCGAAAGCACCCCCGGCGCCGGTTCCACCTTCCGCGTCACCTTCCCTTAGTACCGGCCCGTAACTCGGTGGAATCTTGAGCCCGGTAGGCCCCGATCCAGTCCCGGGCATTCCCTGGCATCCTGAAGGGGTTACGATGTACGGTGAACTCTAGCTGCGTTTGGTAGAGTAATCGGGGGCAGGTCAGCACCTAAAGAAGAGCCAATAGGCCGCTCTCGTGCAAGGAGACCCATTTGTGCGATGGCGATTGTCCGCTTACGTCGCTTTTGCTCTAGCGACTCCGGTTGCTGCTCAGAAGCCGATCATTTTCGATGTCTCGAATGTTGTAGTTGGAGCACAGAAGATTCGGACGCTATACCTCTTGGCAGAGGGAAAGTGGTCGGATGCCGGCGAGCATGTAGGGCCGCTCTCCACGGAGATAAACTGCTACAAGAGTCTGGGTTTCTGCAATGTGGGCAGCGCAGTATGGGACGGATCTTTTGGAGAAGCCATTGTTAGCCTTGATGACTATGACATCCTCCGCTGGGACAGCAATGAGGTTATTGCGGTCGATAGCTCGTCACCCTGCATTTTGATTATTTTGCGCGTTGATCTAGTTACAAAGAGAATCACTCTAGGTACCTCCGACAAAGGCGTGAACAAGGACCCATTTTGCAAAGGAACAGGCAAACGTTCTACTGCCGTTTTATGGGGCATGGAAGATATAGTAAAGGACGCAATCAACAGGGCGAAGGCCAAGCAACAAAACCACTGAGGACTCAATCGCGTTGGTACTTCGTGCCGTAGCTATTCCAAGGGGAAAGCTGCTTTTTCAAACCTATCT
Source organism: Acidobacteriota bacterium (assembly GCA_021813825.1). Classification (GTDB taxonomy): domain Bacteria; phylum Acidobacteriota; class Terriglobia; order Bryobacterales; family Bryobacteraceae; genus JAJYKC01. The sequence goes on along the minus strand of JAKAJI010000031.1, from coordinate 20,651 downwards.
CTCAGCCAGAACGCCATACGCTGAGGCCGTCCAACGCGTATCTGACCTGGCCCCACCGCTTGCAACCAGAACAGGCGTTTACCTTGTAGACGCACATGCACTTCGGTTTGCATGCACTGATCGAGCGATGTAAAACTTTCGACTGGGGCCGCTTCCCTAAACTCGATACTTCCCGGCTTTAGCTCCACTCCCCAAACAGATTTGTTGTCAAACGGCGCTACAGGACACTTGTCTCTCAGATAGGCAATGATTGACAGCACGTAGGTTCGTGATCGAGAGGGGTTCCGTATAACGAAATTTGGCCGCAGATCTCGGGGATTATCCCGCGTCCCGTCGAATCGCCAATCGTAGCCGATGGTAATATCCGTTATCTGCAAGAACCACTGAATGACCACGTAAAATGCAACCAGCAGGACGCCCGCAGCGATATTACTGAGAAAGCCCGCCGCAACTTCCAACCAGAATGTCATTCAGAAAGTATAGAAGAACACATGGCTATGCGATTGCGGATTCCGGTGCAGTCTTCGCAGGGCCTCGAGATCGGAGTCATCCTGTAGTTATGAGGCTTCTCATTCTCCCCGTACTAATACTCCTTCCGCTTTCCGCCCTCGCCGCGGCAAAGCACATCAGCTTCGATTCCCTGCCCACCGCCGTCCAACGCGCCGCGCTACTGGAGATGCACTCCGGCATTATGCACGGCTGTTCCACCGATACCGAAAACGGCAAGACCATCTACGACGTCGAAACCCTCACCTCCAACGGTAAGCGCGATCTCATCTTCGACGCCTCCGGCAACCTGCTCGAAGCTAAAGAGCAGATTCCCCTCGCCACCGTGCCCCCCGCCGCGCTCAAGGCCCTGAAAAAGCAGGCCGCCGGCGCCACAATCCGCTCCGTCGCCTCCGTAAAGCGCGGCAACGCCACCACCTACGAAGCCGCCGTAATGCAGCATGGCAAACGCCGCGCCATCGCCGTCGACGCCAACGGCAATCCCGTTCACGATTAACGGCGTCCGCAATGCTAGCCTGAATCTTCCGTGTTCCCCAACTTCTACGGCAACTCGCAGGCCGCCGGCCGCCTCTGGGACATCGCCCGATCCGGCCGTATCCCCCAAACCCTCCTTCTCTCCGGGCCCGAAGGCATCGGCAAAGCCACCCTCGCCCGCCGCTTCGCCGCACTCGTCCTGGGCGATCCCGGACGCATCGAACTCGACGACGTTAGCCGCGAACCCAACCAGGCCCTCATCGCCGAACGCGAAAAATGGACCGCCGAGAAGCGCAACGAAGACCCGCTCGTCTTCTCCTCCCACCCTGACTTCCTCACCTTCGCCCCCGACGGCCCCCTGCGCCAGATCTCCATCCCGCAGATGCGCCTCCTCCGCGAAAAAGCTCAGTTCCAGCCGCTCCGCGGAACCCGCCGCGTCTTCTTAATCGACCGCATCGACCGCGCCAACGAACAGGCCGCCAACTCGCTGCTGAAAACCCTCGAAGAGCCGCCTCCGCACTTGGTCATCGTCATGACCGCCGAAAACGCCTACGATCTGCTTCCCACCATCCGCTCCCGCGCCGTCATGATCCAGCTCGGCCGCCTCTCCGACGAAGAAATGGAAGCCTTCGTCCGCGCCCGCGGCCTCGATGATCCCGCCCGCCGCATCGCGCTCGCCGCCGGCTCCCCCGGCGCCGCCGCCACCCTCGACCTCGAACTCTACACCGCCCGCCGCGCCGCCATGCTCGCGCTTCTCGAAACCGGAGCCGGCGCCTCGCCCTTCTCCTCCTGGGCCAAAGTCGCCGAATCTCTCTCGACTCGCAAGCAGGACCGCATCGAAGACCTCATGAACGTTCTCCTCCTCCTCCTCGAAGACATCCTGCTCCTCCAGAACAACGTCTCCTCCATCCGCAACCGCGACCTCGAACGCCCGCTGGCCACCCTCGCCCGCCGCGTCTCCTTTGGATGGCTCCGCACCGCCGCCGCCCAAGCCGCCGAACTCTGCGCCCTCGCCCGCCGCAACATCCAAAAACCCCTCGCCCTCGACGCCTTCGTCATCTCGCTCACCCGTGCAGCCTGAGGCTTGCACACGCACACCAAGGGAACAACAAGTGGTAGACATAGCAAATGGCTGAACGCGCTGTGCCAACGCGGCTCATTGAAAAAATGGTCCAACGAATCGTCCGCCGGTTTCATCCTGAGCGCGTAATCCTGTTCGGCTCACATGCGCGCGGGGAGGCGGGGCCTGACAGTGACGTGGATCTCTTGGTTGTGATGCCATTCGACGGCTTCAAACACAAGAAACAGGCTGAGATCCGGGTCGCATTGCATGACATCCGCGTCCCCAAAGACATCATCGTTACCACACCCGAAGATTTCGCCTGGCGCAAGGATGTCGTGGGCACGATCGAATATCCGGCAGCCCGCGAGGGAAGGGTGCTCTATGCCCGCGGCTGACAACACAGGCCGGGGCGTCGCGGAACGGGTGGCGAAAGCCGAAGAAGACCTCAAGACGGCCGCCCACACGCTGAAACTGGGGCCTTCTTGCCCCACGGCGACCGTCTGCTTTCACGCGCAACAATCCGCCAAGAAATATCTGAAGGCGTACCTGGTTTATCGAGGAGTGCCCGTCCCCAAGTCGCACGACATCGAAGATTTGGTCATGCGAATTCCCACGCAAGCCCGCCCGGATTTGACGGTCGAAGAGCAAGCTCTGCTGACGGAATACGCGGTCGGGACGCGGTACCCAGGTTGGAGGGACGTTCTGCTCCGCGAGGCTCGCGAAGCCGTGATGCTCGCCCGGCGTGTGCGGCGGCGCGTTCGCTCGCTGCTGCCGAAAGCAGTCTTGCGCCGGAAGCCCAACCGGCCCCGCCCAACTTGAGCGCTCCCCCGCCCCCATGCATACTGAATAGGAACCGCCATGACCCACTACCAAAACTTCATCAACGGCGCCTTCACGCCCTCCTCCGGCACAGGCATCATCGAAGACCGCAACCCCGCCACCGGGGATCTCATCTGCACCGTGCCCGATAGCACCGAGGCCGACGTCGCCGCCGCCATCGCCGCCGCCCAGGATGCCCAAAAGGAATGGGTGAAGCGCCCCGCCATCCAGCGCGCCAACATCCTTCGCCAGATCTCGGCCCGCATCCGCGAAAACGTCGAAGGCCTCGCCCGCATCATCACCGAAGAGCAGGGCAAAGTCCTCCCGCTCGCCCGCGTCGAAGTTGCCTTCACCGCCGACTACATCGACTACATGGCCGAATGGGCCCGCCGCATCGAGGGCGAAATCCTCGAAAGCGACCGCCCCGGCGAATCCATCTTCCTCTTCCGCCAGCCCATCGGCATCATCGGCGGCATCCTCCCCTGGAACTTCCCCTTCTTCCTGATCGCCCGCAAAGCCGCCCCGGCCCTGGTCACCGGCAACACCATCGTCATCAAGCCCAGCGAGGAAACGCCCCACAACGCCGCCAAATTCTGCGAACTCCTCCTCAAAACCGATCTTCCCCCCGGCGTCATTAACTTCGTCCACGGCCGCGGCGCCACCGCCGGGAAGACCCTCGCCTCGTCCCCCAAAATCGGCATGATCAGCTTCACCGGCAGCGTCGAAACCGGCTCCGCCATCATGGCCTCCGCCGCCGCCAACATCACCAAGGTCAACCTCGAACTTGGCGGCAAAGCCCCCGCCATCGTCCTCGGCGACGCCGACATCGACCTCGCCGTCAACTCGATCAAGGCCTCCCGCGTCATTAACAGCGGGCAGGTCTGCAACTGCGCCGAGCGCGTCTACGTCGACCGCCGTATCGCCGATCAGTTCACCGAAAAACTCGCCACCGCCATGGCCCAAACTTCCTACGGCAACCCCCTCGGCGAAAAACCCGTCGAATACGGCCCGATGATCAACGAGGCCGGCTTCAACAAGGTCGACAAACTCGTCAAAGGCGCCGTCGCCGCCGGAGCAACGCTCGTCACCGGCGGCAAGCGCGCCCCCAGCGACGCCGGCTTCTACTACGAACCCACCGTCCTCGCCGGTTGCCGCCAGGACATGGAAATCATCCGCAAGGAAGTCTTCGGCCCCGTCAGCCCCATCGTCACTTTCCATGACCTCGACGAGGCCATCGCTTACGCGAACGACTCCGACTACGGCCTCACGTCCTCCATCTACACCCGTGACCTCAACACCGCCCTCCGCGCCTGCCAGGAAATCCGCTTCGGCGAAACCTACATCAACCGCGAAAACTTCGAAGCCATGCAGGGCTTCCACGCCGGCGTCCGCAAAAGCGGCATCGGCGGCGCCGACGGCAAGCACGGCCTCTACGAATACACCCAAACCCACATCGTCTACATCCAGCGCCACTAACCCGCCCCGCAGCCTCCCGGCGGCGCGCTCCGCTTTTGCGAAGCCCGCCGCGGGACCTCTACACTAAAAGTTCGTGGAAGAAGAGGCGCTCGGCAAAGCTTACGACAGCCGTCTCATGCGGCGGCTGCTCTACTACATGCGCCCCTACTGGCGCACCGTCTCCGCCTCCCTCGTCTTCCTCCTCGTCACCTCCATCCTCCAAACCGCCGGCCCCCTCCTCACAAAACTCGCCGTCGACAAATACCTCGACCCCGCCTCCCGCCGCTTCTCCACACCCCTCGACCGCTTCCTCTCCCCCGACCCCTGGACCGGCCTCGCCCAAATCTCCGCCCTCTACCTCCTCTGCGTCGTCGGCGCCCTCTTCTTCGACTTCGCCGAAAGCTACCTCATGCAGTGGACCGGCCAAAAAGCCATGTTCGATCTCCGCCGCGAGATCATGAGCCGCCTCCAAGCCCTCGACGTCGCCTTCTACGACCGCAACCCCGTCGGCCGCCTCCTCACCCGCGTCACCACCGACGTCGACACCCTCAACGACCTCTTCAGCTCCGGCCTCGTCAACATCCTCGGCGACGTCCTGATGCTCAGCTTCGTCCTCGCCGTCATGCTCCGCCTCAGCCCTGGCCTCACCGCCCTCATGCTGGCCGTCATGCCCTTCGTCATCCTCGTCACGATGGTCTTCCGCCGCACCGTCCAGTCGAGTTACCGCCGCATCCGCGTCGCCATCGCCCGCATCAACTCCTACCTCCAGGAACACTTGAGCGGCATGGCCGTCGTCCAACTCTTCAACCGCGAAGCCCGGGACATCAAAGAATTCGACGAGATCAACCGCGTCCACATGGACGCCTACAAAGACGCCATCTCCGCCTACGGCTGGTTCTACCCCGTCGTCGAATTCCTCGCCATGCTCGCCCTCGCCATGCTCCTCACCTACGGCGGCTACCGCATCGCCCACGGCGCCCTGTCCCTCGGCATCTTAATCGCGTTCTTCCAATACGGCCTCCGCTTCTTCCGCCCCATCCAGGACCTCAGCGAGAAATACAACATCCTTCAAGGCGCCATGGCCGCCTCTGAGCGCATCTTCAAGCTGCTCGATACCCCGTCGGAAATCACCGACCCCTACCAACCCGTTCCCCTCCCAATCGCCGGAACCGCCAAGGAAACCCCCGCCGTCGAGTTCGATCACGTCTGGTTCGCCTACGAAAACGAAAACTGGGTCCTCCGCGACGTCAGCTTCCAAATCGCCCCCGGCGAAACCATCGCCGTCGTCGGCCACACCGGCGCCGGCAAAACCACCCTCATCAGCCTCCTCCTCCGCTTCTACGACGTCACCCAGGGCGCCATCCGCGTCTACGGCGTCGACGCGCGCCAACTCAAACTCACCGACCTCCGCCGCCGCTTCGGCGTCGTCCTCCAGGACCCTTACCTGTTCACCGGCACCGTCGCCTCCAACATCCGCCTCGGCACCGAAGACATCGCCGACGAGACCATCGAAACCGCCGCCGAACGCGTCAACCTCGCCGGCTCTATCCGCGCCCTTCCCGACGCCTTCCTCCACCCCGTCCGCGAACGCGGCAGCGGCTTCTCCACCGGCCAGAAACAACTCATCAGCTTCGCCCGCGCCCTCGCCCACGACCCCGCCATCCTCATCCTCGACGAAGCCACTTCCAGCGTCGACACCGAAACCGAACTCCGCGTCCGCGAAGCCCTCGACCACCTCGTCGAAGGCCGCACTTCCATCGTCATCGCCCACCGCCTCTCCACCATCCAGCGCGCCGACCGCATCCTCGTCATGCACAAAGGCCAACTCCGCGAGTCCGGCACCCACCAGGAACTCCTCGCCCGCCGCGGTATCTACTGGAAGCTCTACCAACTCCAGTACAAAGATCAGGACCGCACCCCCGCCCCCCGCGAACCCGTCCCCGGCGACTGAAACCGCACGAGACCTAAGCCCATTTATGCTAGTTCTGGCATATAATGGTGACTGTGCCGGAAGAGCCCAACAAGCCACGGAAGTTGATCTAGCTGGTGGACACGTTGGAGCGGATGACAGAGTTTCCGCGCGCTGTTCGGCATAAGCTCGGTTTCGCGCTGTACCAGGCTCAGACCGGGCAGCGGCACGAGAGTGCCAAGATGTTGCGCGGTTTCGATGAGGCCGTTTGGCAGGTTCGTGCTGACGATCCGAGGGGCACATATCGAGCGGTGTACGTAACGCAACTCGGGGATGTGATCTACGTTCTTCATACTTTTCAGAAGAAGGCAACGTCCGGAATCGCCACTCCCCGGCGAGAACTGGATCTAATCCGGCAACGGCTGCGGCTTGCTCGCAAACTGGCCGGGAAGTAAGGTGACCGAATATGCCGAATCGAGAATTCACGCCAAGTTCCGGGAACGTGTTTGCCGATCTTGACCTGCCCAATGCCGACGACCTTCTGGCAAAGGCTGAATTGGCCGCGAAGATCATTGAAGAGGTACAGCGCCGGCGGCTCACGCAGAGTCAAGCGGCCTCGATCCTAGGAATCGATCAGCCCAAAGTCTCGGCGCTCAAGCAGGGCAGGCTGAACGGATTCTCCATCGAGCGCCTGCTGCGGCTCCTGTTGAGGCTCGGGTGCAATATCGAAATCACAGTCAAACGAAAGGCCAGGTCGAAACCCGCAGCCCGGCTTCGAGTAGCGTGATTTAGCCAACCCCAACCAGTGCTGGACCGAAGCATTGCTTGCTGGACCGTAGGAACAAGCAAGTCCAACCGGCCCAAAGCACACCGACGGTTGTTCTGAAGCTGTCGACCGGAAGCTTCACCCTGCCTCGTTTCCACAGATAAAACTTTGTTGCCGCAGAGAGAGAATGAGACTGAACCACATCCCGCTTCAGTTCGAGCCAATCCTTGTCGAAATAACAGTAAATGAGCGGACAAGAAGATTAACCGCATGGGAGAGGAGCATACGATTAAGATTGCACCCAGACGAGCAGCCCGAGCAACGCCCGTGCGCGCCAATGTCGGGGCAGCGCCACCGCCGCAACGATGACGGCGAACCAGCGACTTGACCTGCCCCTCATCCTCTGCCTTCACTTCGCCAGTTCCCCGACTCCACAGACCCAATACGCATACCCTTTCGGCGGCAACGCGCCGGCGGACACCACCCATCTTCACGACGGCGCGAGCTAAGGAATGGCCATTGATATGATCTGCTGACCCTGGAATTCGCAGCAAATCGTCAGAAGTCGTGTGGTACAGTAATCGGCTAGGGTTATGCCCCCGATCGCCGAACTACGCAAACAGATCGCAGACGGCAAGGGCCTCATGAAGGCCGCCATCGTACAGTTCCTAGCGCTCCATGGAGAAAAGTGGATCAAGCGCAGCGAAATCGAAGAAGCGCTCGAACTCGAGTCCACCTACCTTGGATACGGCAAAGGCTCCAGCTATGAGGGAGCGCTTGCCTCAATGCTCCTCAGTGAACTCGTCAGCGATGGGTTGGTAGAGAGGCGGAAGGACGGCCAACCATGGGTCTATCGCGCCACACCGCACGAAACCCAGAATTAGCGCACCGATGGCGCTGATGGAATCTACTTCCGCCTTACGTAAAATAAAAACTACCCAAGCCGCGGCACCATGCTCACCTCCTTCCTAACGCGCCCCCTCGCCGCCGGCGCAGCGGACGCCCATCGCCAACCCAACCGCCTCGTCCGCCTCTTCGGCGACCTCAAAGTGCGCCCCAAACTCATGGTGCTGCACAACGTCTTCTTCCTCGCCCTCTCCGCCTCCATCTACTTCGCCCTCATCCCCATGCTCGAACGCCAGGTCGAAGTCGCCGAACAGCGCCACGAAATGATGGTCCGCGTCGGCCGCGAGGCTCCCTCCGCCGACTCCGCCTCCGCCGCCATCTACGCCCATCTGGTCAAACAAGCCCGCATCAATCTCCTCCTCGTCGTCGCCGGAGCCTACGTCATCGCCGTCCTCGCCCTCGAACTCGTGATCATGCCGCTCTACGTCTACGGCCCCCTCCGCCTCATGCTCAACGCCGACCGCGCCAGCCGCGAAGGCGACCGCAACGACGAGCTAATCGATCCCTGCGTCATCCCCGGCGACGAAATCGGCCAGATCATGCGCTCCCGCAACGAAACCGTCCTTTTGCTCCGCAAGCGTGAGCAGGACCTCGAGGCCGCCCTCGCACAACTCAAAGAAACCGCCGCCGACCTCCAGCACAAAAACGAACTCCTCGAATCCCAGGACCGCCTTGTCAGCCTCGGCCTCCTCAGCGCCTCCGTCGCCCACGAACTCAACACCCCCCTCACCGTCCTCCAGGGCTCCATCGAAAAACTCTCGGAAACCACGCACGACGCCCACACCCAGGAGCGCCTCGCCCGCATGCTCCGTGTCACCCAGCGCCTGCGCAAAATCAGCGAAGGCCTCCTCGGCTTTTCCCGCGCCCGCAAGGATCACCTCGAACCCGTCTCCCTCCGGCCCCTCGTCGACGAAGCCTGGAGCCTCGTCGCCATCGACGAACGCGCCTCCCAGGCCAACTTCCTCAACTCCGTCGAACCCGCCGACACCGTGCTCGCCAATAGCGACCGCATCCTCCAGGTCTTCGTCAACCTCCTCCGCAACTCGCTCCACGCCATCCCTCCCAACGGCCACATCGAGGTCCACTCCCGCCGCACCGTCCGCAACGGCCGCGTCCACGTCGGCGTCTCCGTCGAAGACGACGGCCCCGGCATCCCACCCGAAGTCCTGCCCGAAATCTTCGAAGCCTTCGTCTCCACCCGCCTCGACGCCAAAGGCACCGGCCTCGGCCTCACCGTCGCCGAAGGCATCGTCCATCAACACGGCGGAACCATCTCCGCCACCAACCGCCCCGGCGGCGGCGCTTCCCTCGAAGTCCTCCTCCCCGTAGCACAAAACCAACAGGCGGCCTCCAAAACATGAGCCAGGAAAATGATTTGGTCGACGTCGCCGTCCTCGACGACGATACCGACTTCCTCACCTATCTCGAAGACACCCTCAAGGACGAAGGCCGCTACTCCGTCCGCACCTTCGTCCATCCCGATGAACTCATCGCAGGCATCGAAGAGCGCCGCCCCGACATCGTCCTCCTCGACATGAAAATGGGCGAATTCCGCGGCGAAAAAGTCCTCGAACAACTCCTCGCCGCCTACCCCGGCCTCTGCGTCATCATCGTCACCGGCTACCCCTCCCTCGAAGACATGCGCGCCACCTTCCAGATGAAGGTCTTCGACTACATCCCCAAACCGTTCTCGCTCGCCCAACTCCGCGAAACGCTCGAAAACGCCGCCCAGAAGTTCGGCTTCGGCCGCCCCGCCCAGGACCGCCTCCGCGAGCGCCTCGGCCATCGCATCAAAATGCTCCGCGTCGAACGCGAATGGCCCCTCAAAGACCTCGCCGCCGCCACCCACCTAAGCGTTAGCCAAATCAGCTCCATCGAGCGCGGCGCCAACCTCCCCAGCATCGAAAGCCTCCTCGCCATCTCCCGCGCCTTCGACAAACGCCCCTCCGAAATCCTCTCCTCCATAGGCTTCTAGACTTCTTGCTCCCTGCTTCTTGCTCCTTGCTTCTAGCACCTACTCCCGCTCTATCTTCACCCTCACAATCCGGTTCCGTTCCATCTCCACCACCGTAAACCGCCGGCCGCCCCAACTCACCGTCTCCCCACCCTTCGGAATGCACCCCAGCCGGAACAGCATGAACCCCGCCAGCGTCTCAAACCCCGCCTCCGCCGGCAGGTCGATCCCGTACTGATTATCCAGATCCCGGATCAGCGTCGCCCCGTCCACCTCGATCTCCGGAGCCTCCGCCTCCAGCGGCGGCGCCTTCGCGTCGTACTCGTCTCCGATCTCCCCGAAAATCTGCTCCAGCACATCCTCCAGCGTCACAATCCCCACAATCGTCCCGAACTCATCCACCACAATCGCCAGATGCACGTGCGAGGAACGAAACTCGTCAATCAGCTCATTCAGCGGCTTCGTCTCCGGCACCACCAGCGGCTTCCGCAGCAGCGACCGCAAATGAAACGGCCGCACCGGCCTCCGCCGCAAATTCGCCGCCCGCCGCTCCTGCCACACCCGCAACAAATCCTTCGAATGAAAATACCCCAGAATATGCTCCGGCTCGCCCTCGTAGATCGGAATCCGCGTGTGCTTCACCGTTCGCAATAAATCCAGCACATCGTCCAGCTCGGACCCGATCGGCACCGACACAATCGCATTCCGCGGCACCATGATCTCCCGCGCGTAATAGTTGCTCAGCTCCAGCATGTTGCCGATCGCATCTTCCTCGAACTGCCGCAGGTGTCCCTCGCGCCGGCTCAGGCTCACCAAAAACTTCAGCTCCTCCGTCGAGTGCCCCCCGGCGTGCCCGCCCTTCGCCCCCATCCAGCGCGAAATCTTCTCCGACGTCCGCTCCAGCGCCACCAGCAGCGGCGCCGTCACCCGCCGGAAAAACAGCAGCGGAGGCGCCACCAGCAGCGCCAACCGGTCCGCCTTATCGAGCGCCAGGTTCTTCGGCACCACCTCGCCCAGCAGAGCGTGCGCGTAGCTGATCAAAAGAAACGCCACCGTGAATGCCGCCCCGTGCAGCCACGGCCGCCCCGCCTCGCCCACCCAGGGATGAATCGCCAGCGTGATCACGTTGTACACCGCATCCTCGCCCGCCCAGCCCATCCCAAGGCTCGCCAGCGTCACCCCAACCTGCGTCACCGACAACAGCCGCGCCGGCTCGCTCAATAAATTCTGCGCCGCCGCCGCTCCCGCCACCCCCCGCGATGCCAGCGCCCGCAACTTGCTCTTCCGCGCCGCGATTAGCGACACCTCGGCCGCGGCAAAAAACGCGTTGACCGCAAGGATGAATGCGAGGATAACGAAACGGAAAACCATCTACGTGTGCGTGCGGCTCCGGTGCTCAGCTAGAATCGTCCCTGTGCCAAGCGGACGACTCCTCAGAATTCTCAATGCAAGCATAGCCGTTTTGGCTGTCGCTCTCGCGCTTGCCACCTACTGGTTCGCCTGGCGCCCGCTCCCGCAAACCTCCGGTACCCTCCGCGCCCCCATCTCCGCCCCCGCCAAAATCGTCCGCGACGAACGGGGCATCCCCCACATCGACGCCGCTTCTTCCTCCGACGCCATCTTCCTCCAGGGCTTCGTCACCGCCCAGGACCGCTTCTGGCAGATGGACGCCCTCCGCCGCCTCGCCTCCGGCTCTCTCGCCGAAATCATCGGCCCATCCGCCCTCCCCATGGACCTCGCCGCCCACCGCCTCCGCCTCGCCCGCCTCGCCGCCGCCCACTATCGCCTCCTCCCTCCCGCCGACCGCGCCGCCCTCGACACCTACGCCCGCGGCGTTAACTTCTATCTCACCGAATACCGCAACCGTCTCCCCCTCGAGTTCCACTTACTCAAGTACCAACCCCAACCCTGGCAGCCCCAGGACTCCATCCTCTGCGCCCTCCAGATGTACCGCACCCTCACCAACTCCTGGCGCGATGACCTCCGCAAACAAAACCTCCTCCAGGGCGGCAACCCCGCCCTCGTCAACCAACTTTTCCCCGTCCGCGCCGGCAACGAAATCGCCCCGGGCTCCAACGCCTGGACCATCTCCGGCCACCACACCGCCTCCGGAAAACCCATCCTCGCCAACGATCCCCACCTCGACTACACCCTCCCCGCCACTTGGTACCAGGTCCACCTCCGCGCTCCCGATCTCGACGTGACCGGCGTCTCCCTCCCCGGCATCCCCTGCGTCATCATCGGCCACAATCGCAACATCGCCTGGGGCGTCACCAACCTGGGCTACGACACCGAAGATTTGTACCTCGAACGCCTCGACGCCAAATCCGGCCGCTACCAGTTCGAAAACCACCTCGAACAGGCCGCCCTCGAACGCGACAAAATCAATGTCCGCGGCGCCAAACCCGTCGAGTTCGATCAATGGGTCACCCGCCACGGCCCCGTCATCATCCAGGACCGCAACGTCTTTATCTCCCTCCGCTGGACCGCCGCCGAAACCGGTTCCTTCCAGTTTCCTTTCCTCGACATCGACCGCGCCGCCAACTGGAATGACTTCACCGCCGCCCTCGCCCGCTTCCCCGGCCCCGGCCAAAACTTCGTCTACGCCGACATCCACGGCAACATCGGCTATCACGCCACCGGCCGCCTCCCCATCCGGGCCGACTTCAACGGCGACCAGGTTCTCGACGGCGCCTCCGGAAAATTCGAATGGTTCGGCTTCATCCCCTTCGACCAACTCCCCACTTACTACAACCCCTCCGGCGGCATCATCGTCACCGCCAATCAAAACCCCTTCCCCGCCTCTTACTCCTTCCGCGTCAACGGAGCCTTCGCGCCTCCCTACCGCTCCAACCAAATCCGCAACTTACTCTCCGCACACGACGGCTGGAAACCCGCCGGCATGCTCAATGTCGAGACCGACGTCTATTCCCCCTTCTGCGCCTTCCTCGCCCGCCAGTTAATCGCCGCCTACGATCACATTCACCCCTCGGACCCCTCGCTCGCCGCCGCCATCGCCGTACTCCGCCGCTGGAACGGACAAATGGAAATCGGCCAGTCCGCTCCCATGCTCACTTCCCTCGTCTACCTCCGCCTCCGCACCGTCCTCGGCGACAAGGCCTCCCCCGGCAAAGGACGCACGTATCAATACCAGATGGCCCCCGCTGCCATTCAGAACATCCTCGCCTCCGGCGCCAAAGACTGGACGTCAAACAAAGACCAAATGCTCCTCGACGCCTTATCCAACGCCATCCAGGAAGGCTCCAAGACCCAGAGCCCCAACGTCCACCGCTGGGACTACGGCCAGTTCCACAGCCTCCAAATCGATAACCCCGTCGACGGCAAAATCCCCATCATCGGCCGCTACTTCAACATCGGCCCCGTCCCCATGAGCGGCTCCTCCACCTCCGTCAAACAGGTCAACGGCCAACTCGGCCCCTCCATGCGCTTCATCGCCGACCTCTCTAACTGGGACAACTCCCTCAATAACATCACCACCGGCGAAAGCGGCCACATCCTCTCCTCTCATTACAAAGACCAGTGGAACGCCTATTACTACGGAACCAGCTTCCCCATGGAATACAACCACATCGATGTTACTAACTCCCTCTCCGTCTTACCCTCCCGGTAATCATGCCGCGCCACTGCTCCCTCGCCGTCCTTCCGCTCCTCATCCTCGGATCCAGCCTCACTTCGCACGCCGCTCCTCCCCGCTTCCAAAACCCGGTCATCTGGGAAGACCTCGCCGATCTCGACATCTTCCGCGTAGGCGATGTCTTCTACTACTCCGCCTCCAACATGCACTACTCGCCCGGCGCGCCTATCCTCCGTTCCTACGATCTCGTCCACTGGGAATACGCCGGCCACGCGTTACCCACGCTCGACTTCTCTCCCGCCTACAACCTCGACGGAGCCGCCGCCTATGTCAAGGGCTCCTGGGCCTCGTTCCTCGGTTACCGGAAAACCGACAAAACATTCTACTGGGGAGGCTGCATCGAGTTCGCCAAAACCTACATCTACGCAGCCCCTTCCGTCGAAGGCCCCTGGAAACGCCATACCGTCCTGAATAAGTGCTACTACGACGCAGGCTTGTTAGTCGACGATGACGGGACCATGTATGTCGCCTACGGCAACACGACGCTGAACGTCGCCCAGCTTTCGCCGGACGCAACCCGAGAAGTCACAAGCCGCAAGGTCTTCACCGCACCCCCTACCGCCCACTACCTCGAAGGCTCGCGCTTCTACAAAGTCAACGGCAACTACTACATCTTCACCGACCGTCCGCCAAGCGCCGAGTACGTCCTCAAGTCCACCACCGGCCCCTTCGGCCCCTACACCATGCGCCCCCTCACCGTCCAGGCCGCCAGCCCCGTGCCCGGCGCCGGCTCTCCCCACCAGGGCGGAATCGTCCAAACCCAGCGCGGCGACTGGTATTACATGGCCTTCATCGACGCCTACCCCGGCGGCCGCATCCCCGTTCTGGCCCCCATCACCTGGAACGCAGACGGCTGGCCGCAACTCCAGGTCGGCGCCAACACCTGGGGCGCCTCCTACCCGTACCCGCTCCCGCCGCACCCGCTCAAGCCACTCACCGGCACCGATCACTTCACCGGCACAACCCTAAGTCCGGAGTGGGAATGGAACCACAATCCGGATAACTCCAAGTGGTCGATAAGTAACAAACTCACCTTGAAGACCGCCACCGTAACGAACGATCTCTATCGCGCCAGAAACACGCTCACCCACCGCATCCTCGGACCGGAATCCACCGCCACCATCGTCCTCGACGACTCCTCCATGAAAGACGGCGACCGCGCCGGCCTCGCCCTCCTCCGGGACTCCTCCGCCTGGGTCGGCATCCAGCGCGATCAAGGCGTCCTCCGCGTGGTCATGCAAAACAACCTCACCATGGACCGGAAATGGCAGACCACGAACGCCGGAACCGAAGTCGCCGGCCACCCCATTCCGCCCGGCCGTGTCTGGCTCCGCGCCTCCGCCGATATCCGCCCCGGACCCGGCCGCGCCGCAACGTTCTCTTACAGCACCGACGGCGCCACCTTCCTCCCCATCGGCACACCATTCGTCTTGAACAACGACTGGCGCTTCTTCATGGGTTACCGCTTCGCCATCTTCAACTACGCAACCACTTCCCTCGGCGGCCAAGTCACCGTCGCCTCTTTCTCCCTGACCGCTCCCTGACACCGCACCGCCCGGCAGTCATGTTATTCTAATCAGCCGTCAACCGGAATCAAACCAATGAAACAATCCGTCCTTCGGCTACTTGCTGACCTCGCTGTCTGCTCCACGCTGCTCTCGTGCGCGATTGTCCTCCCCTTCGCCACGGCGCAAACCTCGTCCACACCGCCCTACCTCAACCCGAACCTCTCGCCCACCCAGCGCGCCATCGACCTCGTCCACCGCATGACGCTCGAGGAAAAAGCCTCTCAACTCGTCAATCAGGCTCGCGCCATTCCTCGCCTCAAGGTGCCCGCTTACGATTGGTGGAGCGAGGCCCTCCACGGTGTCGCCGTCGACGGAACTACCGAATTCCCCGAACCCGTCGGCCTCGCCGCAACCTTCGACTCACCGGCCATTCACACCATGGCCATCGCCATCGGCACCGAAGGACGCATCAAGCACGCCCAGGACGAACGCGCCGGGCACAGCAACATCATGGAAGGCCTCGATTTCTGGGCCCCCAATCTCAACATCTTCCGTGATCCCCGCTGGGGCCGCGGCCAGGAAACCTACGGCGAGGATCCCTTCCTCACTGGCCGCATGGGCGTCGCCTTCGTCACCGGCATGCAAGGCGACAACCCCAACTACTACCGCGTCATCGCTACCCCGAAGCACTTCGCCGTCCACAGCGGCCCGGAACCTACCCGCCACTTCGCCGACGTCGACGTCAGCAAGCACGACGAACTCGACACCTACGAACCCGCCTTCCGCGCCGCCGTCACCGAAGGGAAAGCCGGCTCCGTCATGTGCGCCTATAACGCCATCAACGGCCAGCCCGCCTGCGCCAACGAATTTCTCCTCGAAGATCAGCTCCGCAACAAATGGGGCTTCCAGGGCTACGTCGTCTCCGATTGCGGCGCCGTCCGCGACATCTTCTCCGGCCACCGCTACCGCCCCACCCAGCCCCAGTCCTCCGCCATCTCGCTCGAACGCGGCATGGACAACGAATGCGCCGACTTCTTCGCCAAAGTCAAAGACGATCACGACTACCGGCCCTACATCGAAGCCGTCCAGCAAGGCTATCTCAGCGAGTCCGCCATCGACACCGCCCTCGTCCGCCTCTTCACCGCGCGCATCCGCCTCGGCATGTTCGACCCACCCGACTTAGTCCCCTATTCGAAAATCGACGAAAACGAGTTAAACAGCTCCGCCCACCGCGCCCTCGCCCGCCAGATCGCCAATGAGTCCATGGTCCTGTTGAAAAACGACGGCACACTTCCCCTGAAGCCCGGCGTCGCGAAAATCGCCGTCGTCGGCCCCCTCGCCGACCAGACCAGGGTCCTGCTCGGCAACTACAACGGAATTCCCACGCATACTGTCTCCCTGCTCGAAGGCCTCAAAGCCGAGTTCCCCCACGCCGCCATCACCTATGTTCCCGGCACCCAGTTCCTCCGCAACGACGGCAACCCCGTTCCGTCGAACCTCCTCTCCACCTCCGATGGCAAACCGGGCCTCCAGGCTGAATACACGCCCTGGCAGGGAGTCGCCCTCGAACCCGGCGCAAAACCTGCCGCCCTCGCCTCGCGCGTCGAACCAAACGTCAATCTCAACCCGCACAACCTCCCCGCCGAAGCCGCCGGAAAAACCTCCATCGGCGTGCATTGGACCGGCTTCCTCACCCCGCCCGACTCCGGCGACTACTTAATCGGCATCCGCGCCGATGGCTTCGCTTCCGTCTCGGTCGGCGGAAAGGACGTCGCGCGAATCTTCCGAACCCGCGGCGTCGAAGCCAAACTCGGCCGCGTAAGCCTCGAAAAAGGGCAAAAGGTGGCTCTCAGCATTCAGTACGGGCACAACGGCGCCGGCGCTCCCGCCGCCCAACTCATCTGGGCCCGCGTCAACAATGCCCCCTCACCCGAAGCCGTCGCTGCCGCCCGCAACGCTGACGTCGTCATCGCCGCCGTCGGCATCACTAGCAGCCTCGAAGGCGAGGAAATGCCTGTCAATGAACCCGGCTTCCTCGGGGGAGACCGCACCAGCATCGATCTCCCCGAACCCGAAGAAGCCCTCGTCGAAGCCGTCGCCGCCACCGGCAAGCCCCTCGTCGTCGTCCTCATGAACGGCAGCGCCCTCGCCGTCAACTGGATCAACGATCACGCCAACGCCGTCCTCGAATCCTGGTACTCCGGCGAAGAAGGCGGCGCCGCTATCGCTGAAACCCTCAGTGGCCGCAACAACCCCGCCGGCCGCCTCCCGGTCACCTTCTACAAAGACGTCGCCCAGTTGCCCAATTTCGAGGACTACTCGATGGAAAACCGCACCTACCGCTACTTCCACGGCAAGCCGCTCTATCCCTTCGGGTACGGCCTCAGTTACACCACCTTCAGCTACAGCAACCTCCAACTCGCGCAGACCCGGTTCAACGCCGGCTCGCCCGTCGGCGCCTCCGTCACCGTCACGAATACTGGCAAACTCTCAGGCGACGAAGTCGTCCAGCTCTACCTGAAGTTCCCAGCCGTCAAAGGCGCCCCGCGCATCGCCCTCCGCGGATTCGAACGCGTCCACCTCAACCCCGGCGAAAGCAAGACCGTTCAATTCGAACTGAAGGACCGCGACCTCGGCATGGTCACCGAAGACGGCCGCCCAATCATCGCCGCCGGCGACTATACCCTCTCGATCGGCGGCGGCCAACCCGATACCGGAGCACCCGGCGTCACCGGCCACTTCCACATCGACGGCCAACTCGGCTTGCCCGAATAGCCGCCCCGGCGCCTCACTTACAATTTTCCGCCGCGCACAAATTCTGGCTGAAAAACGGGATCACATGGTTCTGAAACCGGTCCGCCACCGCGCTGGTGTGCGTCCCATGGTAAATCTCGAAGCCATTCTTGATCCCATAACTATCCAGAATCTCGTGTAACTTCTGCGTGTCAAACCGGAGATTGTCCTGGTCGCCCACGTCCATCGCAATCGCATGGTAGGTCCGCAGAGCATCAATGTACTGATCCACAAACGCCAGTGGCGCATTCGCCGCCCATTTCGCCAGCACATCCGGCTGCGGAACGCCGTCCTTCACCGGCAAGTCCAGATAGAGGGGCGGATTCTTCGGGTCCGGCGACCAGGCCGCCGCCGTCGCCAGTTGCGCCCGCGTGAAAAACGGCAACCCCGCCGAATCCGCCGGGCTCTTGAACCCCGCCACGGTCTTCTCAATATCGTTCCCGCCTGCTCCCCCGCCGGGCCGGTTGTTGCCATCCGCCCGCCGCGGCGACATGCAGCACGGACTCATGATGTACAGGCTCCCGAACACGTCCGCATGCTTCATCCCGATCCGGCTCGCCCCGTAGCCTCCCATCGAATGTCCCACCAGGCCCCGGCTCTCCCTCTTCGCCAGCGTCCGGTAGTGCGCGTCAATGTAACGTACAACATCGTGCGCCACATAACGCTCAAAGTCGCCCGTGGTCACCGAACTCGAATACATCGACCCGCCGTACCCCGTCTTCGAGTCCGGCAGCACCACAATCATCTCCTTCGCCCCCAGCGCGAACGCCCCTTCAATCGTCTGCGGCACGTGAATCTCGTGTGTCCACTGCTCCGCCCCGATCGAGTATCCATGCAGCGCATACACCACCGGATACCGCCGCTGCTTGTCCACGTTGTAACTCGGCGGAAGAAACACAAACGCGTCCCGGTCCACCGCCTCGCCTTCCAGGTTTCCCTCGAGCGACGCCCCGTGGATCTTGATATGCTCCACCGTCACCGGCTTCGCGCCGGCAACCACCGCCGGCACCTCCGTCTTCACCTGCCCGAAACTCAATCCCGCACTTACAACGGCAATCGCAATCGGTAATCTGAACTTACTCATAAGTCCTCACTGCACCACTGGAATTCGGTAAATCGCCACACTAATCGGCGCCGCCTCTATGCCGCCCGTAACATCCCCGGCCGCCATCTCCTTCACTTCCACCTCCGCCTTCTGCCCCACCCGGTTCACCGCATCGAGCGTCTTGCCCGTCATTACCCACACCGTCGCCCCGCCGCCCAACCGGACACCGTTCACCTCCAGGTCGAATCGCTGCGCCTGATCCGTCGCATTCACCACCGCCAGCGTTAAAAACTTGCGATCCGCCGTCAACGCCGCCACCATATCCAGCGGGTAAGTCGGGCTCCCCGCGCTCGTCCGCGGCTGATCCCCGCCCGGCGGGTACTTCGGAGCCGGTTGCGGCGAATTCCCTGATACCGCCACCGGGATCTTACCCATATGGTCCCCATACAGCTTGAACAACAGCCCGTTCGTGTTCAGCACCGCCGCCGTCTCGTTGTAGTCCATCGTCGACACGCCCATCGTAAACGCCGACATCCGCCAAAACTCCGTGTGCCGCATCATCTCGTTGAATACCATCGCGTACGCCAGCGCCAGCTTCAAATCTGTCGCCGAACCCGTGTAGGCATATTCATCGTTTGACAGAAAGATCTTTTTATCCCGCATCGCCGGAAACCGCCGCTCATACTCCTCCCACTCCTCCGCCTTCAAATGCACGCGGTTCGACGGGTGCCGGGCCCACTCGAGCGCCGTCTCTTCCACCGGAACGTCACCCACCTCCGCCCGCCCAAACTTCTTCCCCTCTTTGGCCGCCTCCAGGTCGAACCGGTACCCGGCGCGCGAATACCAATGCTCGGTGATCCCATCGAAGTTCCCCCAGCAGTGCGCCAGTAAACCACCCGTCCAGTCGGCCTCCGAGCCGAACTGCGCCTGGAGATTGTCCAGATGCATCGCCCGCGTAATGCCTTCCACCGTCATCTCGTCCGGCATTGCGCCCGATGCCAGCAGCGTAATCGTCGGATCCGCCTTTCGCATCGCGCGCGCGAATTCGTTGTGCTTCAGCACGTAATACTTCAAATCCGTCCGCCCAAGCTGCCACGTCCCGTAAGGTTCGTTGCCGATGTCCCAAAACTTCACGTGGTAAGGCGCCAGGTGCCCGTTCCGCGCCCGCATGGCGCCCATCCGCGTACTCGCCGCGCCGTTCATATATTCCACTTCCTCCGCCGCCGAGTGCGCATCGCCGAACCCCGCGTTCACCGTGATATACGGCTCCACGCCGATCAACCGGCACAGCGTCATGAACTCATCCATCCCCACGTCGTTTGATTGCGCCGCGTTCCACGCATAGTCGAACACCGGCGGCCGCTTGTCCCGGTTTCCCACCGAGTCGTACCAGGTGAAATCGGATATGAAATTCCCCCCAGGCAATCGCCAGAACCCCGAGTGCAGTTGCCGTAGCAGCGCGATCGTGTCCGGCCGGAAACCCTCCACATTGTCCGCCGGCATCAGCGATACCGTCCCCACGTGAAAACTCCCCTCGCCCGTGCCCGTAATCTCCAGCACGCCTTTCTCCGTGTCCACCTGCGCCGTGAAACTCAGCGGGTACTCGCGATACGTCGCGCCCAGTCCGCTGAAACTCACCGTCTGCGCCTCGTTCCCTCCCGCGCCCCACCGAAGCGTCACCTTCACCCGCGCCCCGGCCCCGCCGCGCAGAAAGATCCGTCCCGTATACCGCTTGCCCTTCATCAGCGCCAACCCCGCCTGCTCGATCCCGTGCGGTGTCGCGCGGTCAAGTTCGAT
>JAKAJI010000339.1 GCA_021813825.1 Acidobacteriota bacterium | reverse complement strand
TCGAAGCGGGATTGGAAGCCGGGAGGATCCGGTGCGACTCATGGCAATCCCAGCAGTGCGCCACATCCACATACCCGAGGGAAGACACCTGGGAATGCAGCGTGTCCCGATAGGTGGTCAGTTGCTTCTTATGACACCCCCCACACGTCGCCGCGGTTTGCGTCTGCCAGGCCGCCGCCGTCACTCGGGCGATCTGGTGCGCGGTGTGACAACTCGTACAGACGGGCGCGTTCTTATTTCCCCGTGCCAGCGCCACCCCGTGCACTCCCTGCGAGTAATCCCGCAGCGGCCCTTGGTGACAGGTTCCGCACGTCGCAGGAACGTTCCCCGGGAAAACCCGGCTCTGCGGGTTCGTCACCGCCAAAATCTGGTGGGCGCCGTGGCAACTCGTACAACTTGCCGCCACCAGCAACCCGTCCTTGGTGAGCGCCATGCCGTGGATGGAGTCGAGATAGTGGTTGTACACTTCCGGCCGGTGGTCCGTCTTCGCCGCCTTCCCGTCATGACAGGCGCCGCAGGTCCGCGGAAGATTCATCGCGAAGGTCGGTGAGCGGGGATCCTTCGACGGCAGGATCGCATGTGCATCGCCGTGACAGGCCAGGCAGGTTTGCTCCGCCACCTTGGCGTGAACGCTCGAAGCGAGACCCGACTCGGGGTCGGCATGACACGTCACGCAGTGGACTTCCTTTGCATTCCCCTCGTGAGGGACCGCCTTCACGTTCCCGTGACAGGCCGTACAGGAAAGGCTTCCGTGAATGCTGCCGGCAAACGCTTGCGCCTGCTCCTCGTGGCAGGACGCACAGTCCAACTCTGCCGCCTGTAAGCCCCCAGCCAAAGCCAGGGGCCACAGGATAGCAGCAGAGAGGCGCATGATCTACTCCTTCAATTCGCTAACCCCCCAGTCGCATTGGGAGGCGGTTGTGTTACACCCAGATCAGTCAGAATCTTTGGGTTCGACTCGTCGACGGCCAGCATGTCGTGACACGTGGAGCAGTCGTTTGGAATTGTCTCGCCGGACGCGCTCGTATGATTCCCGTCGTGACAACGGAAGCAGCCCGGAAAATCCATGTGCCCGATATTGTTCGGATACGTGCCCCAAGTGACTTTCATCGCTGGAAACACGTTTCGCAAATAAATTGCCTGCACGGCCTTGATGGCGGACTTCAGCTCCGCAGCCTTGCTCTGCTCAACCTGCGGATACGTCGAGTGATAGTAACTCTCCAGCTTGGCGGCGATTCCCGCCACCGCCGTGTCGCGGTCGCCTTGCGCATCCTTCAGCACCTGTACGGCTTCCTTCTTGATGAACGGAAGCTGCTGACTGATCTGCCCGTTGCTCATGGCCTGATCTACACCTTGTTCCGGCAACTGGAACACGTGCGTCGGCCGGTTGTGGCAGTCGATACAGTCCATCGTCCGGCGCTCGCCTTTCTGTAACGCGGCCTCGGTTGCCGGCGCATCGGTCGAGTTGAACACAGTTACCTTCCCTTTGGGGTCGGTGTACATCACGCGAGGAATCACCTGCCGCTTGTCGTCCGTCGAAATGTACTCGATGTGACCCTTTGAGGCCGCGTGAAGCCCGTGAATTCCCATCACACCGCCTCTCGCCAGGCCACCTACCTTCATTAAGCCTACCGTGTAAGTGGCGGTGCTCTTTTCATCGTCACCGTAATGCGTGCGCACAAAGAACAAATCCCCGGAAAACCGCGAAGGCCAATGACACTGCTCGCAAGTCTCGCGTGCCGGGCGCAGCGACGTCACCGGCGTCGGAATCGGAGTCGGATAGGTATGAAGCGCAACCGCCAGCACTTGCCCCGTGCCGGAGATCTTGGACTTGACAAACCACGACGCTCCCGGCCCGATATGGCATTCGGCACAAGCAACACGCGCGTGAGGGGAGTACTGATAACTGGTGTACTCAGGTTGCATCACCGTGTGGCAGGTCTCGCCACAGAATTGGACCGAGTCCATATAAGTCACCGCGCCATAAACCACATGGCTCCCGATGATAACGTTAAGCACGCTTGTCACCAAGAAGAACGTAGCCAACCGCCGAAGTTCGTTTCCCTTGGGCAACTCAGGCCCTCGTTGGCCTGCTCTCCGCCGCCGGAAATTATGAATCCACACTCCTGCCGGCATCAACACCAATCCGGCAAAAAACATCACCGGCAGCGTCAGGTATTGCAGGATGCCCATATAGGGACTGCCAAAATGCGGGTTCCAGTAGGACGGCAAGAGAAAGAGCCAAAGGACACCCGCGGTCGTGACAAGCACGACCCCGATCAAGCTGATGACATTTCCGCCAAGCTGGATGAGAGTTTTGACCATAGAAATAGGATAGGCCCGTCTGCACCTCGCGGGACATACCCCGCCCGGAGCACAATCTGCGTGGGCGCTACACGCTACTTCGCCCCGCCCGTGGTATTCAGATAAGCGATCAGATTCGCCATCTCCGGCGCGCTGAACGTAGGCCAGGCGATGCCCTTCGTACTCATCGTGTGGAGCATCTTAGGACCGTGCCGCCAGAGAGCCGAGACCATGCCCGCAGCCGAAAGCGAACCTTTCACCCGGTCGAGCGATGGCGCGCCGTTGGCGCCTGTTGTGTGGCAATCCGCGCAATGCTTGGCTTTGAACACGCGCCGGCCTGCGGCAACGTTCCCGGCGGGAGTGAAGAACGCACCTGCCCAGAGGTAGCTCACGACATCCCGCATCTCGTCGAGCGTGAGTTGCGGCGCCTTACCCGCCATTCGCGGCCCGTGGTTCCACATGTCGACCGCGATGTCCGTCAGCGTACGGCCCACCAGGCGCGGCGGCAGGGCCAACTTGCCCTGATGGCAATTCGCGCAGCCTGCTGAGTGGAATACCTGCTCCCCGCGCGATCCCGAAGCGACTTTCAAGCCTGGGGTAACCGGATGCACCGAAGGCAGATTTCGGACGTAGACGAGCAAATCGCTTACATCCTGCGAGGTAAGGGCGGACCACGTCACATGCTGCTTCTTGAACTCCGTATCCATCAGGCTCACGTGGTTCCACATCGCGTTTACCAGCGCCATCGGATGTCCGGTCGATTGCCACGACCTCACCGGCTTCGCCTGTGGCAACTTCGGCTCGGTCAACCCGTGGCAGACCGCGCAGTGCTTGGTCTCGAACACCTTCTTCCCCCGCGCCGCATCACCCGGCTTGTCGAAAAACCGCGCCGAATAGAAATAGGCGAATAAGTCCGCCGCCGCCTGTTCGTCCAGGTTGCCGATCTCGAGCCCCCGCGCCCGGATCTTCGGCCACATCGTGGGCGCGTGATTCCACATCGTCGCCGCCAGAGACGCAGGCGTGAATCCACGATCCACGATACGGCCGAGATCAGGGCCCACCGTGCCTCCATGTCCATTCACGCTGTGGCACTGTATGCATGACAGCGTCACGAAGAGTCCCTGCCCACGCTCGCTGTCGGCGCCTAGAACCGCCGCATGAATCGAGGCCGAAAACAACGCCATCAGCAAGAGTACGCCACACCAGCTCCTACTGCGCTCTACAAGACGCGGTATCATAGCGTGAACCTTAGTCCGGTAGTCACTACGTGCGTCCGGAATCCTTCAAACAGATAGAACGTCTCGCCATAGCCAAAGTACCGCCACTCGGCAAACAGACTCACGCGGTGAGAGACCGGAAGCCAAACCGTTCCGACCGGCTCAAAAAACTGCGTTGGACGGCTCCCCGACGCAAAGAAAAACGAACCGCCCGCCGAAAACTTGGGCTGCAAACCGCCGATCTCGGGCAGTTTCAGATCAAACAGCCCCGTCGCCGTGTTCTCGTTGTCCCGGTAAATCGACAGCCCGCTCTGCAGGTTCTGTGGGATCAGATAACCGATCTGGCTGCGGAAATCCTGACGAGAGTAACTGCCCTGAAAATCCCACGGCTTGCCTTGCGGATTCCAGGTCAGCGACAGCGACTCCGACGTCATGCCCATGTCATAGTTTATTCCCGGTGTCGGATTCTGGTTCTTCAGCAAGAAGAAATCAGCCGCTACGTTGAGTGATGTCAATGCCTGCCAGGATGCATGCGCCTGCGACTTCTGGTAATCGTACAGGCTCGTCCGGAAATACGAACCGCTCCCATAGGCGCCCTCTGCCGACCCAGAAAACGTCCAGTTCGTGTTCGGATGGTACGTGAGTCCGCCGAGCACACTGTTGCGGCGAAGTTGTCCCATGTCCGCGCTCGCCAGCCCGGCTGCCGGAAATACCGCGTCCGCGGCATTACCCCACACGTAGCGATATCCGCCCCGCAGCGTGATCTTCGGCGTTAGCTCATAGAGTAAGTCGATGCGCTCTTCGTTGTAATTCGTCAGCAGCGTCGACGCCAGCAGCAGTGAGGTAATCTCACTCGAATTCGCTCCTAACTGCCCGCCTGCAAGCGTCTGAGTCGAGTTCGCCGACCCGGCATTGTGCAACCGGTCCGTAAACCAGCTCTCAATGACCCGCAGCCGCCGGAAGGGCCTGATTTCGGCGCTAAAGCTCCCGGTCGTATGCGGCATCTCGGCTTCAGAGGCAATTAGGAACTGTTGCGAGCTGTAGAACAGAAGCTGGCTTGGCAGATACAGGTTACCGGCTGCGTTCGCCAGATAGTTCACATCGGTCGTTGGCTGGCTGTAGAGAAACTGGCCGCTAAGGTCGAGCCACGAAAACGGATTCGCCGTCAGCAGAGCCTTGGTGTAAATGCTATTTCCGGTGATTCCATATGTGGTACCCAGCCCGGACAGAAGCAGCGTCTGCCCAAACACCGGATTGAACATATTGCCGTAGTTGGTCTGCCCGCTGGGTTGATACTGGCTCTCGTAGGAATTAAACGTCGTCCCGCCCTGCTCCAATGTTACATGGAACTTTTTGAACTCCATTCGCACACCGGCGCGGTACATCCGGGTCTCGTCGTCAAAGGTCGTCGGTACCGGATACGCCGTCGCGCCGGTGAAATATCCATTCACTCCGGTTCCTGCGCCGGTGTCGCTGTCGAAGGCAAAATACGGTGTGATCCAGTGGTTCGGCAAAATGTCAATCTCGAAGTTGCCGATCCGCCGCCGCGTGTCGAAACTCTGCTCGTCAAGCACCATTCCCGAGCTGAGCAGTGGGTCGGCGAACGAAGGTAGGTCGTTGAAATAGGCGATGTCGCGGTAGTCGGCCGTGAGGTCGTACCAATTCTTTTTGTGCGCGTCCACGTGAACCGTCGAATACGGATCGCCGCCCCAGTCCGACGCCCGCACATTGATCGTGTCGAAGGCGCGATGCTTCGGGTCCGTGATCGAAAAGTCTGCGTTCACCAGCCTCGGCCCATCACCCAGATTGATGATACTCCGGTAGGTGTCTGCACTGCCGCCAATCCCGCTCACCGTCCGCCAACCCAAGTCGAACGAACCGCTCAGCCACTCGTTACCGGTCGCGGCGGCGGGCGTCTGGGCCGCGGAACTATCGGTGTTGCTGCT
>JAKAJI010000338.1 GCA_021813825.1 Acidobacteriota bacterium | reverse complement strand
CCATCCCACGCGCCTTCGCCGCCTGCTTGATCGCCTCCATCCGCGGCACGCCCGCGGCCTCCCGCCGCGCTACTTCCTCTTCGAGCGTCTCTTCC
Organism: Acidobacteriota bacterium; assembly: GCA_021813825.1. Taxonomy (GTDB): domain Bacteria; phylum Acidobacteriota; class Terriglobia; order Bryobacterales; family Bryobacteraceae; genus JAJYKC01. The sequence goes on along the minus strand of JAKAJI010000338.1, from coordinate 5,374 downwards.
GTCGCCGCCGCCTGCTCCGCCCAACCCACCAGAATCACGAACTCGCCCTTCACCGACGGCCGCCCCGCCAACTCCGCCCGCACCTCGCCCGCCGTCCCCCGCAAAAACTCCTCATGCACCTTCGTCATCTCGCGCGCCACCACCACCGGCCGCTCCCCGTACACCGCGCCGATGTCATCGAGCGCCTCCAGAATCCGGTGCGGAGCCTCGTAGAAAATCAACGTCGCCTGCGTCTCGCGCCATCGCTCCAGTTCCCTCCGCCGCTGCGTCGCCTTCGCCGGCAGAAACCCCGCAAACACGAACGCATCCACGCCCAGCCCCGAAGCCGATAGCGCCGCCGGCGCAGCCGATGGCCCCGGCACCGGCGACACACGTATCCCCCGCTCAATCGCCGCCCTCACCAACCGGTATCCCGGGTCCGCCATCAGCGGCGTCCCCGCATCCGACACCAACGCCACTCTCCGTCCCTGCTCCAGTTCCGCAAGTAACTCCGGCGCCCGCTCCTTTTCGTTGTGGTCGTGATAGCTTACCAGCGGCTTCGTGATTCCGTACCGCTCCAGCAGCCCCCGCGTGTGCCGCGTGTCTTCGCACGCAATCACATCCACCTCGCGCAGCGTCGCCACCGCGCGATACGTGATGTCCTCCAGGTTCCCGATCGGCGTCGCGACAATAAACAGCGTTCCGGACATTTCCCCTTCCGCCAGCACTTCATCATCGCCCGCTCGTGCCGCACGCGACAACTCCTACCCAACCCTGGCATACTATAGAGCTTTGACCGAGACTCCCCCAACCGGCCGCGTCGAAGCTGGCGTGTACATCACCGCGTTCCCCGGCGGACGCGGCGAAGTGCACATCAGCCTCGAAGTCATCGACCGAATCCTCGCCGAAGTCCTCCGCGGCTTCGGCGCCCTCCCCAAGCGCGGCGCCGAGGTCGGCGGCATCCTGCTCGGCTCTTCTCAGCCCAACCCCGACCCCTTCGTGCGCATCCTCGACTTCGCGCCCGTAGCCATCGAGTACCGCCGCGGCCCTTCCTTCCTCCTCTCCGAAGCCGACGTCAACACCTTCGACCAGGTCCTCCAGGAGGCACGCAGCCACCCACCGTTGAAGCCCGTCGGCTGTTACCGCAGCCACACCCGCGAGGCCCCCGGCATCACCGGAGAAGACCGGGCCGTCTTCGCCCGCTTCTTCCCCGGCGCCGACGACGTCTTCTTGCTCATCCGCCCCTACGCCACGCGGGTCAGCACCGCCGGATTCCTCGCCCGCGACGGCCGCGAACTCCCCGTCGTGCCCGCATCTCAGTTCCCCTTCCGCGCCAGCGCTCTCGACCCATCGCTTGGCCGCCCGGCCCGCGTCGAATTCCACCGTGACCGCCACGACGTGGAACCCATCGAAGCCCCGCCGGAAAAATTACCCCCGCCCCCTTCCCTCGCCGAACCAAACACCGGCATCGTGCAGCGCCCGCGGTCCGTCTCCGAAGCCGCCGCCCCGCTCAAGCGTCCCGAACCGCTTCTGACATCTCCCTCCCCCCAAGCACCCCCCGAACCACAAGCTCCTCCCGAGCCTCCGGTGCCACAGGTTTCCCTCCCGCCTCTTCCCCCACGGCCCATCACCGCCTGGACCCCGGAGTTCATCATCGACTCGAGCGAGGAGAAGTCCTCGCGCTGGGGTGTCTGGTCCTGGCTCGCTGTCTTGATCGTCGCCATCGGCCTTCCGGCAGGCTATTTCCTCTACCGCGCCCTACCTTTGTCTCTGCCCGGGACTTCCTCGGCCGCCCCGGCCCGCCTCGGCTTAACCGCCAAAACCGTCGACTCCGGGATTGAAATCGACTGGAATCGAACTTCGCCGATCGTCTCCCAGGCCAACTCCGCAAGCCTCGTCATCGGCGATGGCTCCGCCACCAAGACCATCGAGTTGTCCCCGGACGAACTTCGCTCCGGCAGCACCGTCTACGAGCCTTCCTCCAACAGCGTCCGCATCGAACTAAACATCCAGTCCGCCGGCGGCGCCAGCGCCGACTCCACCATCACCTGGACCCGCTGAGCCCCAGGCGCACCATCCGCGCGGCTCCGTTGCGCGCAGTTCAATAGACTCTACGCCGGCCCTACGCCGCCTGCGGCAGAATCACCAGCTTGTCCTCCCGCGGCTCAATCCGCACCACCGTCCCCGGCCGGATCGCTCCCTTCGCCACACTTGCCGCCAGCGGCTGAATCACGTGCCGGTGAATCGTCCGCTTCAATTCCCGCGCGCCATACTCCTGGCTCGCCCCCTTCTTCAGCACCCACTTCCGCCCCCGCGGCGTCAAGTGCAGCACAAAACCTCGCGCGCCCAGCCGGTTGTCAATCAGCCGTTGAAACTCCACCAGTAACTGATCGAGTATCTTCGCCAGGTCGTCGTTCGTCAGCGGCTTGTAAGTCACCACCTTGTCGATCCGATTTACAAACTCCGGGCTGAACCGCCGCCGCACTGCCTTGAGCCCGATCTGTTCCAGCCGCTTCGCCGTGCACCGCGTCTCCCCCGGCTCCTGCATCATCGCCTCAAACCCAAACGCCGTCCCCATCTCCTTCTGCATCGCCTGTGCCCCCAGGTTACTCGTCAGAAAGATCATCGTCCGCTCGAAGTTCACGGTATTGTTGTCCCCCAGCCGCAACTGCGCCTTGTCCAGAATCCCCAGCAACATCCGCGTCATCGACGGCGCCGCCTTCTCAATTTCATCGAACAGAATCAGCGACAGGTCGCTCCGCTCGCTCGCCACCCCGTTGATCCTCTGCTGCGTCAGCATCGGCTGCGTCTCCCGGTGCCCCAGGTAGCCCGGAGGCGCGCCCACCAGCTTCGCCACCTCGTGCTCCATCTGAAACTCCCCGCAATCCACCTTGATCATGTTCTTGGCGCTGCCATGCACCAACTCCGCCAGCGCCTCCACCGTCCGCGTTTTCCCCGTACCCGTCGGACCAAGCAGCAGGAATACCCCCACCGGCCGCCCCTCCGGCGCAAGCCCCGCCTTGTGCATCAGCAGGTACGGCACAATGCTCGTCACCGCCGCCGGCTGGCCAACCACTTTCCGTGCCAGCGCCTCCGCCAGATCCTCCGCGAAGGGGGGCCGAACACTCCGCCGGTTCGGGTCAATGTCGGTTCTTATGAGCACGTTTCTCCTTCCTGCAAGAAGTGTACCCGGCAGGCCTCGCCCTCCCGCACGCCCACACCCGCAAAATGCGCTCAAAACCCGTTTTTCAGAAATTTAATATCTGGTTAAAAATGAGCAAATTACGTCCGATATCCGGGCGCTCGCCCGGCCATCTCCGTATGGGTTGTGAACGGCCGACATCGCCTCATACATCCGCTCATCGTCGATCAGCCTCCCCGCCTCGCTCACAATCCGCTCAACGTCCGTCCCCACCAGCCTCACCGTCCCCGCCTCAACCGCCTCCGGCCGCTCCGTCTTCTCCCGCAGCACCAGCACCGGCTTGCCCAGCGAAGGCGCTTCCTCCTGGATCCCGCCCGAATCCGTCACCATCAAATACGCCCGCCGCATCAGGTCCACAAACGGCACATAATCGAGCGGCTCCACCAGCACAACATTCGCCCGCCCCCGCAACCACCTTTCCACTGGTCTCCTCACATTCGGATTCGGATGCACCGGAAACACGATCGTCACGCCCTCGCGCTCCGACAGCCGCAACACCGCCTCGCAGATCCGCTCAAACCCCTCTCCGAAACTCTCCCGCCGGTGCGCCGTCACCAGAATCACCTTCCGCGACCCATCGAGTTCCGGCCATTCCCGCCCCTTCAGCCGCCCGCTCTCCAGCCCGTCCCGCACATGCAGCACCGCGTCGATCCCCGTATTTCCGGTCACCGTGATCGCCCCCGGCTCCACACCCTCCCGCCGCAGGTTCGCCGCCGCGCCTTCCGTCGCCGCAAAATGCAGCGTGGCGATCCTTCCCGCCAGCACCCGGTTCAACTCCTCCGGAAACGGCTGCGCCAAATCGTGCGTGCGCAACCCCGCCTCCACGTGCGCCACAGGCACGCGCCGGTAAAACGCGCTCAGCGCGCCGAACAATGTCGTGGTCGTGTCCCCCTGCACCACAACCAACGCCGGCTTCTCCTGCTCGAGAATCGGATCCAACCCGGCGAGCATCCGCGCCGATGCCTCCGCCAGCGTTTGGTTCGGACGCATCAGGTCCAGGTCATGATCGGGCTTCACGTCGAACGCCGCGAGCACCTGGTCCAGCATCTCCCGATGCTGCGCCGTCACCGACACGCGCACGCGCACCTCCGGCTCCCGCGCACGCAGCGCGTGAACCAGCGGACAAAGCTTAATCGCCTCCGGCCGCGTGCCGAAAATAAACAGTACAGAGGGAGCGGGCGCGCTCATGCCGTCAACCGGCGCTGGCGGCTACTTGTGCCGGTACGTGATGCGGCCCTTGGTGAGATCGTAAGGGGAAAGTTCGAGGGTAACCCGGTCGCCCGCAAGCACCCGAATCCGGTTGCGGCGCAACTTGCCGGCCAGGTGCGCCAGCACCAGCCGGTCTTGATCCAACTGAACGCTAAATTGGCCCGCGGGAAACTTCTCCACCACGGTGCCGGTGACTTCAATGCAATCTTCTTTACTCATTCGCCTCCAAAGGAATAACTATTCCGACGTTTTCATCGTACCAGAGCGCCCGCAAGTCAACTTCCCCGCCGGCCGGCCTTTGGCTACTCTTCCCGCGGTGCGCTCACCGGGTCCAACCGGCTCGCGCGCCAGGCCGGCACAAAGCTCGCCGCAAGCACCATCCCAAGCACCTCCCGCGGACCATCCCCAAAATCCGGAATCCAAACCCGCCGCTCGTCCTCGCCCAACTCGCCCTCCACACCGTCCCGCCGCGCGACGCCCGCGCCATCACCGAAGAGTTCCTCTACCGGGCCCGGATCCACCCGTTCTGCTCCAGCCGGTGCAGCGCCGGATACAACGCCCCCTGGTTCACCCGCGGCACTTCCCCCGACGTCTGCCGGATCCGCTGCGCAATCCCCCACCCATGCACCGGCTCCAGCCCGAGCGTTTTCAATACCAGCAAATCCAGCGTCCCCTGCACCAGATCCGAAGGTTTACTCATCTCTCCTCTCGATAACTGACAAGAATCACCGCCCCTTCCTGTCAATAATCAGGAGGAGACTATCGCTGCCCCGCTCACTCTTCACTCCCGGCTTCTTGCTTCCGGCTTCCTGCTTCCTGCCCCTGTCCTCCTGCTACCCTTCCCTTCAGGAGCCACTTCCATGGACCCCGAACCGGTCCGCCTCCCCATCACCGACACCCTCGACCTCCACACCGTCCCCCCGCGCGACGCCCGCGCCGTCACCGAAGAATTCCTCTACCAGGCCCGCCTCCACGGCTTCCGCG
>JAKAJI010000337.1:987-5475 GCA_021813825.1 Acidobacteriota bacterium | reverse complement strand
AGTTCCGTACCGGTCCGAATCCGGAAACGGACCTCACCGACGCGCAGATCCTCGAGCAGTGCAAGATGTACATCGCCGCGATGCGGATCGCGGCGGAGTTCGGCTGCGACGCGATCGGCATTCAGTACCAGCAGGGGTTGAAGGACCTCTGCCCGGCGTCCGACCTTGCGGAAGGACTGCTGAACAACGTCGACCGCCCGCCGGTACACTCCCGCTCGGGCGAGGAACTCTACTCCGGCAACGCGCTGCCCCACTTCAATGAAGTGGACGAATGCGCCGGTCTCGACGCCCTTGTTACGAACCGCCTCTGGCGCAAGCTCGGCTACGCGCCCGAGACCACACTGCACGATCTGCGTTACGGGGAAGACTACAACGGCGAGTTCGTCTGGGTGTTCGAGATTTCCGGGGCCGCGCCGCCGGCGCATCACACGGGCGGCTACGCGGGCACGGTGAGCGAGCGGCAACCTCCGATGTATTTCCACTTGGGCGGAGGCACGCTGAAGGGCGTGGCCAAGCCGGGCGCAATCGTCTGGAGCCGCATCTTCATTGCCGATGGCAAGCTGAAAGCCGATCTCGGCCGCGCCACGGTCCGCGAGCTGCCGCGGGAGGAGACCGAACGCCGCTGGGCGATCACCACGCCGCAATGGCCCATCATGCACGCCGTCACGGTCGGTGTTAGCCGCGACCAGATGATGGCGCGCCACAAAGCGAACCACATCCAGGTGGCCTACGCGCCGTCGGAGGAAGCGGCGAACCGGGCGCTGGCGGCTAAGGCTGCGCTGTTCGATGAGTTGGGCCTCGAAGTAGCCATCTGCGGGACCGGTCGCGGGCTGAAATAACCGTCCAACCTGAGACAATAAAAAAATGCGCGTCGGCATCATCGGCACCGGAGCTATTTCTCACAAGCACGCCCAGGCATATCGGGACATCGGCTTCGAACTCACCGTCTGCACGGACATCATCGAAGCCAACGGCCGGGCGTTTGCCGAGAAGTGGGGCTGCGAGTTTGTCTCCACGCCCGAAGAACTTTGCCGCCACCCGCGGGTCGATTACGCCGACGTGTGCACGTTCCCGGACTACCGGCTGGAGCCCGTGCGGTTGTGCGCCGCCAGCGGCAAACACATCCAGGTGCAGAAGCCGATTGCGACGACGGCGGAGACCGCGCGCGAGATGATTGCAACGGCCAAGGCAGCGGGCATCCAACTCGGCGTGGTCAGCCAGCATCGGTTCGACGATTCGAGTTTGTTCCTGTGCGGCGACCTCGCCGAAGGCCGTCTCGGCAAACTGCTCGAAGCCGACGCTTACGTGAAGTGGTACCGGTCCAATGCCTACTACTCGCGCCCGATCAAAGGAAGCTGGAAGACCGAAGGCGGCGGCGCGCTCATCAATCAGGCCATCCACCAGGTGGACATCCTGCTGTGGCTGATGGGCGGCGTCCGCACCGTTTCCGGCTTCTGGCAGATCGCCGCGGCGCATCACATCGAAAGCGAGGACGTGGTGAACGCCGTGATGCAATACGCCAGCGGCGCCACCGGCGTGCTGCAAGCGGCGACCGCGTTCTGGCCCGGCTACACCGAGCGCATCGAAATCCACGGCACGAAGGGCACGGCGATCATCTCCGGCGACCGTTTGACGACGTGGGATGTCAACGGCGACTGCGGTGAACCCGCGCCCGTGGCGCAGGACGTCGCCAGCGGCGCCTCGGATCCCATGGCTATCTCGCTGACGCCGTTCGAGCGGCAGTTTCGGGATTTTGCCGAGGCTATCAAGACCGGCCGGCCGCCTGCTTCCTCCGGAGAAGACGGTCTTCGTGCTCTCGAACTCGTGCTCGCCGTTTATCAATCGTGCCGCGAAGGCCGGCAGGTAACGCTGAATGCCTAACGCCGGCGGCCGCGCCGGATTCTCCACCGTCCGCGTGCCCGCGTCCAGCGCCAATCTCGGTCCCGGCTTCGACGCGCTCGGCCTCGCGCTCGAAATTTTCCTCGAGTGCCGTTTCCGGCCGGCGCTCGAGCTTTCCATCCGCGCCTGCGGCCGCGACGCCAACCGCATCTCCTCCGCCGACGACAACTTAATCTGGCAGACCGCGCTCGCTGTCGCCTCCGACGTCGGCCGCACGCTCCCGCCCATCGAACTGGAAATTCAAAACGACATCCCCATCGGCAAAGGACTCGGCTCCAGCGCCGCCGCCCTCACGGCCGGAGTCGTCATCGCCGACTGCGTTCTCGGCCTCGGCTGGAACGCCCACCGCATCCTCGACGAGGCCGCCTACATCGAAGGGCACCCGGACAACGTTGCCGCCTGCGTGCTCGGCTCCATCGTCGCCAGCGCCATTGACGCCGAAGGCATCGCACGAGCCGTCCGGCTCGATCTCCCGCCCAGCTTTGCGGTCGGCGTCGTCGTGCCGGACTTCATCCTGCCGACCTCGGAAGCCCGCGCGGTGCTGCCCGCGAACTACACGCGCCAGGACGCCATCTTCAACGTCCAGCGATCGGCCCTGCTGATCGCCGCGCTCGCCACCGGTACGGTCGAAGTCTTTCCCGCCGCGCTCGAAGACCGCATGCACCAGCCCTACCGCGCTCCGCTTGTGCCGGGCCTCCGTGAAATTCTCGCCCTCCGCGCGCCGGGCTTGCTTGGCTGCACGCTCAGCGGCGCCGGCCCGTCGATTCTCGTGTTCCACGAACGCGGCCATGGCGAGGTGTGCTCGCTCGCGGCCGATGTTTTCGCGCGGCACGGGCTCAGCGCCGAGGTTCTGTTCCCGGCCATCGCCCATGAGGGCTACACCCTCACAGCTTGAAGAAAATCTTCCGCCGGTACAACCACACGCAGAGATAGATCTGGAACGCCGACACGGCGCAAGCCATGAACACGCGTCCCCAGTCGCCCCACCAGTCGACCGACCACCCGAGGAAAACCTGGGCCGTGGTGCGCATCCAGTGGCCGAGGATCTCGTGGACGAGGTAGATGAAGATCGAATTCGACCCGACGATCACGGCGAGGCGGCTCCAGCGCGTCCAGCCCTTCACATCGGACACCCAGACGAAGGCGGCCAGCGCCAGCAGCGTCCAGCCCACGCTCAGCAGCGCGAACGACGGCGTCCAGATTTTCTTAATGATCGGAATCCAAAAATCCAGCGCGAGGCCCGCCACCACGCCCGCCACGCCCGTCGCCACCAGAATCCGCAGCTTCCGCCCCATGTCGAGCGACGACTTCAGCAGCGCTCCGGCCATGACGCCAAATACGGTGTTCGCCGTGGAAGGAATGCAGTTGATGGTGGCGTAAGAACCGGACCAGTGCTTGCCGAGCACCGCTCCGTCCAGCCACCAGCCGATGTTGGCGTCCTTCACCCATGGTCCGATCACGCCGGGGGCGGTCGAAAACGAGTAAATCGCCCAGTCGGCCACCAGAAACGCGAACGCGGTCACCGCCTGCACCTTCCAGCCTTTGCGCAACACCAGGAACGCGATGAGGTAAGTAAACGAAACCTGCGCCAGCACGTTGATCAGATCGATGACGGGCCGCCCGGCTTCGACGGACCTTGCAATCAGTCCCCACAGAATCAACAGCGCGCACCGTTTCAGCACGTGCAGCAGCGTCGCGGTGTAGCTCTCGCCCGACTCCCACCTCTTGGCGAAGGAAAACGGCATGGCCGCGCCGACAATGAACATGAAGAACGGCTGCACCATGTCCCATGGCGTTGCCCCGTGCCAGTCCGTGTGCTCGAACTGCCGCGCCAGGACGCCCATCAGCGGGTGGTTGTTCATCGCCGAGAGAAACCCCTCGGCGGTGAGAAAGATCATGGTGAAACCGCGAAACGCGTCGAGGGAAACGACGCGTTGAGTTAGCGCGCGAACCGGCGTGACCGCTGCCGGCGAGGAGGCCGTCGTGGAGCCCATTGCGGGGTTATCTTACTACACCCGGCGCTAGACGCCGCGGCGGTCGCCCCACAACTCCACGTGAAGCCGCGGACCGAACCGCCACCCGCGCTGCTTGCAGATCTCGGCGAGCCACGCCCCTCGCTCCCGCAACACGTCGGCCCGCGTTCCTTCCGGCATCAACACCACGCGCGAAGCGTCTCCTTCTATCTCGCGCACCAGCGCCGCCGCTTCTTCCACGTCCTCCGGCGCCGCGATGACGAACTTGAGCTGATAGGGATGGGCCGCCATGAGCCGCCGGATGACTTCGGGCTGCCGGCGAAGGCGCTCGTGCTGCGCCGCCCACCTTCCGCCCTCGCGCTCGTACGGTGTGGAATTGCTCAGCTTCGGGCTGATGCTCATCAGGTCGCAGGAAACGTGAGCGAACACCGTCCCGGCGGTTTCGATGGTGATGTGCAGGTCCATGCTGCGCAGTGTTTGGGTGAGCGTCCCGATCTCCGGCGCGATCATCGGTTCCCCGCCCGTCACCACCACGTGCCGCGCAGGGGTCTTCACGCACTCGGCCGCGATGTCCTCCACGCTCATCTCGCGACCTTCCGGGGACCACGACGTGTAG
>JAKAJI010000337.1:0-977 GCA_021813825.1 Acidobacteriota bacterium | reverse complement strand
GTAGGGCGTGTCGCACCACACGCACCGCAAGTTACATCCGCTGGTGCGCACGAATACCGAAGGCACGCCCGCCAGCATCCCTTCGCCCTGCAACGAATAAAAAATCTCAGATATTTTCAAGCCGCGTACTCGATCGGATCTTCCACGCCCGCCTCCGCGAAGCCCTTGCGCCGGAGCAGGCACGAATCGCAGTGCCCGCAGGCGCGCCCCTGCGGATCGGGATCGTAGCAACTGCGCGTCAGCTTCACGTCCACGCCCAATTCCAACGCGAGCCGTACAATTCCCGCCTTGTTTAATTGAATCAGCGGGGTGTGAATCTTCAGCCGCGTGTGACCTTCCACGCCCGCGCGCGTGGCCAGGTTGGCCATCTTTTCGAACGCTTCGATAAACTCCGGCCGGCAGTCCGGATAACCCGAGTAATCGATCGCGTTCACACCCAGAAAAATGTCCGCCGCCCGCAGCACCTCCGCCCACGCCAGCGCCAGCGAAAGAAAAATCGTGTTCCGCGCCGGAACATAAGTGACGGGAATGTTTTGGGTGAGGTCCTCCACCCGGTCAGCCTTAGGCACGGCAATATCGGCCGTGAGCGCGGAGCCGCCGAATACCGTCAAATCCACCGGGACAACCAAATGCCGCCGCGCGCCGAGCGCTTTAGCCAACCGTGAGGCGGCCTCGAGTTCTATCCGGTGCCTTTGGCCGTAGTCGAAGCTCAACGCGTAACACGCAAACCCCTCGCGCCGCGCATAGGCAAGACTCGTCGCCGAATCCAAGCCGCCGCTTAGCAGACACACGGCCGGCCGCTCACCCTGGTCCATATTTCTCAGTTTCACAGAATTGCACGGCGTCTTGCGGTGTGGCGGAGTTGCCAGCGGCAGATCGCGTTTGCATTGACGTTAGCCTTAAGCGTCCTGCATGCAGAAGCGCGCCTTTGACCTCTCCTGTTCGAACCTTTTTCTTGTAAATCCCGATGATCGAGA
>JAKAJI010000030.1 GCA_021813825.1 Acidobacteriota bacterium | reverse complement strand
GGGCTCTCTTCGGTGCCGGCGAAGAGGCTGCCGATCATGACGCTGTCGGCGCCGGCCGCGATAGCCTTTGTGATATCACCGGAAAATTTCACCCCGCCGTCGGCGATCAGCGGGACACCGGTTTCGGCCGCGGCCCGGGCGCACTCGGCAATGGCGGTGATCTGTGGCATCCCGGCGCCGCTGACGACACGGGTCGTGCAGATCGAGCCGGGGCCCATCCCCACCTTAATACCATCGCAGCCGAGTTCAGCGAGGTCGCGCGCGCCCTGGTACGTTCCTACGTTGCCGGCAACGACCTGTACTTCGGGTAGGCGGCTTTTAATGGCTCTCACGGCGTCCATGACACGTTCGCTATGGCCGTGGGCGGAATCCACGGTGAGGACATCGACTTTCTTGGCGACGAGTTCGACCGCGCGTTCCAGAAAATCGCCGCTTGAGCCCAGAGCGGCGCCGACGCGCAGGCGGCCCTGCTCGTCCTTGGCCGCGTTGGGGTACTTCAGTTTCTTCTGGATGTCTTTGACAGTGATGAGGCCCTTGAGGAAGTAGTTGTCGTCGACCACCAGCAGTTTTTCGACGCGGTGCTTGTGGAGGATGGCTTGGGCTTCTTCGAGCGTGGTGCCGACCGGGACGGTGATCAGGTTCTCCTTGGTCATCACGTCGGCGATGGGGAGATCCTGACGGGTTTCGAAACGAAGGTCGCGGTTGGTGAGGATGCCGACGAGCTTGCCGTGACGGGTGACAGGCACGCCGGAGATGCGGTACCGGGCCATGAGCGCGAGGGCGTCGGAGATCTTGGCGTCGGGATCGATCGTGACGGGATCGACGATCATGCCGCTCTCACTGCGCTTGACTCGGTCTACTTCCTCGACCTGGCGCTCGATCGGCATGTTCTTATGGATGATGCCGATGCCGCCCTGCTGGGCCAGCGCAATCGCCAGGTGCGATTCCGTGACGGTATCCATGGCGGCGCTGACGATCGGGATGTTCAGCGCGATTTTCCGGGTCAGCAGGGTTCGGGTGTCCGTGTTGGCTGGCACCACGCGGCTGCGCGCCGGGATGAGCAGTACGTCGTCAAAGGTAAGCGCTTCTTGAATGCCATCTTGAATCATGCGGGAGTTTCTTCATGATACCGCGCCGTTCGAAACGGGCCTGACAAAGGGGGTTCTACAGGCTGTCCCCGGAGAGAGCGGAGCCGGCCGGAGCAAAGCCCGCTTGCAACCTTGGTAAAATGATAAGCAGATCCCCCAACAAGGACGGTTTTCCAACGGATGATATCGGCGACACAATTACGCCCTGGCATGGTGATTAAGTTCAACAACGAACTGTACTCGATTTTCAGCATGGTGCACCGGACACCAGGCAATCTTCGCGGCTTTGTGCAGGTGAAGATGCGCAACTTGCGCAGCGGCTCGATGGGGGAGCATCGCTTTTCGAGTGAGGACCGCGTTGAGCGGGCGGTGCTCGAAGAGCAGGAAATGGAATACTTGTACGACGACGGCGAGTACTACTATTTCATGAACACCGAGAACTTCGAACAGATGCACCTGACGCGGGAGATTCTCGGCGATGGGGTGAACTATCTGATTCCGCAGCTCAAGGTGAACGTCGAGTTTTACGAGGGCAAGCCGATGAGCGTGGAGCTTCCCCCAACTGTGAACCTGAAGGTTGTGGAGACCGAGCCCGGCTTGAAGGGGGCGACGGTATCGAACGTCACCAAGCCGGCAAAACTCGAAACCGGCCTGGTAGTACAAGTTCCGCCGTTTATTAACGAAGGAGAGATGATCCGCGTCAGTACCGCGGAGGGGACGTACCAAGAGCGCGCCTGAGGGGAGGCGCTCGGAAAGGCTGGTTATGAGCCTGGATGGGATCGACTGGGAAGTCGGCGACGTGACAGTGATCAGCCTCAGCGGGGCGATTACACTCGGAGCGCCGACCAGCCAGCTTCGGGAATGGATTCTGGAAGCAGTGAATCAGGGGCGCAAAAAGATCCTGCTCAACCTGGGGGAAGTCTACTTCATCGATTCGAGCGGGCTTGGGGAACTGGTTTCTGCGTACACGAGCGTGACGGGCCGCGGAGGACGGCTCAAGCTGCTGAATCTTAACCGCCGGGTGAGGGATCTGCTTCAGATCACGAAGCTCTACACGGTGTTTGAAGTGTTCGACGACGAGGGCAAAGCACTGGCGAGTTTTACGCAGGCCGACGCCGCTGCGCTGTAAGGCCGCCTAACGAACCCGGTACAGACTTCTGCTCCCGGCCTGGTAGACGGCTGACAGGGCGGGATCTTCCCGGAGGCGAGTTTCTAATTCGCGTCCGAGGCCGCCGTCGGCACCGAGAGCCGCGTCGAAGGGGAAGCCGGAGACATAATGGAAGCCGCGCTGGCGGGCGTAGGGGGCGACTTCGGGTTCGATCGCCAGCAGCGAAGCCCGGTCTTCGAAATAGTACGGCTTCGGTGGAAGCGTCACTCGCATCGCCTTGCGGCCCGTTGAAAGGTAAAGTAGCGCGTCATCGTGCGTAAGAACGCGAGCCTGGCGGGGCAGGTTTTCATCGATCCAGCGGAACGCGGCCCGCTCGGCGAGCATATCCCGCCGGCAGAGAGCGAAAGTGCGCGGCAAAACGACCGACAGCGTGATGCCCTGTAGAAGGACTCCTGCCAGAACCAGGGATGCGACCAGCCCCGCGACCGCCGCGGCGGCCACCCGCTCACCGCGATCCGGGCGTTTCCAGCCGGCCCTCAGCATGGAAGAGACCGCGGTGAGTTCAGCATAAAGACCAGCGAGGAACAGCGGCGCCACAGGGAATAGAAGGCGTTGGTTGGACGGATAGTGCCAGAACAGCAGCGGCGCCGCATACAGCAGACCGAATAGTGCGTAGGGACGGACGAAGGGCGTTCGTTTCCAAAGCCGGACCACGCCATGGATGCCGGCAGCGGCGACGACATCTGAGGTGACGCGGGCCAGCACCGTCCCGGTAACCGGTGCGAGCAGGTAGGAACCGAGGCTCGAGAAAAGCTCGTCGGCGTCACGCCAGAAGAAGACCGGCAGCGAGCGCAGATCGACGTTGTAAAGGTAGTAGCCGAGATAGTCCGTGTAATACATCTGGAACGGATCGTGGGTGGCAAGGCGGTGAGCGTGGCACCACCAGGCCCAGGCAAGGGATCCGGGCGCCATGGCGGCTGCGAACAAAAACGCGGAACGGACGCGACGCTGTTGCCAGAGAAATAGTACACCGGCCCCAAGCAAAGGAAGGCCTGCGGTCCGGGTGAGCGTAGCCATTGACGCGGCGAAACCGGCGGCCAGGGCGATCGCCGGCCTTTGCGCGCGATTGAGAAGGAGCAAAGCGGCAAGCAGTAGGACGGTGAAGGCAAGTTCGCTCAGCAGGTAGGCGCCGAGGAGAAGCAAGGACGGGCTGAGGGCGAGAACCGCAGCAATACCCGTCGATTCCACTTCAGTGAAGCTCAGATCCCGGAACAGGAAGAAGCACCCGCAAACCACGAGGGGTACGAAGAGCCAATTCAGGGCCAGCGCGACGGAGAGGTTTGAGGGGAATGAGGGATCGACCCGCCAGGCAAAGGAGAGCAACAGCGGGTAGAGTGGCGGATATTTTGTTTGGTACGGCGCGCCGGGCAAACTGGTGATTCGATAACCCGTGCCCGCGGCCAGGCTCTTCGCACAGACGAAGTAGATACTGTCGTCGTGGATCTTACTGAAACACGGCGCGTCACCGTTGCTCCAGGTGAACCAAGCAGACGGCAGGCAGAGCGCCAGCAGACACACCGCGATCCTGGTCCGGAAGCTGAGTTTCATCCCACCAGCTAAAGTGGGCACCGCGAAGGAAAGATATCATTCGGGACGGAGTAAGGCAGCGGACACGCGGCGTACGAACACGGTAGCCCCGGCGCCGGATTTAACCGGGGCATCGGATCAATTGACGTCCTTTCGGACCCGTTAAAGCGAGTGAGTAGGCATGGAAGGGGAAAAAGGAGCGCCACAATTCTTTACTCGACTCATGCGCCGGCGATAACATCGTGAGGAGGGCATCAGGGAATGCATAGGCGCAAGCTGCTGGTCGCGTGTCTGGCGATGTTTCCGGCGCCGGCTCTTTCGCTCTTCGCGCAGGGGCAGGGCGAAGAACACGGGAGGGGCCGGTACAAGCACGAGGGCAACGGGCAGGACGACCGTGGCGAGTCTCGCTACTTCCGGCCTGAGGACTATGGTGCTGTTCGGCGCTATTACAACGGCCCGCGGGATCTTCCTCCGGGGCTGCGCAAGAAGTATTACCGGACCGGCACACTGCCTCCGGGATGGCAAAAGAAGATGCGACCGTTTCCTCCCGAACTGGTCCGCGCCCTTCCTCCCCCTCCCCCGAATTGTGGGGTTGGGTACATCGATGGAGTTGCCGTGGTCTATAACCGGACAACGCGTGTCATCCTCGATTCGATCGACATCCTCGGCGCGGTGACCGGGCATTGATGCCCGGCTGCGCGGGTTTTGAACACCTGCCCGGTTGATGCGACCGCCCGTAGTTCTAGGGTCACTACAATGTGGATGTGTGGCGCCCTAATGTCTGCTGGCTTTTTCCAGCAATTTTTGCCGGAGGTCTGCTGGCGCAGAACGCGGTGACCGCGGATGTAGATGGCCGGCCGGAGGCCCTTCACAACGACCCCTGTGTGGACTTTTATCAGTACGCCTGCGGGGGCTGGCTGGCGAACCATCCGATTCCTCCGGATCATTCGAGTTGGGGGCGGTTCGACGAAGTGGAGGAGCGGAACACGGAGATTCTCCGCGGAATCCTCGAGCAAGCCTCGGTGCCCACACCGGACCGGGACCCGGTGAGCCAACAGTTAGGCGACTACTATGCGGCGTGCCTGAATGTGGACCAAATTGACAAGCGGGGTCTTGCCGCACCTGAGCGCGTGTTACAGCGGATTGCACAGATCGAAGCCAAGCCAGCGCTGTTGGGCGAGATCATCCGGCTGCAGTTGATGGGTGTGAATGTCTTTTTTTTGTTCAGCTCGACCAACGACGAGAAGAACTCGCAGCGGATGATCGCCACTGTGGATCAAGGTGGGTTGGGCTTGCCGGACCGCGATTACTATTTCAAGACCGATGCCGCCTCAGTCGAACTGCGCGCAAAATACGTCGCGCACATCGCGCGGATGTTTGAGTTGACGGGCGAGAGTGCGGCGCGCGCCGGGGCGGACGCGAGCGCCGTGATGGGGGTCGAGACCGAACTGGCGCGAGGGGCTCTGGATCTCGAGGCGCGGCGGGTGCCACAGAAGATTTATCACAAGATGACAGTGGCTGAGCTAGTGTCGCTGTGTCCGGCGATCGACTGGCCGAAGTTCTTCACGGGTCTGGGTGCGCCTCCGTTCGAGACGCTGGACATTTCCGAGCCGAATTTTTTTCGCACGATCGAGAGCGTGCTGGTTCAGACGCCGCTAGAGGATCTGAAAGCGTATCTGCGTTGGCAGTATCTGCACGCCGAAGCGCGGTACCTGCCAAGAGCGTTCGACAAGGAGAACTTCGCCTTCTTTGGCACGACGCTGAATGGAATTACTGTGCAGCAACCGCGGTGGAAGCGCTGTGTGGAAGACACAGACTGGGCGCTGGGCGAGGCGCTGGGGCAGAAATTCCTCCACGCGAGCTTCCGGGAGCAGGGACGACAGCGGACGATCGAGTTGGTGCAGCAGATCGAACAGGCGATGGAATCGGATTTGAACTCAGTCGAGTGGATGAGCCCGGCGACGCGCGAACAAGCGCTGAAGAAACTCGCTGCGGTCCGAAGCAAGATCGGGTATCCGGAGAAGTGGCGCGACTATTCCAGTCTGGAAGTGCGCCGCGACGACGCACTGGGCAATTTCGATCGCGCAGCAGAGTTCGAGATTCGTCACGTGCTTGGGAAGATCGGCAAACCTGTTGATCCGAACGAGTGGGCGATGACCCCGCCGACTGTGAACGCTTACTACGATCTCTTGATGAACGATATGAACTTTCCGGCGGGCATTTTGCAGCCTCCGTTTCTTGACGGACAAGCCGGCGACCCGGCGGACTACGGGGCGCTGGGCGGGTTGATCGGCCACGAACTTACACACGGGTTCGACGACGAAGGAAGGATGTTCGACGCGCAGGGAAACCTGAACAACTGGTGGACAGCGAAGGATGCCGAGGCATTTGAAGCCCGTGCGCAATGTCTGGTGGACGAGTATTCGAAATTCCGGACGCAGGACGGGATGGTAGTGAACGGGAAGCTAACGCTGGGCGAGAACACGGCTGACAACGGAGGTTTGCGGATCGCCTGGATGGCGTTCTTGCGGGCGCAAGCTGGGGCCAAGACGGACAAGTCCGAGCCATTCAGCCCCGCGCAGCGGTTCTTTTTGGGCTGGGGGCAGATGTGGTGCCAGCATCGGACGGCGGAAGCAGAGCGTCTGCAGGTGAATACGGACACACACGCGCCGGACAGATTCCGGGTGAACGGGGTGGTTTCCAACATGCCCGAATTTCAGGAAGCGTTCGGTTGCCGGGTGGGGCAGCCGATGGTTCGGCATCCGGCGTGCCGCGTGTGGTGAAACGGCCGGATTAGAATAGGGAACGTGACCCACCGACCCGTTGTGTTCCTTCTGGCGAGCCTGGCCGCACCCGGCATTTGGGCTCAGAATTCCTCTTCCGGCGCCGCCCCGGCAAAGATACCCAGCTTCGATGTGAAAGCCATGGATACGACCGCCGACCCGTGCGTGGACTTCTACCAGTACGCCTGTGGCGGATGGATGAATGCGCATCCTCTCCCGCCGGACCGCGCGGTATGGGGGCGGTTCAACGAAGTGGCAGACCGCAACCAGGAGGTCCTGCGCCAGATTCTGGAAAAGGCGGCGGATACGTCACGGCCGCGGACGCCGGATGAGCAGAAGATCGGCGATTTTTACGCGTCGTGCATGGACGAGGCGGCGATCGAGGCCAAGGGCACGAAGCCGCTTGATGCGGAGTTACGGAAAATTGACGCCGCCAGGACCAAGGCGGATCTGCTGGAGGCGATCGTAAGCCTGCAGCGGATCGGAGCAAACGTCTTGTTCCGCTTCTCTCCTTCGCCGGATGCCAAGAACTCGACGCAGATGATCGGGGAAGTGACGCAAGGCGGGCTGGGACTGCCGGACCGCGACTATTATTTGAGCGGCAGCCCTCGGCAGGCTTCGATCCGCCGCGCCTACGAGACACACGTGGAAAAAATGCTGGAACTGTCGGGCGAGTCGCCGGAGAAGGCGGCGGCGGGGGCCAAAGCGGTGATGGCGATCGAGACAGAACTGGCCAAAGCGTCTCTCGACCGCGTCTCGCGCCGCGACCCGAACAAGACCTATCACAAGATGACCGTCGAGGACCTGGAAAAGCTGTGTCCGGCCATTGCGTGGAAGAAGTTCTTCCAGCAAGATGGCGCGCCGCCGATGGCGAGCTTGGACGTCAGCGAGCCGGATTTCTTCCGTGGACTCCAGGGTGTGCTCACCAACAACAGCCTGGACGATCTGAAAACGTACCTGCGCTGGCAGTACGTTAACGCCAGCGCGGATCTACTGCCGGGCAAATTCGTAGACGAGAACTTCCACTTTTATGGGCAAACCCTGACGGGAGCGAAGCAGATTCTGCCGCGGTGGAAGCGCTGCACCTCTTACACCGACCGGGCGCTAGGCGATGCCCTGGGCAAGCAGTTCGTGGAAGTGGCCTTTCCTCCGGAAGCCAAGAAGCGGACTTTGGACCTGGTGCATGAGATTGAAGCCGCGATGCGCACGGACTTGACGAACGTCGACTGGATGACGCCGGAGACAAAGAAGCAGGCGTTCATCAAGCTGGACGCGGTGGCGAACAAAATTGGCTACCCGGACCACTGGAAGAACTATTCGACATTGAAGATCGTGCGCGGGGACGCGCTCGGCAACCAGACGCGAGCGCGCGAGTTCCGCGTTGAGGACCGGTTGGGCAAGATCGGCAAACCCGTGGACCGTACCGAGTGGGGCATGACGCCGCCGACGGTGAAC
This sequence comes from Acidobacteriota bacterium, assembly GCA_021813825.1. Lineage (GTDB taxonomy): Bacteria > Acidobacteriota > Terriglobia > Bryobacterales > Bryobacteraceae > JAJYKC01. The sequence continues at coordinate 17,269 of JAKAJI010000030.1, read as the reverse complement.
GCCTACTACAATCCGGAAGAGAACAACATCAATTTCCCCGCCGGTATACTGCAGCCACCGTTCTATGACAACAATGCCGACGACGCGGTCAACTACGGCGGGATCGGTGTGGTGATCGGCCACGAGTTAACCCACGGGTTTGACGACGAGGGAAGGCAGTTCGACGCTTCGGGCAATCTGCGCGACTGGTGGACGCCGGAAGACGCCAAGGAATTTCTGAAGCGGGCGCAGTGTTTCGTCGACGAGTACTCGTCCTTTGAGCCCGCGCCCGGCACGCACCTGAACGGCAAGCTGACGCTGGGGGAGAACTCGGCGGACAACGGGGGGCTGCGCCTGGCGTTCATGGCGCTGATGAAGACGCTCAACGGGAAGGAACCGCCGAAGATCGACGGGTTCACGGCGGAGCAGCGGTTCTTCCTATCCTACGGCCAGATCTGGTGCCAGAACCTGACAGAACAGGCCGCACGGCTGCAGGCGAACACAAACCCGCACTCTACGGGGAAGTTCCGTGTGGACGGGGCGGTATCGAATGATCCGGACTTTCAGAAAGCGTTTGCCTGCCACGTGGGGCAGCCAATGGTGCGGAATCCGGCGTGCCGGGTGTGGTGAGCCCGCGTGACGGACACGTCCACGCGCCACTGCATTGCGGCTGACTATCGCCCGCCGCAGCCGCTCGCGAAGTCGTGGCTGACCGCACGGCGTTGCCGGCTGTCGTAGGACACAACCCGGTAGGCCGAAGCCCCGAACCGGCAAGCGACCTCCCGCCGGCGTGGGGGCCCGGGATCGTTCAAAAAGATCGTCGGCTCGCTCTGCCAGTCGGCCGCATTCCAGTTCGCGTGCTTCGCCGTAAACTCATTCGTGGCGCCGCTCAACAAAACGAGCCTCGGCGCAGGCGGCACGATGCTCGCCTGATACGCCTTTCTCCACGGGCTCAAGTGGCTCTCTATGTCCCGGATCACCCACGTGATCGGGAGGACCTGGGTGGCAAGCAGAACGCTCAGGGCCGCTACCGCCGCTCCGTTCCGAATTCGCCAATCCGACACAAGCAGCGATAGACCCCGCGCGGCCGCGACGCAGAGGATCGCAAAGCCTTCATAGTAGTAGCGCTCGCCGTCAAAACTCGCCGAGCCGCCCATCGTCTCGAAAAAATATGCCACGACCAGCGCGGGAAACACGGCCGACAGCAGCAGAATCTCTTTGCGAAACTGCCGCTCGCGCACACACGCGTAGCCGGCGGCAAGCGCCACGAACGGAACCGTGCTGAACAGAGTGTCGACAATGGCCGGTCGCCACTCTGAGAGGACGTTGTGAAAAATGAGCGGGAATGATAGCGAGAGCTCCCGAATTCGCATCGCGCCTTGCGCATAAGCATAAGGCGACATCAAGAAGTTTCCCGTGAAGACGCGGTTGCCGGCCAGAAACAGAGCGACCGAGATGACTGCTGCCGCGCCGGCAATCCCGATCGCCCTTCGAAGAAAGTACGGAGCATCCAAAGAGCCCCAGCACGTGTAAATCGTACACAGCACAGCGATCACTGCGCCGGTGTAAGGACGGATCTCGGTGCCGGCGATGATCAGGGAATAACAGACCACAACCCCAACCAGACTCTTCCGGCGAACCGCGTGAATCGCTGAACCGGTTGCCCCGAGGCCCACGAGAGCGGAGAAGGCGTGCGATAGATACCCGACACTATAGAGAAGCGTATAGGCGGAAAAAGCAACAAGCAGGACCGCCGTATTCCTGACCGCGGTTCCATAGAGACTCGCGACGGAACTGACTCCTGCTAACAAAAGTAAGCCCAGCACCGGATTTACCAGCCAGGGACAGTGCAGGAGATAGCCGAGGGAAAGCAGTAGCGGATAACCCGGCGTGTATTTGGCAAACCAACCCCGCGTCGTGTCTATCTGATTCTCAAAATAGATCTCTGGTGGAGTGTTCACGGCTGCCACAGTCGAGCCTGGCAGCGGCGCGGCCATCACGTGGCCGGAGGCGAAGACACGAGCTTGAAACTGGTATGCCGACTCGTCCGGAATGGTGTGTCCGTGGTCGTAGGACATCGCGACGACAACGGAAAGAACACCGAGGATAGCAGCGGCGGCGAGACGGAAGTCGCCGACGGATAATCGGCGAGGCGACGCGGCGCGATTCGAGCGCAGAAACCATACGAGCGCCGGCAGCACCATCGCATACTGCGCGGCGACGTAGAGTGCGATGGCGTGCCGGTACTGCAGGCGCCCCAGAATCGCACAACCAGCGACCGAAGCCGCCGTCGCGCATACGAACAGGATCAGGGAGATGTGGCCAGACCAAAGCACCCGCCCATTTCTTGCCGGAAATTTGTCTGTCGTCTCGGTCACGTGGATGATTGTAAATCCGTTTTGCCGGAGAACCCCGGCCGTCTTCAGGCGAAGTTAAGCCGGAACAGGCGCGTGCCGTTCTCCCAGGCGGCTTTGCGGAACACCGTCGGAGAGGCGAGTCGCTGCGTCAGAGCAAGGGTTTCGCGCGCCACGCATTTTCCGGCGAGGCGGGCGGCCTCCGGGTTGTTGTTTTGCGAGATGCCGCCGCCGTGGCCGTCGGTACAACTGCAGTCGCTGCCGAAGACGAGTTTGTCCTGGTGGCGTTCCAGGAACCCGCGGGAAAATTCCGGGTCGCGTGAAAGGGCGTTATTGCCGGAGTTGGCGGACATGTCGGCATAAAGGTTGGGAAACTCGGAGAGCCACTTGTCGGTAAGGCCGCCGGGCTTGATCGGGCCTAAGGGATAGGCGCGGTCGGTAGGCACGTCGGCGCTGATGTGGGCCCAGAAAAGGTCACCATGTCCGAGGAAGTTGGTTTTCGGGTGCGCGCGGAGAACTTTGTCGAAGTGCTCGTAACCGGTATTGTAGGGAAGTTCGCCGTTAAAGTGCGGGAAGGTCTGGATGTGCACCATGACAGGAACATTCATTTCGGCGGCTACGTCGTAGACGCGGCGCATTTCTGCGGAGTCGAGAGCGAGATGATATTTCAGCTCGCCGATGCTGACGGCGCCTTGCTTGAGCGCCGCATGGATCGCATCGGCGCCACCGGCCTCAGCCGGGTTGGCCGAGACGGAGCGGGCGAAGTGGCCGGGCCGGCGCTTAATCTCCTCCACCGCCTTGGCCTCATCGGGCGCGCGCGTGAGTAACACGGCGTTCGTAACGCCGCAGCCCTGGATGTGGGTGAAACAGGCATCCGGATCCCGGCGGAGGTGAAGGTGCGTGTCGAGGACGGGACCGCCCCAGAGCGCGCTGTTGTCGGGGCGGAGGGCCGGCGCGGCGGCGGCGGCGAGGGCCGCGGTGAGAAAGGTTCGTCGATCCATGGGCGTGATGACGATTTTGTCACACGCCGGGCGGGATCGGATTTCGCCGAGTCGTGATTTTTCGTGAAACTCTTGGGCCGAAAGTCCGTAATAGTCAGCAGGATTGGACAAGAGACGATGCTAGGCAGTTTACGTTACGCCTTACGGCAGTTCCGGCAGGCGCCGGTGTTCACCTCGGCCGCGATGCTCACACTGGCTTTAGGTATCGGCGGGACAACCGCTATCTTCACGCTGATTCACGCGGTGATGCTGCGCTCGCTGCCCGTCGCGGATCCGGCAGCGCTGTATCGCGTCGGCGAAGGAGGCGACTGCTGCGTAGAGGGGGGGCCGCAGGACCAGTGGGGGATGTTCTCATTCCCGCTGTATGAACGCCTGAAGGCTGCGACGCCGGAGTTCGAAAACGTGACCGCGTTTCAGGCGGGCCGGGGGCGGCTGAACGTGCGGCGGGAAGGCGTCGCGGCGCCGGCAATTCCTCTGCAATCGGAGTATGTGACCGGAAGCTATTTCTCCACACTGGGCGTGAAGGCGTATGGCGGGCGGTTGTTGACAACGGAGGACGACCTGCCGTCGGCGGCGCCCGTAGTGGTGATGAGTCATCACACCTGGCAGTCGACGTATGGGTCCGATCCTTCGGTGGTCGGGTCCACGTTCACCATCGACGGGCATTCGTTCACAGTGATTGGCGTGACCCCGCCGGGTTTCTTCGGCGAGATGCTCGAAGGGGATCCGCCGGACCTCTGGATTCCGATTCAACAGGAACCGATGATTGCCGGCCAGAGCACACTGCTGCGGCAACCTATGGGCGCATGGCTCCGGATGATCGGGCGCTTGCGTCCCGGCGCATCAACGAACGGCATGGCGCCGCGGCTGACCGTCATCCTCCGGCAGTGGATGGAGCACGATTCAGGCTACCCGCCGAACTGGATGACCGAAATTCAGAGAATACTTCCAAAGCAGACGATTAACGTGGTTCCGGCCGGCGCCGGCGTGGCGGCGATGAAGGAAGAGTATGGACGTAGCCTGCAGATTCTGCTGGCGGTGTGCGGAATGGTCCTGCTGATCGCCTGCGCGAACGTAGCGAACCTGCTGCTGGCGCGTGCGGTGGCGCGGCGGACGCAGACGGCTCTGCGAATGGCGATCGGAGCGAGCCGGCGGCAGATCGTCGCGCAGGCACTGGTGGAAAGCGTCCTGCTGTCGATCGGGGGGTGCATCGCGGGGTTGGTGGTGGCGGCCGGAGCCGCGCGCTTGCTGCTGATGCTGGCATTCCGGAACGCTCATTTCCTTCCGATCAGCGTAATTCCCTCGCCGCTGGTGCTGGCGTGCGCGTTCGCGCTGGCTCTGCTGACTGGGGTGATTTTCGGCGCCGCGCCGGCGTGGTTCGCCACGCGGACCGATCCCGTGGAAGCGCTGCGCGGGTCGGGGCGGAGTACGACGGACCACTCGGGGTTCGCTCGCAAGACGCTGCTCGTGGTGCAGACGGCACTCTCGGTCGTGTTAGTTGCCGGCGCAACAATGCTCGGACGAAGCCTGAACAAACTGGAGCATCAGAACTTTGGGTACCGGACGGACGGGCGGGTCGTGATTTCGCTAAACCAGCCGCCGGCAACTTACACGCTGCCTAAGTTACAGGCAATTTATCGAAGGATCGAGTCGGGGCTGAATGCGCTGCCGGGCGTGACTGGATCGGGTCTCGCTTTGTACAATCCGCTCACCAACAACTGGGGCGAACTAATTCTTGTTTCCGGACATCCACAGCCGAAGATGAACGAGCAGGCCGGGGCATCCTGGGATCGCGTGAGTGCGAATTACCTCCAGAACTTCGGCCTCGGCGTGCTGCGCGGGCGTAATTTCACAGAGGCCGACAACGAAACCTCGGCGCCGGTGGCCATCGTGAACCAGGCATTCGTCCGGCGCTTTTTCAAGAGCGGGGAGGATCCGATCGGGCAGCACTTCGGACTCGACCTGCCGGAGAACTCCGGCACGTTTCAGATCATCGGCATCGCGCCGGACGCCAAGTTCGCGGGCTTCAATCTGACGCGGCCGGCGCGACCGATGTTTTATGTGCCGCTGGCGCAGAGGGTGGATTATAAGGACGAAATGATGAAGCGGATCGAGACGCAGTCCCACTTCATCGGTGGCATCATGCTGGTGACTCACGTCCCGCCGGGCATATTAGAACCCGAAGTGAAGCGCGTGCTTGCACAGGCGGACCAGAACTTGACAATCAACACCGTGCGGACGATGGACGAGCAGGTGGCATTGACATTCGATCAGGAGCGGGCGGTGGCGAGCCTTGCAACATTATTCGGAGTAGTGGCCTTGCTGCTGGCCGCGGTTGGGTTGTATGGAGTGACGGCATACACGGTAGCGCGGAGGACGAACGAGATCGGGGTGCGCATGGCGCTCGGGGCGGACCGGGCGACGGTCATTCGCCTGGTGCTCGCAGGCGCATCCGTGCGGGTGGCGCTGGGACTCGGTCTCGGCCTCCCGCTGGCTGTGGTGGCCGGACGGTTGATCTCCTCGCAGCTATACGGCGTCTCGTTCTGGGACCCGCTGGCGATGCTGGTGGCCGCAGGTGCGCTGGCAGTATGTTCGCTCGCGGCCGCTTTGATTCCAGCCACTGTGGCTGCCTCGATTGCTCCGATGGAGGCGCTCCGGGCGGAGTGACACGCATCGCCCGGCGCGTTAGGGAACGCGGTGAGGGTGAACCCGAGCAGTCTCAACTGAAGATCGGGTCTGGGCGCCAAATGGAGCAGGCGTAGGCTAAGGTTCCGGCTGTGGAAGAGCAGCGGGCTGCTCGCACCGGACCCTCACAAACCTGGCGGGGCGATGGCCCCGTCAAGAATCGCGCAGAGCGCCAGCAGCAAGCCGTTCTTGCAAGGTTGGTGGACGAAATACTTCCCGGACAACACAGGAGCACGGCACGCCGGCACGTCGCGAAATCCGATAGGCTGGTGGGTTCGTGACGCCATGCTCGAAAACGTCAATTTGAAGCGTAAGCTTTCGCGGGAAGAGTACGCGCAGGCGCTGCCAAGGCTGCAGAGCCGGTTGTACGATCTCGAAAAGGACTGCTGGGACCATAAGGTGCCGAGCGTGATTCTCTTCGAAGGCTGGGACGCCGCGGGCAAGGGGAGCGCAGTATCAATACTCACCCAAAGATTGGATCCGCGCGGGTTCAAGCTACATTCGATCAACCTGCCGCGAACGTTCGAGCAGAGCCGCCCGTGGCTGTGGCGATTCTGGCTGCGGGTGCCAAACCGGGGCGAGATGGTGATCTTCGATCAGAGTTGGTATCTGCGCGTGATGCGGGAGCGCGTGGAGGGAAACGTTCCGGAGAGCGCGTGGCGAGCGGCCTACAGCGACATCCTCGATTTCGAGCGAATGCTTGCCGACGACGGGACGGTGATGGTGAAGTTGTTTCTGCATATCTCCCGGAAGGAACAGAAGCGGCGGTTCGAGGCGATGGAGACCGATCCGCTCGAGGCGTGGCGCATCACCAAGGAAGACTGGGCGCGGCACAAGAAGTACGACCTGTATCTTTCCGCGGCCGAGGAGATGCTCGAACGGACCGAATCGGAGTATGCGCCTTGGACCATCGTGGAAGCCACGTCGCGCCGGTGGGCAACGAAAAAGATTTTCGAAACAATCATCGCGGCGCTCGAAAAGAGGCTCGGGGAAAAGGCCTCCCCCCGGCGCGTGTCGGACGATGAGGCACAAAAGGATGCTGACCTCCGGCACGCCATGGCATCGCTCGAACCCGCCGAGGCGGAAACCGAGCACGAGGGAGAGGCCTGATGCTGGAAACTCTGGACCTCACGCTGGCTTTGCCACGCGAGAAATACATCGCGGAAATTACGCGGCGCCAGATTCAGCTACGCGAACTCGCCTGGCACGTCTACTTACAGAAGCGGCCCGTGGTGATTGCATTTGAGGGCTGGGACGCGGCGGGCAAGGGTGGCTCGATTAAGCGAATCACAGAGAAAATCGATCCGCGCGGTTACGTCGTCTATCCGATCAGCGCGCCGAACGGGGAGGATAAGTCCCGGCACTACCTGTACCGGTTCTGGCGCCGGCTGCCCGAACAAGGGCAGATCGCGATATTCGACCGGTCGTGGTACGGACGCGTGTTAGTAGAGCGCGTGGAGGGTTTCGCGGAGGAAAGCGAGTGGCGGCGGGCCTATAAGGAAATCAATTCCTTCGAGCGGCAACTCGTGGATTTCGGCACGATCGTGGTGAAGTTCTGGATCCATATTTCGCGCGAGGAGCAGTTACGGCGTTTCGAAGAACGCAAGCGGATCGGCTACAAGGCGTGGAAGTTGACGGACGAGGACTGGCGGAACCGGGAGAAATGGCCGGCCTACGAAGCGGCCGTCGAGGACATGCTGCTCAAGACCAGCACACGCACTGCCCCTTGGACGCTTGTAGAGGGCAATGATAAGTATTGGTCGCGAGTGAAGGTGCTGAGTAAATTGGTGGAGGCGCTTTCGCGCGGATTGAACTACACGCCCGCCGATCCGCTGAAGCCTAAGAAGACGCCGAAGCGCGCCTCCGCGACGCGCAAGAAGAAGTAAGCAGCGTCCGCCGGTCAGGCGGCGCCGACAGGTGGCAGGCCGGCGAGCGCCATCGCGATTTCTTCGTCCGGGTACTCGTAGTTCTGGAGCTTGCCGGCGTTGTAGTCGATGTAAGCCTGCATGTCGAAGTGCCCGTGGCCGCAAAGGTTGAACAGAATCGACCGCGAGACGCCTTCCTGCTTGCACTTGAGGGCTTCGGCGAGCGCACCAGCGACGGCGTGGTTGGCCTCCGGCGCGGGAACGATTCCTTCGGCGCGGGCGAAATTGACGCCGGCGGCGAAGGCGTCGAGTTGCTGGACGTTGGTGGCCTCAATGGCGCCGATGTCAAGCAAGTGGCTGACCAGCGGAGCCATGCCGTGATAGCGGAGGCCGCCGGCGTGAATCCCCGGCGGAATGAAGGAACTGCCGAGCGTGTGCATTTTGACCAGTGGGGTGAGGCGCGCCGTGTCGCCGAAGTCGTAGGCGAAGCGGCCGCGGGTGAGGCTTGGACAGGCGGCGGGCTCCACAGCGACGATGCGCGCGGACGCTTCGCCGCGGAGGTTACGCCCGATGAAAGGAAACGTGATGCCGGCGAAGTTTGAGCCGCCGCCGGTGCAGCCGACAAGGACATCCGGGTAGTCGCCGGCGATTTCCATCTGCTCGAGCGTTTCGAGGCCGATCACCGTCTGATGAAGCAGGACATGGTTGAGCACGGAGCCGAGAGAATACTTAGTGCCGGCGTCGCGGGCCGCAACCTCGACGGCTTCCGAGATGGCGATGCCGAGCGAACCACGCGAATCGGGATGTTCGGCGAGAATGGAGCGGCCGGCTTCGGTTTCCGTGCTTGGGCTGGCCGTTACCGAAGCGCCAAAGGTCTCCATCAACGCGCGGCGGTAGGGCTTCTGGTCGTAACTGACGCGGACCATGAACACCTTGCACTCGATCCCGAAAAAGGCGCAAGCCATCGCCAGCGATGAACCCCACTGTCCGGCGCCGGTCTCGGTGGCCAGGCGCTTCGTTCCGGCTTCTTTGTTGTAAAAGGCCTGCGGGACGGCGGTGTTGGGTTTATGCGATCCCGCCGGACTGACGCCTTCGTACTTGTAATAGATGCGGGCCGGTGTGTCGAGCAGTTTTTCCCACCGCCGGGCGCGGAAAAGAGGCGTAGGGCGCCACTGGCGGTAGACATCGCGGACCGGGGTGGGAATCTCGATTTCGCGCTCCTGGCTCACTTCCTGCAGAATGAGGCTCATGGGAAAGATCGGCGCCAGGTCGTCGGGGCCGATTGGCTGGAGCGTGCCGGGATGGAGCGGCGGGGAGGCCGGCTTAGGCAGGTCGGACGCGATGTTGTACCAAGCCTTTGGGATGCGGCTTTCGTCGAGGAGGTATTTGACGGATTCCATGGTCAAAGGAGCATTCTATCTTCGTTGGGAGAACCGGCGCATGGTGGAGGGATCGGACGGTAACCTTTCTCCGGCAGACTGGTAATGAATTGTGTGAACGATCCATCGGATAACCGGGTGATGGACCGGGTTCGCGAAGGGGAACTGGCGGCGCTGGCCGAGTTGTTTGAGCGGCACCATCGCCCGCTGTTCCGCTATTTCGTGCATCTGGGCGGCAGCAGGGAAACCAGCGAGGACCTGGTGCAAGAGGTGTTTGTCCGAATTCTGAAGTATCGCGCGACGTTCCTTCCCGGGGCCGATTTTGCGCCGTGGATGTACCAGATCGCCCGGAACACGCATACCGACGCGATGCGCAAGAGGAGGTTCGAAGTGATTCCGGGAGGAGCAAATCCGGTGATCGACGACGCACCGAGCGCAGAGCCCCTGGCCGAGGAACGGATTGGGCGCCGGCAGGAGACGGCCTTGCTGCGGCGGGCGCTGGACTTGCTGCCGGACGACAAACGCGAAATTTTGGTGCTGAGCCGCTTTCAGAACCTGAAGTACGAGCAGATCGCGGCGCTGCTCGGTTGCGAGGTGAACACGGTGAAGGTACGGGTGTTTCGGGCGGTGCGGGCGCTGGGGCAGGAATACGAGCGCCTGGCGCAGCAGCGGGCGTACGGAGCGTGAGGATTTTGCGATGAATTGCGAACAAGCACAAGCGTATTTCGTAGACCTCTGGCGCGAGGCATTGGATGCGCCGTCGCGAGCGGAACTGGAGCAACACCTGGCGGAGTGCGAAACCTGCCGGAGCGAGTGTGAAGAAGGGCGGCGGACGTGGCAAGCCCTCGGCGAACTGCGGGCGGAGGAACCTTCGGCAAGGCTGCGCACGCGGTTCTACGGCGAGTTGCATGAGGCGGAACGGCAGCGGCGGCGGCGCGAGCGGATGCGGGGATGGATCGGAAATCCGTGGGCATCGGCGGCGGCGGCGATTGTGCTGGTCGCGGTGGGGATCGGCGTGGGGCGGATGACCGCCACACGCGATGACAGCAAGGTGGCAAACCTCCAGCACGAGGTGGCCGACATGCGGCAACTGATGGCGCTGTCGCTTCTGGAGCAGCAGTCGGCGAGCGAGCGCCTGCGGGGCGTGTCGTATGCCAGCACGGTGCAGGAGCCGGACAGCGATGTGCGCGACGCGCTGCTACGGACGCTCAACTCGGACCCGAACGTGAACGTCCGGCTGGCGGCTGTCGACGCGCTGCACCGGTTCGCGGGCTCGCCCGAAGTCCGCCAAGGGCTGGCGCGGGCGCTGGCGCGCGAGGAGTCACCTCTCGTGCAGATCGCGATCCTAGACCAGTTGGTGGAGTTGCGGGAGCGGTCGGCGGTGTCGAGCGTCGATCATCTACTGCGTGAGCCGCAGTTGAATCCGGAAGTACGGCAGCGGGCGGAATGGGCGGTAAGGAGATTGCAATGAAAACACGAAATTCAATTCTTTTCTTTTTTGTGGCGGCATTCGCCGCGGTAAGCGCACAGGCGCAGAGCGGGCCGGAGCGGACGACGATTCCCCTCAGCGACCCCTCGCGGCCGGCTACGGTACAGGTGGAACTGTTCAACGGGAACATCGAAGTACAGGGCTATAGCGGGAAGGAAATCGTCGTCGAGGCGGACGGCGGAGGCTCGATTCGGAACACGCATCCGCCCGAGCACGCCGACGGACTCCGGCGGATCGACGCGAATAGTTCGACCCTGAGCGTGGATCAGGCGGCGAACGTCGTGGCGATCAAGCCGGGGCCGTTTGGCAACATCACCCGGCTGGCGCTGAAAGTGCCGTATTCGAGCATGCTGAAACTGAAAACGCTGAACGGAGACATTACGGTGGACCAGATTTCGGGCGACGCTGAGGTCGAATCCTTCCACGGGACGGTAAAGTTGACGGGAATTTCCGGGGCGGCGCTCGTGCACTCGATGAGTGGGAAGATCAACGCGGTGTTCGCGCGCGTGCCGGAGACGAAGGCGGTCTCGCTGAGCTCACTCAATGGCGACGTGGACGTCACGCTGCCGGCGGCTGCACGAGTGAACTTGAGGGCGAAAACGGATAACGGCGGCGTGTACACGGATTTCGATGTGAAGCTGCAGCCGGATTCGGGAATGAAGATCATGACACGGCACGGGCACGGGCCGGAAGGAATCGAGCGCGCGACAGTCGGGACGATCAACGGCGGCGGGGCGGAGTTGCAACTTACTACGTTCAACGGGAACATCTACATCCGGAAGGCGAAGTGAGAGGGAACCGCCGGGCACCTTAGGGCGACGTTCAGGCATCCTAAAACACGGAGGGCTGGATGCACTTCGTGGGGATCGATTTCGGATGGGAACGGGGAGCGAGCGGGCTCGCGTTGCTCGACTGGGATGGAACGTCGCTCAAGCTTCGTGAACTGGATTTGCGGGAGGAGCCGAAGGAGATCCTGCGCTGGGTGGAAGAGCGCGCGGGTGAGGACGCGGTCGTAGCAATTGACGCGCCGACGGTAATTCCGAACAAGACCGGCATGCGCGAGGCGGACCGGCTCACGCATGAACGCTACGGGAAGTACGACGCGGGAAGTTATCCGGCGAGCCGGGCGCGAGCATACTGGAGACGGACCACGGGGTTTTCCACGGCGCTAGAACGCGCCGGCTTCGCGCATGGCGACCGGATGGCGGCGCGGGCCAAGGGCCGATGGCAGATCGAGGTGTACCCGCATGCCGCGGCGGTGCAGCTTTTCGCCCTGCGCCGCATCGTGAAATACAAACGCGGAACCGTAGCCGCGCGCGCCGAAGCGCTCGGCGAGTTGCGGGGCCTGTTATTGCATCGTCTCCCGTTGGCGACGCCGAGGCTGGCCCCACCGGAGTTGCCGGCAATTCCAGCGGGCGGCCGCGCACTGAAGCAGGTGGAAGACAAGCTGGACGCGCTGTTGTGCGCATATGTGGCGGCGTATTGGTGGTACTGGGGGTCATCGCGGAACGACGTGCTCGGAGACGCCGCGCGCGGTTATATTATCGTGCCGCACCGGAGGACCGCGGCGGCGCCGCTGGCAGACTTGCGCGAGAGCTATCTGCTTACCGGGCTGGACGAAACGGCAATGGCGGCCGACGCGATCACCCAGTTTGAAGAGTGGTTTGAGCAGGCCCGCGCCGCGGGACTGCCGGAGCCGAACGCGATGACACTCGCCACCGCGACGGTCGCCGGCGAACCGAGCGCAAGGATGGTGCTGTTGAAGGGACTCGATGGCCGCGGCTTCGTCTTCTACACCAACTACGAAAGCCAGAAGGGGCGGGAACTGGCCGAGAATCCGCGTGCCGCGCTGGTCTTCTACTGGCCGGAGTTGGAGCGGCAGGTCCGCGTTTCGGGGACGGTCAGCCGCGTGAGCCGGGAGGCATCCGAAGCGTATTTTCGCAGCCGCCCGGAAGGGCACCAGCTTGGAGCATGGGCCTCAAGACAGAGCGAGGTTGTGCAGGGACGGGCGACGCTCGAAGCGGCGCTGGAACAAGCACGGGCGCGGTTTGCGGGAACCGAAGTGCCGCTGCCGGAGAACTGGGGCGGATACCGGCTCGAGGCGGAGATGATCGAGTTCTGGCAGGGACGCCCGGACCGGCTGCATGACCGGATCCGGTACCGCGCCTCGGGCGGCGTGTGGCTGCGCGAAAGGCTCTCGCCGTAGGGCGAATCACCAGGTCTGTTTGACGATTCCCTTCCCTTCGACGATCGTGAGAAGCCGGTCGATCGGGACCGCGCGAAACATTTCCTTCTTGCCGGTGGGCCAGCGAACTTCAAGATCGACGGCGGTGAAAGGACCAAGGCCGAAGTGAAGCCGCGAATCGCTCGCTGAGTAGAAGCTGGATTGGCTCAACACTTCCCGGGCCTGCATTTTGCCACCGTAGTGCGCGGTGACGCGCGCTCCGACTGCGCCGCGGTTACTGACGGTTCCGTGAAGTTTTACTTTCACCCAATGGCCCTTGCCGGTGACGTCGTTCCGAAGCAGCGAAGGCGGCTCGTTGAGGTTGATGATGAGCACGTCGACATCGCCGTCGTTATCAAAATCACCGAAGGCCGCGCCGCGGCTGGCATGGTGCGCCGCAACGCCCGGGCCGGCCTCCTCGATTAACTCCTCGAACTTGTCCTTTCCGAGGTTGTGAAACACGATCCGCGGCGTCTTGAAAGGATAGGAGGCGAGCTGTTTTTCGACCTCGGGGTAGACGTTGCCGGTGACGAAAAACAGGTCGGGCTTGCCGTCGTTGTCGAGGTCTTCGATACCGGAGCCCCAGCCGATATAGCGGGTTTCAACGCCGAGGCCGGAGCTGTTGGTGAGATCCTCAAAGTTGCCCTTGCCGTCGTTGGCGTAAACGATGTTGGTGTCGTCGGCGAAGTGAGTCTTGAAGACATCGAGGTTGCCGTCGAGATTGAAGTCGCCGATCCCTAAGCCCATCCCGGCCTGCTCCATTCCGTCTTCGTTCAGCGCGACACCGCGCAGCAGGCCTTCCTCCCGGAACGTGCCATTGTGATTGTTCATGAACAGCAGGCTCGGCGTGGAGTCGCAAGCGACGTAGATGTCGGGCCAGCCGTCGTTGTCGAAGTCGGCGGCCACGACGGTCATGCCGTAGGACTTCATCTTGCGCGAAATGCCGGCCTTCTCGCTGACGTCGGTGTACGTGCCGTCGCCGTTGTTGTGGTAGAGCGAGTGGTAGCCCATGGGCAGCCCGCGTGGGCCGCAGTTGACCGGGACGCCTTTCCAGGTACAGTTCAGGTTCTCGCCGGGCTTGGGGGCTTCGGCGAAATCGAACTGGACGTAGTTGGAGACGAAGAGATCGAGGTGGCCGTTACGGTCGTAGTCGACGAACGAGCAGCCTGCGCCCCAACGGGGATGCGCGCCGCTCTCGATCAACCCGGCCTCGCGGGTGACGTCAGTGAACGTGCCGTCGCCGTTATTGCGGTAGAGGACGTTCTGTCCGAAGTAAGTGACGAATAAGTCGTCGTAGCCGTCGTTGTTATAGTCGCCAACGCAGACCGAGGACGCCCAGCCGGTCCTGTGCAGGCCCGCCTTTTCCGTCACATCGGTAAATGTGCCGTCCCGGTTGTTCTTATAAAGACGGTTCGTGGCGTAGGCCGGCACGTTGGCCGTGCGTGTGCCGCAGAGGAGGAAAATGTCGATCCAGCCGTCGTTATCGTAGTCGATGAAGGCGCAGCCGCAGCCGATGGTTTCGACGATATAGTCCTTGTGGTCGACCGCGCCGTAAACATTGGGGATGGTGAGTCCGGCGTGAGGCGCGACATCGGTGAGACGCGCGAGGAACGGGATACCCGAAGGCTTGCCGCGGGGCATGGGCTTGACGCCGCGCGAGGCGACTCCCTGCGCGCGCAGATCGAGCGCTGCCGCGGAGGCAAGCGTCAACCACGTCCGCCGGGAAACGCGCATCAGACTTCCGGAAAGAACTCAAAGAAAGCGTCGAGAGACTGCTCGAGCTGGGCGCGGATTTCCTGTTCGTTCTCGCCTTCGAGCAGGTGCATGGCGACGTGCGCCTGATTGCCGTTGGCGAGCTCGATCGGCGCCGTACCCACACTCTCGATCTCGCCCGCCGGGAGCAAGCGTAAGCCGTAAACAAGCGCTAATTTCGCCATAGCTTGATTGTAGCGGCAGCCGCGCTCACCGCTGCCACGACACCAACTGGCCCAGGAGCCACCCCGTGTCCTTATCGGCGTGGCAGATGAGACAGGCGTTGGGGCTGTCTTTTTGCCCGAAGCGGGCGGCCATCTCCGCGTCGGGAATGTCGTCGATCTGGTGCGAAGCGGCCGGAACCATCAGGCCGTTCATGATCGGCGGCATGTGGCAGGCCACGCAACGGCTGCCGCGCGAAGAGGCGGCATGGTGGGTGTGAGCGGTGAGCCGCGCCGCGATCTCGCCGTGGCACTGCAGGCACATCCGGTCCGGATCGCTGCGGAACTTCAGCGAAGCGGGATTCTCCGCGGCGTCTTTCGCGTGCGGGTCGTGGCAGCTTGCGCACTGCGCGCCGCCGCGGCGGAAACAGGCAGAACGCAGGAAGGCTTCGCCGATGTACGTCGTTTCGCGGAAGCGCCCGTCGCGGTAGAACGGGCGGTTGCCGAGTTCGATATAAGGCTGGCTGAGCAGAAGATCGAAGTACGGGGCCTTGTGCGTATAATTCATCTCGCCGCTGCGGGCGAGCACGCGTAAGGCCGACTGGCGATGGCATTGTCCGCAAATGAGCGTACCTTCGACGTTGTCGATCTTCGAGAACCGGAACGGCGGGACCTGCGCACCCGCCTCCTCTGCGTGTCCGGCGCGCATGGCGGCGACGTGCTCGGCGGATGGCCCGTGGCACATTTCGCAGTTAACGCCAGGTTCGCGGTACGCATCCTGCTCGAAGCTTTTGTCGTCAAGGCGGGCGAGACGGAGTTGGCTGGTGTGGCACACCGCGCAGTTTCGCTGATAGCTGAAGGCGGGGGAAAGTTGCGGGAAGTGTGCGACATTGTCGCGCTCGGTTCCCGGCAGGTCGATCAGGGACCAATAGTTGACCCAGCGTTTGTGCACGGCGTTGTACTGGATCGGGAAGACGAACAGCCGGCCGTCGGACAACTCAGTAGCGTAGGCCTGCTGCCACTTCGAACCGATCGAGAAGCGAACGGGATAGCGCTTCCATTCGCCGTTGCCGCGGTCAAACTCGAAATACGGTTGCGTGCCGCCGCCGAACCGCGCGACAACGCGGCCGGATGAGTCCCGGAATTCGCCTTGCGTGAAGTCGGTAAGCAGGCGCGAGTCGTGAATCGGGCTGAGCATGCGGGACATCCCGGTATCGCGCCAGGCTTCGTAGATCGCTGCGTGGCACGGCTTGCAGGATTCCGAGCCGGCAAAGTTCAGCGGCGGACCGGTGGGCGGTTGCTCGGCAGCGGGCGCGCCGCCGGTGCGGGTGAGGATGACGCGCGCGGCCGCCTCAAGCGAGGCACTCGTCGATTCCCAATCGGCGGGTTTTTCCGTGCTCGGGCCTGCGAACACGCGGAGCCAGAGCAGCGTGTCGGAAGCATCCTGGCGGGCTTGCTTCGTTTGATGAAGGCCGGCTTCGATGTTGGCCATGGCAACCAGGAGTGCCGGGTTCTCCGGAATAATCCGCAGAGACCGGCGGCCTTCGGTTAGCGCGTCGCCATAGTCGCCTACGTCAAGGCTGGCCGCGGCGGCGAACTGATAGACGGTCGCCAGAAGCCACGAGCGGGAGTAACGATTGATGAATTCGCCCGCAAGCTGCCGGCGGCGATGGGGATCGTGTTCGGCCGAGAGTTGGTCGAAGGCCTGTCGCTCGGCGTCGCTATCGGCACGGCTCGACAGCGGTCCGGCGAGATTGCGCTCGAAGCCGCCGCTATCGATCTGCTGTGCGGCGGCGAGACCAAGGCCAAGGAGCGCGATGAGGACCGGGCGTGAATGCATCGGCACGCTCAGCCTCCGTTCGCCTTCTTGAGCAGGCCGCGCATGAAGTCGTCCTCAGGAAAATCGTCGACGTAAGCAACGAGGGCGGCGCGGGCTTTCGTATAGTCTTTGACTTGAATGTAGGACAGGATCAGGCGCTTCCGAACGAGCTTGGAGTAAGGGAACGCGATAGCCGCGCGTTCCAGCACAGTCACCTCATCGGCTGTCCGGCCGGCGCGCAGGTAGGCGTCGGCTAAGTCGACATAAGTGGCCTGCCGCGGCACGGCGGGTGGGCGCAGCGCGCGTTCGAGCAGAGGAATGGGGTCCCCCTGGCCGGTAGCGAGGGCCTTGCGGCCGAGCGCGGCGACAACCAGCGGATCGTTCGGCAGCGCGCGTGCAGCATGGTCGAGTAAGTCCAGATAAGTGTTCTGTAACTCGGGCGAGGAAGGCATCAGTTCCCCGCATAACTCCAGGCGGGTGATGAGCGGGATCTCCGGCTCGCCGGGGAAGGCATTGAGTAACTCAACACCGGGAAGCCCCTTTGGCGCGGGGCCAAGCGAA
>JAKAJI010000029.1 GCA_021813825.1 Acidobacteriota bacterium | reverse complement strand
CCACCCGTCGCGATCGCCCCCGGCAAATGCAACATGGCCACAAACAGGAACATCATCGCCCCGAACCCCATCCCGGACCACCGCACCTGAATCTGCGTCGCCATACTCAACGCCGCCGCGATCAATCCCAAGCCGACGAAATACACCCAGAACAACCGCCAAGGCATGTAAGCCGGCACTAACTCGAGCAGCGACTTCTCATCCGACAAATGCAGCGCCCCGAACACCGCCAGCGGAACCGCGAAGCACAAGTAGGTCAGCGCTACAACCTTCTCAACGCCGCGCCCTCGTCCAAGATCGCCCCTCGCCGCCCACAAACTGATCACCAGCACCACTAACCCCGCCCCGCACATCGCCCCCGCGGTGTGCGAAAGCACAAGGAATGCAGGAATCATCGGTTGCACGGCTCACCCCCATCCCGTACGGGTTCTAACCTCTACCACAAACCCGGGCCGCCATACCAACGCAGCACGCGCAAAGCCCGCAGCGTGTTCCACCGGCTCGCCAGGCCCAGTTCGGTCTCCATCTTCAAAGGAATCCGTTCCGGATGAAGCCGGTTGAGCGGCCACCGCCCGTTCTGGTGCCGCCGCGCAATAACTACTTCGACGGCTTCCCGCACGCGCCTCTCGGGTTCCACTCCCGCCTCCCGCAGATAATCGAGTCCGCGCAAAACATCGTAGTGCCAGAACGTCGGAAACGAGAACCGCAGCCAGCGCTTGTCGATCACTTCCCCGCTCCGCAGCGACCGGAACATCCCGCGCTCCAGCAGATACTCCTCCGCCCGCTTCCGCGCCCTCTTCACCTCCGCCCGCTTCCGGCCCGCCCGTTCATAGGCAAGCAGCCCCTCCAGCACGCAGATAGTCGTATGGAACGAAGAACGCCGGCTCTTTGGCGCCTCGCAGTTCCAGCCGCCATCTTCAAGCTGCTCCCCCAGTAGTTGCTCGGCCAGTTCGTCGTTCGGTTCCTTGAAATACGCCCCGATGCCAAGAATCCTGCCATTGATGCACGGCTCCGTCTCCCCATGAAGAAGCGGCCGGTTCTTCAGCGGCTTGAACACCAGCTTCTTCTCCACGCGCCCGATCATCCTCCGGGCCTCCGCGCTCGCCGCCTCCAGACCCAGGTCCTTCAACACCACAAGACTGTACAGCGTGACCAGCAACCCCGGAGCCTCCTTCGGCCCGCCCCAGTTCCCGGCCGAAGATTGCCGAGCCAGCAGCCGCGCCCCCCAACCCTCCTTCGCCACGCGAGCCCGCTCGGCCCCAATCGCCTCCGGCCCCTCGCCCGTGAGGTCCCGCATCACCTGCCACCGGATCGCCGGGTCCGAATCAAGCAGCCACCGGATCTCCGCCGGCCGCGGCGCGTAATCGCTCAGCAGCACCCGTCCTTTATAGCAAGCGCACACCCCGCCCAAATCCCTACCAAATCAGTAGTACAATCCCACGGAGGGGGGAAAGATGGCATTTCGGGCCTATCACGGCGTCAACGGCGCCCAGCACCAAACCAATTTCAACAGCTTAGTGGCACAAGGGTACCGGATGATTTCGCTCAGCGTCTACGGCGACCCCGGCAACCCACTCTATGCCGCAGTCTGGGTCCAGCGCAGCGGGCCCGCCTTCGTCGCGGTCCACGGTGTGGACTCGAATGGCTACCAGTCGTTCTTCAATAACTGGACCGCCAAAGGCTTCGTGCCCGTCCTCGTATCCGCCACCGGCCCCGCCGCCAACGCGGTCTTTGCCGCCGTTTTCGAACAGGGCGTCCACGGACCATGGTTCGCCCGCCACGGAATGACCAGCGGACCCACTTCGAGCGCAGGCACCTTTCAAAACGAAAATACGCTCGCCTGGAACAGCAAGATGATCCTGCGCTCCATGGCCATCTATGGAACTCCATCCGACCGCCGCTACGCCGCCGTCTGGCACTCCAATCCCGGCTACGTGAAGTGGCACGTCCATCCCTCCGACACCGGCGCAAGTTACCAGACAGTCTTCAACGCCGAAACCCAGTTACCCGGATTTACCCTCCACGCCTATCGCCCCGCCTATGTCTCCGTCTCCGGCGACGCCATGTACTGCTCGCTCTTCAAAGACGATGTCGTCGGCCCCTGGGTCGCCCGCCATGGCATGACCGGCGCCCAGTATCAGGCCGAATTCGACCAACAGGTCGCCAACGGCTTCTATCCCATCTGCACCCAGGGCGGCGGCTCCACAAGTTCCCCGGTCTACGCAGCGATCTTCGCCAAACAAGACATTCCCGCCGCCCGCGAGTGGACCGTCACCGGCGCCGCCGTTCCCTCGCTCGCTGCCTTCGACCACGCCATGCAAACCTTCATGCAGGCCAACGGAGTCCGCGCCGCCCAGTTAGCCATCGGCAAGGATGGAGTGAGTAAGTTCTCCCGCGCCTATACCTGGGCCGAGCCCGGCTATCGCGTCACCCAACCCTCGGACCGTTTCCTGCTCGCCAGTTGCAGCAAGATGTTTCTCGAAGCCGCCGTCCAGTCCCTCTACGACGCAACCCCCGCGAAACTCACACCCGGAACCACAGTCTATCCGCTGCTCGGCTTCTCAAACCCAGCCGACCCACGCAGCGACACCATCACCATCCAGCAACTTCTCGATCACATGGGCGGCTACGACGACAGCCCGACAGGCTCCGGCTTCGACCCCACTTACAACATGCGAACCATCGCCCAGGCGCTCGGCCTCACTCATCCCGTAACTAAGCTCGACGTCGCCCGCTATATGTACGGCAAGATGCTCGACTTCACGCCCGGAACCAACTCGAAGTATTCTAACTTCGGCTATCTCCTCGCAGGCGCCGTCGTGGAGCACGTAACCGGCATGAAGTATTCCGACTACGTCAACAAAACCCTCTTACAACCGGCCGGCATCACCGAAGTCCAGGTGTTCTCCACCTTAGCCTCTGGACGCACCGCGAACGAAGTCATCGTCGAAGATGGAGGCCATTGGGATTCCAACAGCACCTTCGGCGGCCTGGGACTAAGTCCGATCGACCTGAACTCGCAACTCCTCGTCCCCAACGTCTACGGAGGCGACGGCGAGATCAACGAAGTCGGAGACCCCAACGACGGCATGGGAGCTTCCGCCGAAGCCCTGGTCCAGTTCATCCATCTCCACGCCGTCTGGGGCAACGGCCCCCGTGCGGCCAACTCCGCCCGCACCGGCAGCACCCCAGGCGCCTCCTCCCTGTCAACCTCCCGCGGCGACGGCATCGACTGGGCCTACATCATCAACACCCGCGACTGGCCCCCCAACACCTCGCCCACCCTAAACGACCTGGGCCCCAACATCGACAACCTTCTCAACACCACGCCGCTCCCGTAACCCACTCGCGCGTTCCATCGACGCCCGTGGCGCGCAATCGCCCAGCAGCCCTTGTTCTCTATGGCAAGCGCCACCCCCGCACGCCGGCAACCGCCCCGCGCCCATCACCTCGGACTCGCCTCGAACCGATGCCGTTCGACGATGCCTTTCCCCTCCCGCACGACAATCCACTCATTTGCTTCCACGTCTTTCAGCGTCTCCATCGCGCCCTCCGGCCACCGGACCGTGACGTCGGCCTTCGTCGCCTGACCGAGCCCGAAATGCACCCGGAAGTCGCCCTGCGAGATGTGAAAGCCGCCGCTGCGCACCTCATCGATCTGCTTTCGCCCGCCGGCGCTCACCGTAACGCGCGCCCCGATCGCATCCCGCCCTGATGCCGTCAGCAGCCGGACCAGCAACGCGTTCCCGCGCGGAGCGTAATTCTTCAGCAGCGACGGTGGTTCAAACAGATTCACCACCACAATCTCCTCCTCGCCGTCGTTGTCAAGGTCCCCCACGGCGATGCCCCGCGAGGAATGCAATGCCGTGATTCCCGGCCCCCCTCTCGACGACATGTCGTAAAACTCGCCATCCCCACGATTCCAGAACAGTTGCCGCGGCTGTTTGAAATGCTCGCCCAGATGGTAATTGTCGATGAACGGGTAGACGTGGCCGTCCGCCACAAAAAGGTCCGGCCGCCCGTCGTTGTCGAAGTCCACAAACGCCGTCCCCCATTTCACGTATTGCGTGTGAACCGCGAGGCCCGCGAGGCTGGTAACATCGGCGAAGTTCCCGCCTCCCACGTTCCGGTATAGCGTGTCCGTGTCATTGGAAAAGTTCGTCTTGAAGATGTCCAGCTTCCCATCGCCGTCGTAGTCGCCCGCCGTCGCCCCCATGCCCGCCTGTTCCCGCCCATCTTCGTTTACCGCCAGCCCGCTCATCATCCCCGTCTCTTCGAACCGGCCATTGTGCTTGTTATGAAAAAACAAACTCGGCGTCGAGTCGCAGGTGACGTAAAAGTCAGGCCAGCCATCATTATCAAAGTCTCCCGTTAAAACCGTGAACCCGTAATACTCCGGCGGCGTCTCCACCCCCGTCTCTTCCGTCACGTCCACAAAATGCCCGTGCCGGTCGTTGTGATAGAGCGTCATCGTCTCGCCCTTCAGACCCCGCGGCCCACATGGAACCGGTACGCCGTTCCAGTTGCATCCGCTCTTGTCCCGCGGCCGCGGTGTGGACTGCGCGTCAAAATCCACGTAATTGGCCACCACTAAATCCAGGTAACCGTCCCGGTCGTAATCGATGAATGCACAGCCTGTGCTCCAGCGCGGCTTCTCCCGGTACAAACCGCGCTCCCGCGCCTCATCCCGGAATCTCCCGTCGCCTAAATTGTGCAAGAACACGTTGTGCCCCCACTGGCCGATGAACAGGTCCACTCGTCCTTCGTTAAACGGGTCTCCCGCGCACACCCCTTGCTCCCATCCCGTGTACCCGATCCCCGCCTTCGCCGTCACGTCTTCAAAGCGCAGTCCTCCAAGATTGTGATAGAGGTGTGGCGTCAACTTCGCCGCACCCGGCTGCAGCCGGTCACCCTGGAGCAAAAAAATATCCGGAAGCCCGTCGTTGTCGTAATCGAAAATCGCCACTCCCGTACCGGTGTTCTCCACGATGTACGTCTGGTCCGGGTCGCCGGAAATCACCTCCGCCCTCAACCCGGCCTCCGCGGCCACGTCCCGAAAATCCGCCGTAGGCGCGCGCATCCCTTTCGGAAGAGGCCGTACGGGCTGATCCGTCGCCCCCGTCGACGCCATCTGAGAGAATACCCGCGCCGCGAATAGAACAATCAAAGAACCACCCACCAGAGCCGCCGCCCCCCGGCGCCGCAACCGCACTACGGAGCCTTCCCCGGCGCACCTGCCCCCCGGCCTTGCGCCTGCTCGATCAGCATCAGTGCGCGCGCGATGTCAGGATCCTCGGGCCGCAAGGCTTTCGCCGCCAGCAACTCTCGCTCCCCTTCCTTAAGATGCCCCGCCTGGCAATCGATCAAACCAAGATTCTTGTGTAACTCGGCCTTCGCCGTACAATCCCCGCAGATGCCGATCGCCTCCTTCAATTCCTTCACCGCCTCCGGAAAATCGTGT
The DNA here is from genome assembly GCA_021813825.1 of Acidobacteriota bacterium. Lineage (GTDB taxonomy): Bacteria > Acidobacteriota > Terriglobia > Bryobacterales > Bryobacteraceae > JAJYKC01. Next base: position 19,855 of record JAKAJI010000029.1, on the reverse strand, counting down.
GCTCGCATCGACGCCACCGCGTCGTTTCCCAGCGCCGTCGCCCGATCTGCAATCCGCCGCTTCCGTAACACCTCCGCGTACTGCGCGGTCAACCGCTCCGCCTCCGCCGGGTCCGTCGCCCGCAATGATCGCCCCAGGCTAAACAACGCCTGGCTATACTCCGGATCCACCGCAAGGGTTTGTCTCCACGCCGCAATCGCTTCCTTCGTCTTTCCCACCTGCTCCCGACACTGTCCGAGCAAATACCACGCCGCGGCGTTCCGCGGCTCCAGTTTCACCACTGTCTCCAATAGCCCAATCGCACCCTCGTAGTCTCCTCGCTGCTTCGCCATCACCGCAAGATAGTATCGGGGTTCGGCCAGCTTTGTCCCCAGGCGCGCCGCCGCTTCAAACTCGGGCCGCGCTTCCGCCGTCTTACCAAGGTCAAACTCGATCCGCCCCCGGTTGAAATGCGCCGCCGCCGAGTCCGGCGCGAGTTTCGTGGCCAGCGTCGCCTCCGTCAGCGCCTCGGCAAAATGGTACGACCCGGCCAGCGCGATCGCCAGATCCAGGTGTCCCGCGGCCATCTCCGGCGCAAGCACCGTCACCTTCCGCAGCAGCGCAATCCCTTCCTCGCTCTTCCCTAATCGCGCCTTCACCCTCCCCGTCGCCGACAATACCCGCAGATCGTTCGGCGCCAGGCGCAGCGCCCGGTCCAACTCCCCTTCCGCCGCCGCGAAATCGCCTTCTTGCGCCAGAATCAGGCCCAGGTTCAGGTGCCCCTGCACGTAGTTCGGATCGTCTTCGATCGCCTCCCGCAATTCCTTCTCCGCGCCTCTCTCGTCGCCTCTCCCTGCCAGAATCACCCCAAGATTCCCACGCGCCGGCGCAAGCTGGGGATTCGCTGCAATCGCCTTTCGCAGCAACGTTTCCGCTTGCGTCACCTCACCTGCCTCCAGGTCATACCGCCCCAGTTCTCCCAGCGCCTCGCCCATCTTCGGATCAATCGCCAGCGCGCGCGTCAGCGCCTCACGCGCCCCCACCCGGTCGTGCGCCGCATCGAGCGCAATCGCCAGGTTGTATTCCGTGTGTGCATTCCCCGGCTCCGTCCCCAGCATCCGCCGGTAAACTTCCGCCGCCTTCGCCGCCTGCCCCGACTGCAGAAGTTCATTGGCCTGATTCCCCTCCGCCGCCACCTGGTTGTCCTTGAACGCGTCTTCCTTCTCTTTCCGGAATATCGCCGCCGCCTTCGCCGCCTCCGCCTCGTCCCCCAGCGTCCGCAGAACGGTCGCCAGTTGAAACTGCGCCGAGGAATCCGACGGCTTCAGCGCCACCGCCTTCCGCAAATGCGGCAGCGCCTCCTTCGGCTTGTTGTTCCGCGCCAGCACGAAGCCCAATTCGTACTGCGCCTGCGCGTCGTCCGGCTTCTCCGCCACCGCCCGGCGCAGTTCCGGCTCCGCTTTCTCGTACTCTCCCAGTCCTCGCAGCGCCGCTCCCAGCAACAGATGTCCTTCCGCATCCGCGGGGTGCGCCTTCACATAGGCTTGCGCCGGCGCAAGCGCGTCCTGGTAATCGGACACCGACGTCAATGCCGTAATCATTGCCAGCGACGCCTCCCGCTTCGAAGGATCCAACTTCACCGTGGCGGCGTATTCGTCAGCCGCTTCCCGGAACCGCCCCTGCTGCGCGTAAATATTGCCCAGGTTGAAATGCGCCTCCGTCATTTCCGGGTGCGCGCGCAGCAGTTCCGTCAGCATCCCAATCGCCTCTTTCGCCTCGCCATCCTGATAGGTCGCGATCGCCAGCGAAAGCGCCATCTCCGCGGATCCGGGATTGAGTGCCAGCGCCCGTTCCCAATACCCGATCGCCGCCTTGTAGCGGCGCTCCGCCGACAATGCCTGCGCAAGATGATCCAGCGCGAAAATGGATTTCGGATCTTCCTCCAGCGCCTTCTCAAACTCCGCCTCCGCCCCATCGAACTGCTTCAGGTCCAGCAGTACCGCCCCCAGCGAGTTATGCGCTCGCGCATCCCCGGGAGTCAGCCTCAGCACCGCCCGGAACTCTTCGGCCGCCGCCGGAAGCCGGTGCATCCGCGCCAGCGCCACTCCCAGATCGTGATGCGCCTCGACCGAGGTGGGTTCTGTCTTCACCGCGGCATCAAAACTGGAAACCGCACACCCAAGATCCCCATGCTGCGCAAACCACGCCCCAACCGCGTCCAGAACCCGGGCCGAAGGAGAAGATTTGAGCGCCCCCGCAACCTCCGCCGGCGGTTTGCACGTCGACGGCAGTTCCGTCCCCGCCAGCGCGGCGCTCAACAGGAGCCACAGCAAGCTGAGTTGCGCCAGCCTCATGAATACCCGGGAGACTGTATTATCTCGCATCCTCACACTGCACCGCCAACTAACCCGCCGGCTCCTTCACCTCGAGCACCCGGTCCGCCCGCACATCCCGCAAAATCTGCCGCACCCCGGACGGCCACCGGATCTCAATCTCCCGTACCTCCACGTTCGGCCCCAGTCCGAAATGCACCCTCGCATCCCGCGACGCCCCATATCCGCTGCTCGTCGTCGCCTCCTCGTACTGCACCCCTCCATCCGGCGTCCGCACCCGGATCCTCGCCCCCAATCCCATCCGGTTGCTTCGCACCCCCTCCAGACGGAGTAGAATCCAGTGGTTCGCATTCCCCGTAATGTTCCGATACACCTCCGCCGGCGCGCCCAGTGCCGTCACCACCAGATCGATCCGCCCGTCGTTATCGAGATCTCCATAGGCAAGCCCGCGATGCGGCGCCGGATGCTGAAAATCCGCCCCAGCTCCCGCGCTTACATCCGCAAACTGCCCGTGGCCGAGATTCCGGAACACCCCGTTCGGCTCAGCGTAGTGAAAATGGCGCGAAACCTTGTCGATGTCGTCCATCACGTTGCCCCGGGCCACCACCAGGTCCTTCCACCCGTCGTTATCCAGATCCACTACCCCGTTCGACCATCCCGACATCATCCGCGTCAGCCGCGCCAGACCGCTCGACTGGGTCGCATTCGTGAACTGCCCGCCTCCGCGGTTCAGAAACAGCGGGAACGTCTCGTTCTCCACCGCCGTGTGCCAGACGTCCGGCCGTCCGTCGTTGTCCACGTCCCGAAACTCCGCCCCCATCCCCGAGAGCGCGTTGCCGTCCTCGTTGTAGGCCACGTTCGCAGGGAAACCAACTTCTTCAAACCGCTTCCCCCCCAGGTTGTGAAACAGCAGATTCGGGCTATTGTCATTGGCCACAAAGATGTCCACAAATCCGTCTCCATCATAGTCCGCAAACCCCACTCCCATCCCCTTGCCAAGAACCCCTGCTATCCCCGTATCTTGGGAAACATCGGTAAACGTCCCGTCTCCGTTGTTGCGGTATAGCGTGTCCGGCAGCGGCGCAAAACTGTTGGGATGGCAGTAGCCCCGCCCGTCCAGCCCCATACAAACCGGCTCGTTCTCCGGATCCCACTTACAGTAATTCGAAACAAACAGATCAAGCCGCCCGTCGTTGTTGTAATCAAACCACCCCGCTGCAACGGACCACATCTTTCGCCCTCCGGAAACACCGCCACTCACCCCCGCCTTCGCCGTCACGTCCGTAAACGTACCGTCCCCGTTGTTGTGGAAGAGCTGGTTCCCGTTGACGTTCGCCACAAACAGATCCGGCCGTCCATCGTTGTCGTAATCCCCCACCGCCACGCCCATCCCGTAGCCCGAACCCGCCACACCCGCGCTTTCCGTAACGTCGGTGAACGTTCCGTTGCCGTTGTTGTGATACAGCCGGTTGAAATACTTCGCCCCCGTCTTTACAAGCGATGGCATCTCCGCTCCGTTCACAAAGTAAATGTCCGGCAGCCCGTCGCCGTCGTAGTCGAACACCGCAACACCCGCCGGCATCGTCTCCGGCTGATGCTTTTGCGGCGTCGGACAGTTCTCGGTTCGAAACCTCACCCCCGCCCGCCCGGCGATGTCCTCAAACCGGATCGGCGGCGGGCCCGGCGCAGATCGGGCCGCCGCCCACAGCACCAGCACCGCCACAACGCTAACGCCCACGCTTCGCATCGCGGGGCTCCCGCACGCTCACTATGCGGTCGATCGGCGGATGCTCGATCGTCTGAATCACGCCGCTCGGCCAGAGGATCCGCACCACCTTCACCGCCGCCTCCCCGCCCAACCCGAAATGAACCCGCTTGTCGGACGCCGAACAGTAACTACCCCCCGTCGTCACCGTGGCGTACTGACGCCTGCCGTCCTCGCCTGTCATTTCAACCCGGGCGCCGATCCCATCCCGGTTGCTTACCGTTCCCTCCGTGTCCACCGTCAGCCAACGATTCCGCCCACCCCGGTTCCGAAGGACCTTCGCCTCGCCGTCCAGACAGCTCACCACGACGTCGATCTGGCCGTCGTTATAAAGGTCGCCGAACGCTGCGCCGCGCGCTGCTTGCACCGTCCCGAACGCCGCGCCGCTCTCCCCGGAAACGTCCACGAACCGCCCGCTCACGTTCCGCAGCAGGAGAAGAGGCTCCCGGTACCGCACGTTCCCCTGAAAGAACTCGACATTGTCCATCACGTGGGACTGCGCGACGAAAAGATCCTTCCACCCGTCGTTGTCGTAGTCGATCAAACCCGTCCCCCAACCTGAGTGTCCGATCGTAATGCCCGCCAACCCCGTGGGCCCTGACACGTACTGAAACGCGCCCTTGACATTGTGGAACAGCGCGTACTTCTGGTTCGCCAAGTCGTCAATAAAAACGTCCGGCCAGCCGTCATTGTCGTAGTCTTCAAAGGCCACACCCATGCCCGAAAACGCTCGTCCGTCCTCGTCGTACGCCAGGCCTGCACGCAACCCGACCTCCGAAAACGTACCGTCATGGTTGTTATGGAATAACTGCTCCGCTATCGCGTCGTTGGCAACCAGAATGTCCGGCCATCCGTCCCCGTCGTAGTCGTTCAACGCCGACCCAAGACCCTTCCCCGGTGCGCTCGCGATCCCGGACTTCAGGCTCACATCGGTGAAGGTCCCATCCCCGTTATTGTGGTAAAGCAGATACGCCGCCCGCGGGAATACATCTGGATGGCAATATGCCCGCTGCCGCTTCTCCGGCGCGCCGCAAGGAATGTTCTTCGAAAAATCCCAGTCCAGGTACCGCGCCACAAACAAATCCAGCCGCCCGTCCCGGTCGTAGTCGATAAACAGCGCGCTCGACGACCACCCTCCTGCCCCCACACCCGCCTTCGCTGTCACGTCGGTGAACGTGCCGTCCCCGTTGTTGTGGTACAGGATATTCTGTCCGAAATTCGTCACGTACAGGTCGGGGTACCCGTCGTTATCGTAGTCGCCAACGGCAACCCCCATGCCGTAGGAATCCCCTCGCACGCCGGCCCTCTCCGTCACATCGGTAAACGTACCGTCCCCGTTGTTGTGGTACAGGCGGTTCCAATACTTCGGGTCCGATTTATCCGCCGCCGCGCCCGGCGGCATCGGGCTTTTCAACGCGGCGCCGTTTACGAAGAATAGATCCTCCCGCCCGTCCTTGTCGTAGTCGAGCATCGCCACGCCGCCAGGCATCGTCTCAATCAGATATTTCTGCGGCGTTCGCGATGACAGAAGTCGGAAAGCGACCCCGGACCTCGCCGTCACATCCTCGAACATCGGCAGTGGCGCTTCCCGCTCCGCAACCGCGCCGTAGGAGACGATTAGCGCTCCAATCCCGGCAAGCACACCCATCCCACATACCGCGACAAGCCGGAACCGCAGGCGCTTCATACGGCGTCTAACAGCATACCCCCCGCCCCGGCCCCAAATGCCGCCGTATCACATCAGTCTCCGCCCAGCGTTCTACGGTCAGAAATAGAACTTCAGGCCCAGTTGCAATTGCCGCGGCAGGGTAGCCGGCGCCGCTCCCGTTATGACCCCCGGGTTCGGATTATCAATGTTCTGGTTCGGGATCCCAAACACCACGTTGTTGAACACGTTATACGCTTCGATCCGGAACTCAAAATACTTCGTCTCGTTGATGTTGAACTGGCGGAACAGCGAAAGATCCACGTCCTCGCCAAACTGCGACGTCAGTGAGTTCGGCACTTGCTTCCCATAGGTGTACGGAGCCGGATTGGCAAATGCCGAAACGTTGTACCACTGCTGCACCGTCCCCCCGCCCGCACCGGGGTTTCCTAACTGGTTCGCCCACTCATTGTTGTATCCGCCGTTGTTAAGAATTGCCGTGCTCGCATATACCGTGTACGGCAGGCCCGAATGCAGGCTCACAATCCCGTTCAGCGCCCATCCCCCAGCGAACATTCGCACATACCGGTTCCCGCTGCCGATGTGCGTGCCAAAAGGCGAGTTCGCCGTAAACGCGGCCACAAAATTGTTCGTCTGGTTCGTATCCGATAACTGAACGTCCGCCGTGCGGTTATACACGTTCTCGATGTTGCAAAGCGCCCCGATCCCGCAGCCATCGTCAATCGATCGGGAAAGTGTATAAGAAAGCTGGAAAGAAAGATCCGAACTGGCCTGCTTGTTCAGCGAAATTTGCAGCGCGTTGTACCGGCTGTTGCCTACGCTCTGGTCAAACCACTGCGGCAGCATGTACGGAAACGGTTGCCGCGCCGCCACCGGACCCGGCCCCGGTACGGCAACGTTCTGTACCGGTCCCCAGTCCAGGCGCCGTCCCACCGACCCTACATAGTTGACGTCCAATACCGTGTTGTTCGCCACTTCGTCCTGCACCCCAAAATTCCACTGGTCCATGTACGGCGTCTTGAAGTTGGGGTCCACCATCCATTGGCTCACCTCGGAGAACGTCGAAACCGGATACACCAGCCCGCCGCCGCCACCCAGACTCAAGGGATTCGTCATCGGCGCCGTCACCATGTTCTGGTTCAAGCTCGGATTGTTGATCGTCGCCACCGCCGGCCAGTTCCCGCCGAAATTCTGCGCCAGTTGCACCGTGCCACCCCACATATCGTAGAACCGGCCGTAGCCGGCTCGCGCCACCATCTTGTCCGTGATCCGGTACGCCAGGCCGAGCCGTCCGGACCAGTCGCCGAAATCGTTGTTCAGAATCGCGTGGTTGGATCCAGCCACCTGCACATGAGGCGGCAGACCACTATACGGGTCCGGATACTGCGATACCGTGTCTCCCGCCGCCGGCTTTCCGGCATAGATCCCATTCGGCATGCAAGGCGCCCCAACCGTCGCCGAACACGCCGGAGGCATCGCCGTTATATAGTAGGTGCCTGTCACCGCGTTCGCATCGCCGGTGTACAGGTCCTTCCCAGCGCCGTAAATCGGCCACAACCGGAGATCGTACCGGAGTCCCATGTTCACCGTCAGCCGGTTTGTCACTTTCCACTGGTCCTGAATATAGGCGCCGTCCATCCATCCGCCGTTCGCCACTTCGTTCACGTTGCGCAACGCAGCCCCGCTCGGTACACCAAGTAAGAACGAAGCCCACGCGTTCCCTCCCACGCCCTGCAAGGCTCCGAGTCCCGCCGTTTGGGCCGTCGCAAACGAGATCGTGTCATAACCGATCGGCGAATGGAAGTTGTTGGTCTCCACGTCCCCGCCTACCTTCAATGTGTGCTTGCCGATGATCTTCGTGTAATTGCCCCCGTACTGCCATACGTCGGCAAGACTCGTCCCCTGCAGTGCCGAGTTGGGCCACGACAAATAACCACTGATCGAATTGATCATCGGCGCATATTGCTTCCCGTTCAGCGTCTCGAAGGTAGTGTTCATGCCCAGGCCGTTCAACTGGCTCAGAAACGAAGCGTTCATGCCGGGCACCGACGCCACCTCGTTGTCAAACCCGTAGTTCCGCCCGAAATACACCTCCAGCACCGACGTCGGTCCGAACGTATGCGTCTCGTGAATCGTGAAGTTATGCCCGTAAATGTCGTCGTTGTTGGCCCCAATCACACCGTTCGGCACAAGCAATGATTCCTCGTACTGGCTGTAGCGGAACATCACCTCGTCGGAATTCCCGAAGTACTGATCCGCGCGAATCTGCCCCGTATCGTTCGTCGTAATACTCCGCTCCGGAAGATAGATGTTGTTCCCATTCAGCAGCGTCCCAGCCTGGGGAACTAAGCTTTGATACAGCGACGATACCGGGCTGATCAAACTACTCGGAATGATGTTCCCGGGAAAAGGCGCCCGCGAATAAGTATTAGTAGACGCATCGTAACTCGTGCTGTACGGGTTGTAAATTGTGGCGCCAACCCCGCTGAAATCGCCAGTCCGCATCGCTGCCGTTGGCCCTAGCGTCCCGCCCTCGTTCGACACATGCTCGCGGAAGCCTTCGTAGGCCCCATAGAAAAACGTACGATTCTTGCCATTGTAGAGTTTCGGGATCGACAAAGGCCCGCCGATCGCCGCCCCAAATTGGTTCTGCCGCAGCGGCGGCAACGCCGCGTTGAAAAACCCGCGCGCGTCCATCGCCGAATTGCGCAGAAACTCCCACAGCGTCCCATGGTAGTCATTCGTACCAGACTTGCTCACCACCGTGATGATCCCGCCCATCACTCCGCCGTACTCCGCTTGGTCGCTGTGATTCTGAGCCTTGAACTCCTGAATGTCATCCACGATCGGTGCAAAGTTGTAAGTCGTCAAAAACGTGTTCAGGTCGTTCACCCCGTCCAGCAGGAACGTGTTGCTGCGCACCCTCGCGCCATCGATCGAGGGAAACGACGCAACCCCAATCGCCGACCCGACAAAGCCGCCTCCACCCGAGCCCGCCCCCGTCCCGCTCTGGTCCCGGTTGACGTTCGTTACACCTGGCGTAATCGTAAGCAGCTCCGTGAAGTTCCTCCCGTTCAAGGGAAGGTTGTTGACCTGCTGCGTCCCCACAACCACGCCCAGCTCCGACGTAGATGCCTCCACCCCCGCAGCCGTCGCCGAAACCGTGACACTCTGCTGCTCCTGGCCCACCTTCATGTGGAAATCGAACGTGGCTGTCTGGTTCACCTGCAGCGTCACCTGGGATTGCGTCACCGGCGAAAACCCATGCGCGGAAGCCCTCATCGTGTATGCGCCAGGCGTCACGTTTAGAAACAGATAGTTCCCATCCGTGTTCGTCGTCGTCGTCCGAACTACTCCGGTGTTGACGTTCCTCAACTCAATCGTCGCCCCGGGAATCGCGGCGCCTGTCGGATCCGACGCAACCCCGTTCACTGTCGCCGCCGCCTCCTGCGCGAATACCGTTGCCCGCGTTAGGCACAGAATTCCCACCAAAACCACAACCGTCACAAAACGGCGCATCCTCAAGAAGTCTGTTTGCCCTTCAGGTGCCATAACTCTCCTTATGGAGTACCCCTTCCCGTATCGGCCCAGGCCGGGGCGTGTCGCGAGACAAACACTCCTCCCCCCAGCGGCTCGGCTCGCGCCATCCTCGCCGCGCAGAGCACGTTTACTTAAGCGTTAACTATAGCGTGATTCTACTAGTGCCTCACCAGCCTGTCAAGAGAAAGTTTTTTCTTAAGACACCTCACTCGTTTCCGCGCATTTTCCCGATCGAAGGACTTGCCAAGACCCGCTTCCGCTCGTATAGTCACCTTGTGTGCTTCGCCCTACACGAGGGCCGAAACCACATCAACGATCGCACATACCATGCGTAATACTAGTAGAGAAATGTCAGTAACGATGAAAGATATCGCGCAGGAACTCGGCGTCTCCATCGTCACCGTATCTAAGGTCCTACGCAATCATGAAGATATTGGTGAGGAAACCCGCAAGCGCGTGCTCAAACGCGTCAGGGAACTCAACTATCACCCCAACCTCGCCGCCCGCGCACTCGTCACAGGCAAGAGCTACACTGCTGGCCTCATCGTCCCCGATCTTGTTCATCCGTTCTTTGCTGAGGTCGCCACAGGCATCTCCCGCATCCTCCGCCAAAAGAGCTACAGCCTCTTGATCTCGTCTTCGCAAGAGGATCCCGAGCTCGAAAAACAGGAGATCGCCCGGCTGTTGAGCCGCCGCCTCGATGCGCTTCTCATCGCATCAACTCAATGCACCACCGCCGGCTTCCGCCCGATCGTCGACCAGCACATCCCCTTCATCCTCCTGGATCGGAGTTTCCCGGATCTGCGCACCAATTTTGTCGGCATCGACGACGTCAAAGTCGGGAAAATCGCTACCACCCACCTGTTTTCCGTGGGCTGCCGCCGCATCGCCCACATCCGCGGCGTGGCGGTCAGCACAGCCATCGGCCGGCTCGAAGGTTACAGTCAGGCTCTGACCCAACATCGCCTCCCCACTCGGCACGGCTACGTTGTCACCGGACGCTCCGCCGACAGCGACAGTTGGAGCAGCGGCTTCCAAGCCATGAATCAGTTGCTCCGCCTCGATCCCGTCCCCGATGGCGTCTTCTGCTACAACGATCCCATCGCCATCGGAGCCATCGACGCCATCCTCGCCGCCGGCCTCCGCGTCCCGCAGGATATCGCCGTCATCGGCTGCGGCAATCTCCACTTTGACAAGTCCCTCCGCGTACCCTTGTCCAGCATCGACCAGCAAAGCGTCACCATCGGCGAACGCGCCGCCAAACTCCTTCTCGCCATCATCAAGCCCAAGACCCCCCCCAGGCCCAGACGCGTGCTCATCGAACCTTCCGTCGTCGTCCGCGATTCCACTCGCCGCCCTGGCTGATGCCGATGCCCTCACCCCACTACCGCGCACCACCCCTCCGCCCCACGCCGCACATCCCCCTCGAACCCAACCTCCGCCACCTCCCACTCCGGAAACCCAGACAAAATCACCGTCCACGCCACCTTCCCCCCCCCCCCCGCAATCGCCCCCGCCACCTCCGCGCTGATGTTCGCCGCCAGCACGTCGAAGCTCCCCTCCCTCACCGCCTCGATCGTCCCCACAAACACGTCGATCCCAAATTTCTCCCGCGCAATCCGCGCCGCCTCCTCATCCACATCGCACGCCGCAATCCGCCCCGCCTCCAGCAGTCGCGCCGCCTCCGACAAAATCCCCGACCCACACCCCACATCCAGAAACGACGCCCCCGGACTTACTAACTCCTCCATCGCCTCCAGGCACAACTGCGTACACGGATGCCACCCCGTCCCGCACGCCATCCCCGGCTCCACCACCAGCCGCAGCCGCCCCTCCGGCGTCGCCGCCTCGCTCCACGGCGGAACGAGAAAGAACTTACTCCCGATCTCGAGCGGCGGAAACGATTCCCGCGTCCGCCCCTCATAATCGATCTCCGGCTCGTCCCGCCACTCCGGCAAATAACTTACTAACTTGCTTGTAACTTTCTCCGCCCGCGAGTCGTCGCCGAAAAATACCCGCAGCCCGTCCGCTTCCTCCACCGCCCCGTCCGCGCCAAGCTCCCAGATCTTGGCGCAAAGACGCTCCATCCCCTCCGGCCCGCACTTCAGCAGCAGCGAAAACACTCAGCCCTGCACTCGCTTCTCTTTCCCCGCCCAGAACCGCTCTTTCAACACCATCTTCCGGATCTTCCCCGTCCCCGTCTTCGGCAGCGGCTCGTCGGAAAAATCGATAATCCGCGGCAGTTTGTACCGCCCCAGCCTCGTCCCCAGAAACTCCAGTAACTGCTCCGCCGTCAAAGTCGACCCCGCCTTCCTCACCACAATCGCCGCCGGAACCTCGCCCCACTTCTCGTCCGGTGCCGGCACCACCGCGCACTCAAACACCTCCGGATGCGCGAAGATATGCTTCTCCACCTCCAGCGACGATATGTTCTCCCCGCCGCTAATGATAATCTCCTTCTTCCGGTCGACGATATGTATGTACCCTTCCTCGTCCCACACCGCCATATCTCCCGTGTGAAACCAGGACCCGCTCATCACCGCCCGCGTCGCCTCCGCCTCGTGGAAGTACCCGTCCATCACATGGTCGCCCATCGCCACAATCTCGCCGATCGACCGCATGTCCCGCGGCACATCCTTCATCTCGTGATCCACCACCCGGATCGACACGTTCGGGATCGGCCAACCCGCCATCGACCGCCTCCGCCATCTCTCCTCATCGCTCGGGTAACTCGGCCACTTATCCCGCCCGCTCGTAATCACCGGACTCGTCTCCGTCAACCCGTACCCCGCGAATACATTGCACTTGAACTTCGCTTCCATACGCGCAACTAACTCCGGCGTCGACGCCGCCCCGCCCATCATGATGTTCCGCAGGCTCGACAGATCAAAGCGCCCGTCCTCGGGCGAGTTCAGCAGCGCATTCGCCATCGTCGGCACCAGGCTCATGTCCGTTGCCTTGTGCTTCTCAATCAGCCCGAACACCTGCACCGGCTCGAACCGCCGCACCATCACTTGTCTCGTCCCCAGCATCGTCGAAGTCTGCGGCCGCCCCCAACCGTTCGCATGAAACAGCGGAATCGTGTGCAGGTCCACCATCGACTCCACGTCTTTCGACATCGTCGCCACACTCAGCGCATGCATGTACAGCGTCCGGTGCGACAGCACCACCCCCTTCGGCGTCCCCGTGCTCCCGCTCGTGTAGAACAACTCCGCCGGCGCCATCTCGTCGTAGGTTAAGATGTCCGCCCGCTCCGCCGTTCCCCTCTCCACTAGCTCCTCGTAGCTCAAATCGGCCGGCGCCGCCCCTCCGTCGATTCCTACATAGTGCCGGATCGAAGGACACACCGGCTTCAGATGCTCCACCAGCGGCGCGAAATCCGCCTCGAAAATCAGCATCCGCGCCCCGGCGTGATTCAGAATCGTGACCAACTCCTGCGGCGACAGCCGCACGTTCAGCGGCATCACGATCGCCCGCGCCTGCACCACTCCGTAGTAGCCCTCCAGCAACTGGTGGTTGTTGAAACTCAGGTACGCCACCCGGTCCCCCGCCTCCATGCCCATCTTTCCCAGCGCCGACGCCAGCCTCTCGCACCGCTCCCCGAACTGGCCGTAGGTGAACTGCTTCTCGCCGCAGACCACCCCTGTCTTATTCGCAAAAAGATCCACGGCGCGGTGGAGACACCGCAAGGGTGTGAGCGGTACAAACATGGGGCGATTGTACTAAAACCGCACCCGCGCGAAATTCAGCCCTACCGGTGCACTCGCGGATACCTGCGCCAATACGGCGCCGCCCGCAGCGCCTCCAGCGCCGCCGCTTCCCCCTTCGCCTCGATCGCCCCCAGCAACCGATACGCGAAGTACCCCTTCCACAACGCGTAGCAAGCCGCATAACCCACCGCCCGGTTCGCGTACCCCGCCAGGTTCGCCGGCTCGATCGGCGGATCACTCTCCGCGCACACCCCGTCCCGCAACTCTTCCAAATACCGCTTCACATCGGCAGGCGGCGCATCCTCCGTCACCGCCATCGCAAGGTTCCGGTCCGCATCCAGGTACGCCTGCCACCGCGGAATCCAGTTATTCCGGTCGTCCCCTATTGCCAACCCATCCGCGAAAACCACCGCCTCCAGCGCCACCGTAATCGAGGGCTGCGCTTCATAAAACTTCACCAGCATCTGCGCGTGCCGCCGCGTCTCCTCGCTCGCGCTAAGTCCCGCCGTCCCGATCCCCTGCAGCAACGAAACAAACGCCGCCGACCCCGCTGGCAGCACCACCGGATTCACCGACCGGAACTGAAACGGAGTTACTTCGTGATACACCGGCTTCCCCGCTGTGTTCTGCACCATCCACCGCACCGAGTAAGCAATCACGTCCCGGTCCGTCTGATTCTTGAGCAACACCACATACGGCAGTAAATCGTCCGCGAACTTGTCCCGCTTCTCGTCGAGCGCAGACTCAAACTCCGCCGACTCGCTCGTATAAAGAGCCAGCCCCTCGGCCCGCAAATCCACAACACTTACTGCGCTGTTACTCACTTCGTCACCAGATAAACCGCCAGCTCCGCCATCAGGTTCGGAAACCGCTTCACCGTCCCGCCCTGCCCCAGAAAATACCGCCGTTCCACTTTCCACCGCTGCTCCCGCGCCAGCAGTTCGAAATCCGTCACCGTCAGAAAGTGAATGTTCGGCGAGTTATACCACTCATACGGAAACAGCTTCGTCTGCGGCGACCGCCCCGTCCACAAATGCGCCAGCCGCACCGTCCAATGCCCGAAATTCGGAAACCCCACCACCGCCCTCTTCCCCACCCGCAGCATCTCCCGCAGCACCTTCACCGGCGCCCGCGTCTCCTGCAACGTCTGGCTCAGTATCACGTAGTCGAACGTCCCCTCGGGGTAATCCCGCAGCGCCTCTTCAATGTCGCTCTGAAATACCGCCACACCCCGCGCGATCGCCTTCTGCACCTGCTCCCGGTCGATCTCCACCCCGCGCCCTTCCACGCGCTTCTCCCGCTTCAACCACTCGAGCAACAACCCGTCCCCGCACCCCAAATCCAGCACCTTCGCCCCGCGCTCGATAATCTCCCCGATGATCGCGTAGTCCCGCCGCCCCGGTTTCCCGTTCACCACCGGTCCCTGCCCCCACGACGACGCGCTCATCCCGCAATCTCCGCGTAAGTGCTCGCCAGAAACCCGCGCACCAGCTCGCTCTCTTCCTTCACATCCACCAGAAACGCGTCGTGCCCGTAATTTGAAGTAAGCTCGCAGTAAGCCACGTCGCGGTTCCGGCTCCGCAACGCCCGAACAATTTCAAGCGATTGGTAGCTCGGATACAGCCAGTCGCTCGTAAAGCTCAGCACCAGAAACCGCGCCGCCGTCTTCCCCAGCGCATCCCCCAGCGACGAATGACCCGCGCTCAGGTCGAAATAATCCATCGCCTTGCTGATATACAGATACGAGTTCGCGTCAAAGCGCTCCACAAACTTACTCCCGCGGTACCGCAAGTAACTCTCCACCTCGAAATCTACCGAAAAATCGAACCCGAACTCGTTCTTCCCCCTGAGCCTCCTGCCGAACTTCTCCCGCATGGACGCATCGCTCATGTAAGTGATGTGCCCCACCATCCGCGCCACCGCCAGCCCCCGCGCCGGCTTCGGACCGTCATAGTATTCCCCGCTGTTCCAGTCCGTGTCCGCCATGATCGCCTGCCGACCCACTTCATTAAATGCGATCTGCTGCGCGCTGTGCCGCGAGGTCGCCGCGATCGGAATCACTGCCGCCACCGCCTCCGGATAGGCTACCGCCCACTGAAGCGCCTGCATTCCCCCCATCGATCCACCCGACACCGCCAGCAACCGCTCGATCCCCAACCGCTCCATCAGCATCTTCTGCAGCCGCACCATGTCCCCGATCGTGATCACCGGAAACGTCATCGCATACGGCCGCCCGGTCGCCGGGTTCACCGTCGCCGGCCCCGTCGTTCCCCGGCATCCGCCCAGCACATTCGAGCAAATCACGAAATACCGGTCCGTATCGAACGCCTTCCCCGGACCGATCACGTTGTCCCACCACCCCTCCTGCCCCTCCGCGTTCTCGAACGCCGCGTGCGCGTCCCCCGAAAACGCATGCAGAATCAGAATCGCGTTCGACCGCGCCGCATTCAGCGTCCCATACGTCTCGTAAGCCACCTCCACCGGGGCCAGCGCCACCCCCGAATCGAGCGTGATCGAATCGAAGCGAGCAAACTTCGTCTCAACAACCATCTTTTCTCATCTGGGCTTGCAGGCGGCTCCTGATTGATTTAGAATACCAGTCCCGCATCCCCCTCCCGGCTCCTAGCTCCCGGCTTCTTGCTTCTCGCTTCTTGCTCCAACCGATCTCTGCTATCATCGTTCAGGAGCGTTGGCGCCGGGCGATCGCTCGGCCTCCTATAAATTGATCCAACACTCAATCGTCTTGGGGTCCGACTCGGTTTTCGTGCCCGTGCGCAGGCTCCGGCGGCAATCACCGCCATGGAGAAGCCTAACGGTACGCGGGGGACTCCGCCCCTGTTACCACGGGGTCAAGGACGGAGGTTGAGTCTCACCGGCGCAGCCCGCTCCACTTCACGGTAACTCCCGCGAATGAATCTTCTGTTTATCGGCGATATCTACGCCTCGCCCGGGCGCCGCATTGTAGCCCAATATCTCAACGGCATCGTCTCGGCCGAAAAAATCTCCCTCGTCATCGCCAACGCCGAAAATTCCGCCGGCGGCTTTGGCATCACCCCTATGATTGCCGAAGAACTCTTCGGCCTCGGCATCGACGTCCTCACCACCGGCAACCACGTCTGGGATAAACGCGAAGTCTACGATTACTTCGCTCGCGAACCCCGCCTCCTCCGCCCCGCTAACTACCCTCCCACACTCCCCGGCGCCGGCCTCCACATCGCCCGCGCCCGCAACGGCGTCGAAGTCGCCGTCATGAACCTCCAGGGCCGCACTTACATGCCCTCTACCGACTGCCCCTTCCGCCGCGCCGACGACTTACTCGCCTCGATCCCCGAATCCGTCAAAGTCCGCTTCGTCGACTTCCATGCCGAAGTATCCAGCGAAAAAGTCGCCATGGGCTGGCACTTGAACGGCCGCGTCTCCGCCGTCGTCGGCACACATACTCACGTCCCTACCGCCGACGAACGCGTCCTCGCCGGAGGCACCGCCTATCTCACCGACGCCGGCATGACCGGCTCCTACGATTCCGTCATCGGCGCCGAAAAGCACCTCGCCCTCAGCCGCTTCCTCACCGCCATGCCCGTCCGCCTCGAAACCGCAAAAGGCGGCGTCGAACTCCACGCCGCCATCGTCACCGTCGACCCCTCCACCGGCCGCGCCACCGCCATCCGCCGCTACACAACCCGATAAACTAGCGCAGGTGACCGTCGCCCGCGCCCGCACCCTCCTCGGCGTCCTCCTCTGCGCCTCCACCCTCCTCAATTACCTCGACCGCCTCTCCATCGGCATCGTCAGCATCGAAATCCGCACCCAGTTCCACATGACCCCGCAGGACTACGGCAACGTCCTCAGCCTCTTCTTCGTCGCCTACACCGTCATGTACGCCGGCTCCGGCTGGGTCCTCGACCGCCTCGGCACACGCCGCGGCTTCGCCCTCTTCATGGCCGCCTGGTCCCTCGCCCAAATGCTCCACGGCTTCGCCCAGGGCATCGCCACCCTCGCCGCCTGCCGCTTCCTCCTCGGTCTCGCCGAACCCGGAGCCTGGCCCGGAGCCGCCAAGGCCGTCGCCGAATGGCTCCCGCCCCCGCGCCGCGCCCTCTACATGGGCATCTTCAACGCCGGCACCTCCCTCGGCTCCGCCGCCGCCCCCGTCCTCATCGCCGCCATCACCCTCTCCTACGGCTGGCGCTCCGCCTTCGTCGTTACCGGGCTCCTCGGCTTCCTCTGGCTCATCGCCTGGCTCGCCTTCTATCACCCTCCCGCCCACTCTCCCCGGCTCTCCCCTGCCGACCGTTCCTCACTTACTCGCGAACTTACTCCCGCCCGTCCCCTCGATCCTCCATCCCGCAACTCACTTACTCTCTTCCTGACTCGCCCCTGCTGGTCACTTACTCTAACCCGCTTCTTCACCGACCCCGTCATCTACTTCGCCATCTTCTGGCTCCCCGAATACCTCCGCACCAGCCGCGGATTCAACCTCGCCATGATCCGCAACTACGCCTGGCTCCCCTTCCTCGCCGGCGGCCTCGGCTACATCGGCGGCGGCTGGCTCTCCGGCCACCTCATCGACAAAGGCTGGAACCTCCGGCGTGCCCGCAATGCCGGCCTCCTCGCCGGCGCCGCCCTCATGCCTCTCACCATGCTCACCCCCTTCGTCCCCAACGCCGCCCTCGCCCTCCTCACCACCTCCTTCCTCACCATCGGCCACGGCGTCTGGGTCGCCAACTTCCAAACGCTCCCCGCCGACCTCTACCCCAACCACGAAGTCGGCCGCGTCATGGGCTTCTCCGGCGCCGGCGGCGCCCTCGGCGGCGTCGTCGCCCAACTCGCCACCGGCTGGATCGTCACCCACTTCTCTTACACCCCCGCCTTCCTCATGGCCGGCCTGATGCACCCCATGAGCGCCGCCATCCTCTTCCGCGCCATCCGCCCCAAACACTTCCAGGCTTAGTGTGCGCTCGCGCACGCCCCATCCCAAAACCGAACAGCCCCACCCATTCCGGACCCCAGAAAGTCATACACTTACGACTGGAACCACAAGTGCCCTAGCCCTGGTGGGACACCACTCCATGCGCACCCTGCTGCAGGACCTCCGCTTCGGCTTCCGCCTCCTCAGCCGCTCCCCCGGCTTCACCGCCGTCGCCATCTTCACCCTCGCCCTCGGCATCGCCGCCAACACCACCGTCTTCTCCTGGATCGACAAAATCCTCCTCCGCCCCTTCCCCGGAGCCGCCGCCCAAAGCCGCCTCGCCGTCCTCGAATCCATCACCCAGGGATCCCCCAACGGCGCCAACCAGGTCTCCTACATCGACTATCTCGACTACCGCCGCAACTTACACTCCCTCTCCGGCCTCACCCTCCACCGCGAAGACGTATTTACGCTCGGCGACTCAGTTACTAACTCCCAAGCCGTCTGGGGCGAAATGGTCACCGGCAATTACTTCTCCGTCCTCGGCCTCAAACCCGAACTCGGACGCTTCTTTACTCCCGAAGAAGACGGGCCCGCCCTCGGCGCCTACCCCGTCGCCGTCATCAGTGACCGCCTCTGGCGCAGCCGCTTCCACTCCAACCCCTCCGCCATCGGGCAAACCATCCGCGTCAACCGCCGCTGGCTCACCATCGCCGGCGTCACCCCGCCCGGCTTCGGTGGCACCATGCCCGGCCTCGCCTTCGATATCTGGGTCCCCGTCACCATGGGCCCCGAACTCAGTCTCCTCACCGCCCGCAACTTCGTCCAGCGCGGCGACCGCAAATTCTACGCCCTCGCCCGCCTCGCACCCGGCTTCTCGCGCGGCCAGGCCCGCGCCGAGGCCATCACCTTCTCCCGCCATCTCCAAACCCTCTACCCCGGAACTAACCGCGCCGTCACCGCTACCGTCCTCCCCATCTGGCAATTCCACAGCGGCGCACCGGAGTTACTCCTCAAACCCCTCCGCATCCTCATGGCCATCTGCGTGCTCGTCCTCTTAATCGTCTGCGCCAACGTGGCTAACTTACTCCTGGCCCGCTCCGTCGCCCGCCGCAAGGAACTCAGCGTCCGCCTCGCCCTCGGCGCCAGCGGCGGCCGCCTCAGCCGCCAGTTATTCACCGAAACCCTCTTACTCGCCCTCGGCGGCGCCCTCGCCGGCCTCCTCTTCTCTACCTGGACCGCCAACCTCCTCGGCGCCATGGTCCCCCATATCAACGCCCCCGTCGCTCTCGGCTTCGACATGAGCGGACGCGTCCTCGCCTTCACCATCCTCACCAGCGTCCTCGCCACGCTCTTCTCCGGCGCCGCCCCCGCCCTCTATTGGCTCCGCTCCGACGTCAGCACCTCGCTCAAAGAAGCCGGCCGCTCCGGCACGCAGGCTGCACATTCCCACCGCACCCGCAATCTCCTGGTCGTCGCCGAAGTCGCCCTCTCGACCGTCGCCCTCGCCGGAGCCGGCCTCTTCCTCCGCAGCTTCATCAACGCCACCCGCATCGACCCCGGCTTCAACCGCAACCAGGTCGTCCTCACCCGTTTCTACCTCGGCAGCAGCGGATTTACGAACTCCTCCCTCCAGCAGTTCTGCGTCAACCTCCGCGACCGTCTCCGCGCCCTCCCCGGCGTCACCGCCGTCACTTACTCCCACTACGCCCCACTCGGCTCTAGCGCGGGCCCCTATGACACCGTCGAGGTCGAAGGTTACGCCCCCGCCCCCGGCGAGTCCATGAACGTCAACGACTATCTCGTCGCCCCGGATTACTTCGCCACCCTCCAGATCCCCCTCCTCGAAGGCCGCGATTTCCGCTCCACCGACGACGCCTCCACCCTGCCCGTCTTAATCGTCAACCAGTCCTTCGTCGGTCGCTACTTCCACGGCCAAAACGCCATCGGCCGCAA
>JAKAJI010000336.1 GCA_021813825.1 Acidobacteriota bacterium | reverse complement strand
GCCGGGTTCTTCGAAGGTGCCGTTGAACTTGCCGCTTCAGCCGGGCCAGGTGCTGCTGGCGCAGCGGTCGTTTACCGTGCCGGCCGGTGCGGGACCGATGGCGCTGATGATCGACCGGCACGACTTTCCGTTCTGCGTGATTATCGGCGAGTGCGACGCGTTTCACGCGGGGACTCGATTCCTGCTCGAGTAAGTTCAGAGCACGCGGAGGGTCGAGGCGGGGAATTCGACGATCCATTCGCGGGCGGATGAGCCCAAGGAGTAGTTCGCGCGGGACATCTCGACGGCGATGCCGCCTTCGAACTCGAGGCGGACGCCGCTGGCGAGGTCGACGACCTGGCGAAGGACGAGGGCGGCCTGGTTGGGGCCGGGGCGTCCGTCCTTGGGAGAGGCGCGCAACTCAGCGGGGCGGACATAGACGGTGACGCGGTCGCCGATCAGACGGCCGGGCAAGTAGCGAGCGTCGACTTCGAATTCGCCCAGTTTGAGGCGGCTGCGGTTACGGCCGGGGTCGAGCGCGCGGACTTCGCCGGGAATGAGGTTGTACAAACCGAGCAGGCGCGCGACGTCCACGCTCGAGGGGTCTTCGATGACTTCGCGCGGCGTTCCGCTGCGGGCGAGGCGTCCGGCGCTGACGACGTGCATATAGTCGGCGAGGGCGCAGCATTCTTCGAGCGAATGGGTGACGAGCAGGGCCGGGATGCCGAACTCGGCTTTGACCTGGCGAAGGACGGCGTAGAACTCTTCGCGCAGGGGCGCGTCGAGGCCTTGGGCGGGTTCGTCGAGCAGGAGGATGCGGATTCCGCCGGAATGGCTGGCGCCGCCGCCGACGAGGGCACGGGCGATGGAGCCGCGCTGTTTCTGGCCGCCGGAGAGTTCGTGGGGCATGCGGCCGGCGAAGCCGGCGAGGCGGAAGCGTTCGAGCACTTCATTCACCTTGCGGCGGCGTTCGGCGCGCGGCCAGCCTCCGGCGGCGAAGGTGAGGTTCTCGCGGAGGGTCATGTGGGGGAAGAGGGCGTAGTTCTGAAAGACGTAGCCGCAGCGGCGGTCGCGCGGGGGGAGATTGACGCCGGAGACGGCGTCGAACAGGATGACGTCGTCGAGCAGGATGCGGCCCTCGTCGGGTTTGACGAAGCCGGCGATGGAGTCGAGGGTGAGGGTTTTGCCGGCGCCGCTGGCTCCGAACAGGACGGTGACGCCGGGCCCGGCCTCGAACTCCACATCGAGCGAGAACCCGGCCGATTCCCTGCCCTGCGGGAAATGTTTGCGGATGCGTGCCTGGATCATCGCATGGCGGCCCCGGAGAGACGATTGGCGAGCGCGAGGGTTGCCAGAGCGACGGCGGAGACGACGAGCACCATGGCGCGGGCGGCGGCGGCGTTGTCGGCCATGACGGCGTCGTAGATGGCGACGGAGATGGTCTGGGTGCGGCCGGGGATGTTGCCGGCGATCATGAGCGTGACGCCGAAGTCGCCGAGGGAACGGGCGAAGGCGAGGGCGGCGGCGGCGAGCACCTGGCGCTGGGTGAGGGGCAGAGTGACGCGGAGGAAGACGCGCCACTCGCTGGCGCCGAGGGTGCGGGCGGCGCGCTGGTAGACGGGGTCGACGCTTTCGAGGGCGGCGCGAGCGGATTTGACCAGGAGAGGGAGCGAGTGGAAGAGGGCCGCGACGACGGCGGCCTGCCAGGTGAAGACGAGCGGTTGGCCGACGACGGTTTCATAGAGTTTGCCGAGGGGGCTGGCGCGGCCGAGGAGAACGAGGAGGTAGTAGCCGAGAACGGTGGGCGGGAGGACAAGCGGGAGGGCGATGACGGCGTCGAGCCACTCCTTGCCCCGGAACTCGCGATTGGCGAGCAGCCACGCCAGCCAGAGGCCGAACACGACGGCGGCGGCGGTTGCCAACACTGCCACGCGCAGGCTGAGCCAGAGCGGAAACCAGTCGATCGGCATTGATACAAGATTAGCGGTTTTTGTTCAGAAACACGCTCTGCTTCCTCAGTGCCGGACGAGCATCGTTTTGACGATGGCCGTGGCTCCGTTGGTGAAAATCTGGATCCCGATACAGAGCAGGATAAACGAGGACAAGCGGACGAGGATACTCGTGCCCTGCTCGCCCAAGAGGCGTTCGAGCGCCTCGGCGGAACGGTAGCACAGGTAGATGGAGAGACCGGTGAGAATGGTTCCGATAAGCGCGGGGATGATCTGCAGCCACCAAGGCTCGGGTCCGTTGCCGATGTTGGCTCCGAGGGTGAGGGCGACGGAGATGGCGCCGGGGCCGACGGTGAGCGGCATCGTGAGCGGATAGAAAGCGAGGGCGCGCCAGTTGCCTTCCCTGCGCCGGGCGGCGCTCTCGCTGCCTTTCTCGCGGTGCTCCTCGGGACGCTGGAGGAGGTTCCAGCCGGAGGCGGTAACGAGGAGTCCGCCGCCGACCTGGACTACGGGCAGGGAGATGCCGAAGAAGCGCAGGATGTGGGACCCGATGAGGAGGCTGCCGATGAGGAGGCCGAAGCCGTTCCAGGAGATGCTTCGGGCGAGGCGGACGCGGACGGAGGCCTCGAAGCCGGGGGTGAGGCTGAGGAAGACAGGAGCGGTGCCCACCGGATTGACGATGGGGAAGAGAGCGAGGAAGACTACCAGAGCCTGCCGGGCCGCGACGGCCGCTTCGTGCATAACTTCCTAGCTTCGCACGAGGCGCGGCCGGGCCTATGCTAGTTTCTTTGAGCGGCTACGGACATGAAACGCCTTCTTGTGCTTCTCCTCTCGACGCCTTTGCTTGCGCAGTGGCAGCCTCCGAACCCGGTGAAGGGGGTGCGGCGTGAGCCGGAGGGGATGATGGTCCAGCTTGAGCGGGGCGTGATGCGGATCTCGGTGTGCTCGCAGGCGATCGTGCATGTGGTGTATTCACCGGGGACCACGATTCCGGAAGAGAAGCAGTTTGCGGTGATCCGGACGAAGTGGCCGCCGGCTCGGGAGATGTTCACGGAGACGGCGGAGGACGCTACGGTTGCGACCGCGGACCTGCGCGTGACGGTGACAAAGAAGGACGGGTTTGTCAGCTTCAGCACGGCCGGGGCGGGGCACGAGAAGCTGATTCAGGAAGGGCCGAAGATCATGACGCCGGCGGAGGTGAACGGCGAAAAAACATATCATGCTGAGGATGTCTTTTCGATTTACGGCTCGCAGGAGTCTTTCTACGGGCTGGGGCAGCATCAGGCGGGCGTGTGGGATTACCGGGGCGAATCGGTGGATTTGTCGCAGGAGAACACGGAGATCGCGGTCCCGCTGCTGGTTTCAAGCAAAGGCTACGGGATCTTCTGGAACAATCCGTCGCGGAGCCGGTTCAACAACCGGTTTGTGCACACGGTGTATTTGAGTTCCGAAGTTGCGGACACGATCGACTATTACTTCCTTTACGGTCCGGATTTCGACCGCATCGTGGCCGGGTACCGGATGCTGACGGGGGCGGCGCCAATGTTCGGGCGGTGGGCCTATGGATACTGGCAGAGCAAGAACCGGTATCAGACGCAGGAGGAAGTGCTCGGCATCGCGGCGAAGTACCGGGAGCTGAAAATTCCGATCGACAACATCGTGCAGGACTGGTTCTGGTGGGGAAAGACCGGGGATTTCCAGTTCAATGCGAAGTACCCGGACGCGAAGGCGATGATCAATACGCTGCACCGGGAACATTATCATTTCATGATTTCGATCTGGCCGTTCTTCGACCCCGGATCCGACGTGTACGCGGAGATGGAGCGGCGCGGGTATTTCATCGATAAGACCAAGGTCGCCGGGTTTCATCCGCTGGGGATGGCGGTGTATGATGCGACGAACCCGGCTGCGCGGCACTATTACTGGAGCCTGGTGGACAAGGCGTTGTTCCGGATCGGCGCCGACGCCTGGTGGATGGACACGACGGAACCGGAGACCGAGGGGCAGCAGGAGAACATTCTGCTCGGCCACAAACTCGCGATCGGGAGCGGGGACCGGTATGCCAACCTGTATCCGCTGCTGGACACGCAGGGAGTGTACCGGGGGCAGCGGGCGGCTTCGAACGAAAAGCGGGTGTTCATTCTTTCGCGGTCGGCTTTCGCGGGGAGCCAACGGAACGGGGTGACGGCGTGGTCGGGCGACGTGCTGAGCGATTGGACCGCGTACCGGCGGCAGATTCCGGCGGGGCTGAATTTTTCGCTTTCGGGGATTCCGTACTGGACGACGGATATCGGGGGGTTCTTCATCGGCAATCCGAACGATGAGGGGTATCGCGAGTTGTTCGTGCGGTGGTTCGAGTATGGGACGTTTTGTCCGATCTTCCGCGTTCACGGCACACGGACGACGAACCAAAACGAGTTGTGGAGCTATGGAGCGCAGGCGCAGGAGATTCTGACAAAGTTCGACCGGCTGCGTTACCGGCTGCTGCCTTACCTTTATTCGCTGGCGTGGCGGGTGACGAGCGGAAGTTACACGATCATGCGTCCGCTGGCGATGGATTTTCGCGAGGACCGGCGGGCGCTCGAAACCGGGGATGAGTTTCTGTTCGGCCCGGCGATCCTGGTGAATCCGGTGACGGAGGCGGGCGCGACGACGCGGCGTGTGTATCTGCCGCGAGCGAACTGGGTAGATTTCTGGACGGGGCGGGCGGAGGCGGGCGGGCGAAGCATTGACGCGGCGGCTCCGCTGGACCGGATTCCTTTGTATGTACGGGCGGGTTCGATTGTGCCGATGGGGCCGGAGGTGCAGTACGCGACGGAGAATCCGAATGCGCCGGTGGAACTGCGGGTGTATCCGGGCGCGGATGGGGAGTTCACCCTGTACGAAGACGAGAACGACGGTTACGGGTACGAGCGCGGGGCTTACGCGACCGTGGACGTCAAGTGGGACGACCGGGCGAAGCGGCTGAGCTTCGGGGCCCGGCATGGGCGGTATCCGGGGATGAGGGAAACGCAGACATTCCACGTCGTTGTTGTTCGAGAGGGCCATGGGGCGGGGATCGAGCCGGCGAGCGAACCGGAGGGGACCGTGAAATATAGCGGCGCGGCTGTTTCGATACCATGAAACACGGAGGAGTTTTGCAACGATGGATCGAAAGCTTGCTCTGCTGCTGATGGCGTTGGCCGCGCCCGCGGTTTTTGCTCAGGACCAGCCGCCGCCGATGTTTACCTCGAATTCGGTGGCGAAATCGACCAAGGCGATTAACTACCGTCATCGGAGCGGCGCCACGATGATCGACTTCGCGGGGACGGCGGTGATGCCCCAGGCGAAGGGGACGGCGAAGGTGGAAAGCAGGCAGGGGGCGATCAGCATCGAGGCGAACTTCCGGAATATCGGTGCGCCGAGCCAGTTTGGGGCCGAGTATCTGACTTATGTGCTGTGGGCGATTTCGCCGGAAGGACGGCCGAAGAACCTGGGCGAACTACTGGTCGATGGGGGCAAGAGCAGCCTGAAGGTGACGACGGATCTGCAGGTATTTGCGCTGATTGTCACGGCCGAGCCGTATTTCGCGG
>JAKAJI010000335.1 GCA_021813825.1 Acidobacteriota bacterium | reverse complement strand
CGCGCCAGC
Organism: Acidobacteriota bacterium; assembly: GCA_021813825.1. Taxonomy (GTDB): domain Bacteria; phylum Acidobacteriota; class Terriglobia; order Bryobacterales; family Bryobacteraceae; genus JAJYKC01. The sequence continues at coordinate 5,491 of JAKAJI010000335.1, read as the reverse complement.
TTTCCGGTTCCGTTCGAGTTCCTCACCACCGACGCCGCCGCGCTCCTTCCCATGGCTCCCTGCGACATCGTGGTCTTCTCTTACTCCCTCGGCGAATTCCCCGCCCCGCGCCGCGCCGCGTCGCTGGAAGCCGCCTTCCGCGCCGCCCAACAAGCCGTCATCGTCCTCGAACCCGGCTCCCAACCCGGCTTCGCCGTCCTCCGCGACGCCCGGTCCACCCTGATCGGCCAAGGCGCCTTCATCGCCGCACCCTGCCCGCACTCCGCCGCCTGTCCCATGCCGCCCGGCGACTGGTGCCATTTCGCGGCCCGCCTCGAGCGCGGCGCGCTCCTGCGGCGTCTCAAGACATCCCAGTTATCCTACGAAGACGAGAAATTCAGCTACGCCGTCGCCACGCGCCACACGCCCCCGCCGGGTGAAGCAGTCGTGATCCGCCGGCCCGTCCAACACCCGGGCCTGATCGAACTGTCGCTTTGCACCCCGAATGGCCTCGCCGAAGCCCGCATCCGCAAGCGCGACCCCCTTTGGCGCGCCGCCCGCCACGCGTCCTGGGGAAGCCACTGGCCGGGCTAAAGCGACCGAGCTACAGATCCGTCACGTGCTCCAGCCTGCCCGTGCTGTCGCCAACCGTCTCGGGCTCCACGCCCACCTTGTCGAGCAGCGTCAAATACAGGTTCGTCATCGGCGTAGCTTGGTCGTAAACCAGGTGCCGCCCCGGCTGGATCCCACCTCCCCGCCCGGCCAGCAGCACCGGCAGGTCGAAATGCGTGTGCTTGTTTCCATCGGCGATCGCGCTGCCGTAAATCGCCATCGTGTGGTCCAGCAGACTCCCGTCTCCATCCGGCGTCTGCTTCAACTTGTTCAGGAAGTAGGCGAACAATTCCACATGAAATTGGTTAATCTTCTGCAGTTTCGCGATCCACTCCGGGTTCCCGCGATGATGCGACAGCGGATGATGCGGGTCCGGCACGCCGATCTCCCCATACGTCCGCACGCTGCCCTCGCGCCCCACCACCAGCGTCGAAACCCGCGTCGCATCCGTCTGGAACGCAACCACCTGCAGGTCGTACATCAGCTTCACGTAATCGCTGAACAGTACCGGAATCCCCGCTGGTTCGCCAATTGCCGGCCGCTCGCCCGGCCCCCTCTGCTCGGCCATCTCGATCCGTTTCTCGATATCGCGCACCGAATACAGATACTCATCCAGCTTGACCTTATCCGACGGCCCGAGCGTCGCCGTCAAAGCCTGCGTCCTCTCCTGCACCAGGTCGAGAATGCTCTGCCGGTCGCGCTCCCGCCGCGCTCTCGTCTTCGGATCCAGCCCCGCATCCTCGCCGAACAAACGCTCAAAGGCCGCCCGCGGATTCGTCTCCGGCGGCATCGGCGCCGTCGGCGTCCGCCAGGAAATGCTGTTGGTGTACGCGCAGCTATACCCGGAATCGCAGTTGCCCACCGTCCGCGAATCCTCGCACCCCAGTTCGATCGAAGCCAGCCGCGTGTCCGCGCCTAACTTCTTCGCCGCAATCTGGTCCACCGAGATCCCGTTGTGAATATCGGCGCCCGCCGTCTTCTTCGGATGTACCCCGGTCAGAAAGCACGCCGCCGCGCGCGCATGGTCCCCGGCGCCGTCCTCGAGCGCATCGGCGTTGTGATGCCGGAGCCCGCTGAGTACCAGGATTTCCGAACGCAACGCCGCCAGCGGCTCGAGCGTTGCCGGCAACTCGAACGCGGCTCCCGCTGCCTGCGGCGTCCAGTCCTTCATGATCACCCCGTTCGGCACGTACGCAAACGCCATCCGCGTCGGCGCCGCCCTCTTCAGCCCCGCCGTCGCCGCCATCGCCGGCGTCATCGCGTCCAGTAGCGGCAGCGCCAGGCTCACGCCCAGCCCCCGCAAAAACGTCCGCCTCGGGAGATGCTTATGAGTGATGATCATGACTTACTAACTTCTGCCCTTTCTCTTCCTGCATCTGGAACGGCACGCTGTTAACAATCCCTAACACCAGGGAAGAAAACTTATAATCGTGCGCCGCCATCTGTTTCACAATCCCGTTCACCGTCGGCCGGTCGTAATCTTCCACCCCCCGGCCCAGTGCATAGGTGAGCATCTTCTCCGCCATGCACCGCGCAAACGCCTCGCGGTCGCTCAGCAACACCGCTTTCAATCCCTCCGGACCATCAAACTTCCGCCCGTTCGGCAGCACGCCCGAAGCGTCGATCGGAAACTTCCCGTCCTTGGTCCGCCACACGCCGATCGCGTTGTAATTCTCCAGCCCGAACCCCAGCGGATCCATCCGCGAGTGGCACGTCGCGCACACCGCATTCGCCCGGTGCTTTTCCAACTGCTGCCGCAGCGACACCGACGTACCCACCTCCGCCACGTCCAGGTTCGGCACATTCGGTGGAGGTGGCGGCACCGGATCGTTCAGGATATTTTCGAGAATCCACTTCCCCCGGATCACCGGCGACGTCCGTGTCGCATACGACGACACCGTCAGCACGCTCGCCTGTCCCAGCACGCCTCCCCGTTCCGCGTTGCCCGTCAGGTCCACCCGCCGGAATTCCGGCCCCACCACCCCCGGAATCCCGTATAACTCCGCCAGCCTCTGGTTCACGTACGTATAATTGCCGTCCAGGAAATCCAGCACACTCCGGTCCTCATGCACAATCGCCGAGAAAAACATCTCGGTCTCCTTGCGCATCGACATCCGCAGATACTCGTCAAACTGCGGGAACTTATCCCGGTCCGGTTGCGCGCTCTCCAGCGCCCGGAATTGCAGCCACTGCCCGCCGAAGTTATCCACCAGCGCTTCGGACTTCGCATCGCGCAGCATCCGGTGCACCTCGGCGTCGAGCACCTCCGGGTTCCGCAGCGTATGGTTCCGCGCGCACCGCTCCAGTTCCTCGTCCGGCATGCTGCTCCACAGGAAATACGACAGCCGCGAAGCCAGCTCAAAATCGTTCACCGGATACGCCGCTCCGTCCTCGACCGTCCCCGGGTCCTTCTCAATCCGGAACAGGAAATCCGGCGACACCAGCGCCCCTTCGAGCGCCAGCGCAATCCCGTCGTTGAATGATCCGCCCTCGCGCCGCGCCTGCTTGTAGAGGCCAAGATATTTCTCCACCTCGGCATCGCTCACCGGCCGGCGAAACGCCCGCTCCAGAAAACTCGCCGTGATCACCCGAGGGCACGACGCATTGTGATGCCCGTCCAGGTGCCCGCACACGAAAATCTTCCGCAGGCTCGCCTCGCTCGGTCCCATCACCTCGTGGTACGGACCCACCACCTCGATGTAGCTCAGGTGCGCATCGTTGGCCGGCTTCACTTCCTTCATCCGCGCCTCAACCCGCTGCTTGATCGCCGCCTTCTTCTCCGGCGTGAGGTCTTTCCGCGCATCAAGCGACGCAAAAAACGAACTCAAGTCAACCTTCGGAATCGGCCGCGACGAAGGCTTCGGCCCGTGGTAACTCGCCGGCAGCCCCTCATATAAGTGCGGAATCGTCGCCGCCACCCAATGCTCGCCCGCCGTAACGTGTACCGTGCACTCCTTCGGCCGCCCCGTCAGGTCCTGTTCGCCCGGGGTCGAACCCGGCGCGTTGTCGCCGATATCCAGATCCACCACGCACATCCGCGTCCCGTCCAGCCACAGCGCAAGCTGGATCCCGTCGCTCCCGCCCGGCCGCGAACCGCCCGGATACATGCGGATCGTATAGTCGCCCTCCACCGGGAACCGGTACATCGCGTGCACCGCGTTCGGCAGAGTCAGCCCCGTCTCGTCATACTCGGCCGGAGGCGTCTTCGTGTGCACGATTTTTCCCGGCCCGCCGCGGAGCTTCTCGAGCGACACCTGCATCGCCGCCGGCCCATCGAGCGCCTGGTGCACCACCTGCTCGGCCGCCCGCAGATACCGGTCCATCAAAACAGGCGACACCGTTAGCACGTCCCCGATGTCGTCAAATCCATAACCGGAGTCATCCTGCGGAAACTGGTCCGCCGGCCGCGTGTTTACCGCCAGCAGATCTCGAATCGTGTTGTTGTACTCCGCCCGGTTCAACCGCCGCGCCGTCACTCGTCCCGCCACCGGCTTTGCCAGCGCATCCTCCCGCTGGAACTCGGCGTCAAGCCACTTAGTAACTGCCGTGACACTCGCCGCCGCCGGCCTCGGCAACCCCTTCGGCGGCATCTCCCCGGCGGCAATCTTCTTCTCCACCTGCTCCCATGTCGCCCGCGCCGCCGCCACCGAGTTCGCGTCGGGGAAGGACTGCAGGTTCAACCCGCCCGTCTTCAACTTCGCGTTGTGGCACAGAAAGCAGTTCTGTTGGAGAAATGGCTCGACCGTGGTCTCGAATCCCGGCGCCGCACCGTTTCCATTCGTCGCCGGCCCCGCCGCGCACACTCCCACCGTCATCGCGGCGACCGCGAACACCGCAAGCCAGGCTTTCACGCGTAACACCAAAACACTAGGCGACCGGAATCGTTTCAATGTTACTCCTTTTTGCCCTTCCCCGGCACGAGAAACGGTGATAAATTGCTCATCGGACAAGGAAAACCATGAACCAGCCCACACGCCGCGGCGTCCTGGCCTCCAGCCTGGCCGCCCTCACTGTTGCCGCCGAAAACACCACCCCCGAGAGGGCAACCCACCAACCCTCCGGTCCCGCCATCCGCCTCGCCACCATGCTCGAAGTCGATGAGACCCACAAAATCCGAATTTTCCGGCAGATCGGCGTCAAACACGCCATTGCCAACGTCGAGGGTGCGCTAAGTAAAGTGCCGCGCTCACAATATCGCGCCACCCTCGCCGGCATCCGAAGCAGGTTCGAAGCCCATGGCATGACCATCGCCGGCGTCGAGAGCCACCCCGTCCCCGCCGAAAAGATCAAACTCGGCCTCCCCGGCCGCGACGAGGAAATCGAAAACTACATCGCCGCCATCCGCGCGCTCTCCGAGAACGGCATCCCCATGGTCTGCTACAACTTCATGGCCGGCCTCGGCTGGTACCGGACCAAAACCAACATCCCGGACCGCGGCGGCGCGCTCATCAGCGAATTCGACGACCGCGACGCCGAAGCCCTCGGCCTCACCCAATGGGGCCGCGTCAGTGAAGACCAGATGTGGTCCAACATCGAGTACTTCCTCAAGGCCGTCATCCCCGTGGCCGAGAAGGCCAACGTCCAGATGGCGCTTCACCCCGACGACCCGCCCCTCAACCCCCTTCGGGGCATCGCCCGCATCGCCACCAGCGCGGCCAACTACCGCCGCATCATGAACCTCGTTCCCTCGCCGGTGAACGGCATCACCTTCTGCCAGGCCAACTTCAAGCTCATGGGCGAAGATATCGCCGCGCTCGCCCGCGAATGGTGCCCGCAAAAGAAAATCTTCTTCGTCCACTTCCGCGACGTCCGCGGCACGAAATACAAATTCCGCGAAACCTTCCACGACGACGGACCTACGGACCTCGCCCGCATGCTCGCCATCTATCACGAAGCCGGC
>JAKAJI010000028.1 GCA_021813825.1 Acidobacteriota bacterium | reverse complement strand
CGGCGCTTCTCAAAGACCGCGTGATGGCTTATGCAAGTTCGCTGCCCCTACCGGCCATCGAGGACATCGGAAGTGTACGGACTCGTCCAACTCGCCCGGACTCTAGACCTGCCACTCCCCGCAAGCGGATATGTAACGGCGGTGTCGGACTTCGCCGAACGGGCGAACCCCGCATGCCGAGGAGACGTGGTGCCGCACGCTCTTATATGCGGATCTCCCAACCCTCCCTGGCTGCATCGGTATTCGGAAACCGCTCGCGGGCGCTTTCGACTACGGCTTCGACAGCCGCGTCGGACCGGGAAGGATCGTGGTGAAACAGGATGAGATGCTTAATGTTTGCCTCGCGCGCGACGCGCGTCGCTTCGAGCCAGGTGCTGTGCCCCCAGCCGGCTTTGGCCGCATATTCTTCCGGTGTGTACTGCCCGTCATAGATAAGCACGTCCGCGTTTTGCGCGAAGTCCCGAAGTGTTTTGTCGTAATGTGGATCGCCGTGCTCGCAATCGGAAGCATGGACAATCGCCGCACCCCCGGCCTCGATCCGGAATCCGCAGGCGCCTTGCGGATGATTCAGTTCGAACGGGTGAATCGTGATGCCGCCTTGTTTGGCGGTTTTATTGTCGATTTCCACGAACTCCTGCACTGCGGCGATGCCATCGCGGCCCGGAAAATAGGGCTCCTGAAACTGCCGCTCGAGGTGTCGGCGAGTCGCTGACGCCGATTTCGGCGCGTGGAAACGGACGCAGGCGCCAGAGGAGAATAGAGGCGCGAAAAACGGTAGGCCCTGAATGTGGTCCCAGTGAAAATGGGTAAGCCAGAAGTCGACGTCGAGGTCGCGCCGCGCGATCCGCTCAAGACCGAGATTGCGCGCACCGCTGCCGGCATCGATCACGACCCGGTCGCCATTGCCCGACTGGATCTCCAGGCACGTAGTGTTGCCCCCGAAACCGAGGTTGGCAGCTACCGGCGTAGGAATGGACCCGCGCACGCCGAAGAACTTCAGCGTCAGGCGATCGCCGGTCATTTCAAAGCCGCCCGAATGAAATGGACCTCCGGCGCCGCGATCTTCTTCGCGTCCGCGAGCAGCGCGGTGGTCTCGAAGTTTCGAACCGTTCCGTCCGGGTTTTGTAGCATCGAGCGAAGATTTGGCGCCACGTGGCCTTCCTACATGATAGGCGCAGCGGGGAATGCCTCTCCCGGGGGTGCCCGGACCGGCCACAAAGTTAGGGTGCCCCGGCTGCTACCCTAGTAGTAGATGCAAGATCACCATCCCGCCCTTTCCTCATTCCGCTTTAAGCGGGCAAAGACGGATGGCCTGATCGAGGTTCTCAATGAGGGATCCTACGTGATGGCCGAATATAGTGAACGGACCGGTGAGGTAAAATGGCGGCGCGTCGTGGCCGCAGCCCAAAGAGAAAAGATCGAAAAATGGCTCGGCGAGCATTACCAGCCTCAGCCGGCGGATGCTCCCAAGCGAACCCGCTCACGTTAATTTTCCTTCCTGGGCCTGTCACGGCATCAGTGTGGCTGCGCCCGCCGGCACGCCCGCGAGTAGTGCGTCGAGTTCGGCGCGGTCCAGCGTTTCCTTCCGCATCAGTTCCGCTGCGATGCGCTCCATCGGCTCACGCCGTTGCGCAAGAATCCCGGCGACACGCGTGTGAATCTCGTCGATGATGCGGCGGGACTCATTGTCAATCCGTTCGGCCGTGTGTTCGCTGTAATTCCGCTCCTCCATGTCGAAGCTCGTGCGCAGGAACGGGCCTGCCAGCGGGCGCCCGTAAGTCAGCGGCCCGAGCGGTTCGCTCATGCCGAACCGTGTGACCATCTGGCGGACCAGCGCGGTAGCGCGTTCCAGGTCGTCGGCGGCGCCGGTTGAAACTACGCCGCCATAATGGATCTCCTCCGCCGTACGGCCGCCGAGTAGCACCGCGATCTGGTCTTCCAACTGCGGTTTGGTCATCAGAAACCGCTCCTGCGTGGGCAATTGCAGCGTGTAGCCTAAGGCGCCGATCGAGCGCGGAATGATCGAGACACGATGCAGCGGATCGGCGTGCCGTACAGTGAGCGCCACCAACGCGTGACCGGCTTCGTGAACCGAAACGCGTTCCTTCTCCTCCGGGCTCATGACGCGGCTCTTTTTCTCCAGGCCAAGCATGACGCGGTCGGTCGCTTCTTCGAGATCGCGCATCTCGACGACGTCACCGCCACGCCGCACGGCGAGCAGCGCCGCTTCATTGACGATGTTGGCGAGGTCGGCGCCGACCATGCCCGGTGTTCGGGCCGCAACCGTGGCCAGGTCCGTTTCCGGAGCCAGGCGGATCTTGCGGGCGTGGACCTTCAGGATCTCGATCCGGTCCCGTAGGTCGGGGCGGTCGACCAGCACTTGACGATCGAATCGTCCGGCGCGGAGCAGAGCAGGGTCGAGCACCTCGGGCGTGTTCGTCGCGGCCATGATGATGACGCCGTCGGAGGAGTCGAAGCCATCCATCTCGGCCAGCAACTGGTTCAGCGTTTGTTCGCGTTCATCGTTGCTGAATCCGATGGCCCGGCCCGTACTGCGCGACTTGCCGATCGCATCGAGTTCGTCGATAAACACAATGCAGGGGGCCTTTAGCTTTGCCTGTTCGAACAAGTCGCGAACACGCGCGGCACCCACTCCCACGAACATTTCGACGAATTCCGAGCCGGAGATCGAGAAAAACGCCACCTTCGCCTGCCCGGCCACGGCCTTGGCGAGAAGGGTCTTGCCCGTGCCCGGCGGTCCCACAAGTAGAACCCCCTTCGGAATGCGGCCACCGAGCTTTTGATACTTGGCGGGTTGGCGGAGAAAATCGACGATCTCCTCGAGTTCGAGCTTGGCCTCGTCAACCCCGGCGACATCGTCGAAGGTCACTTGCGCGCGCGCGGATTCGTCGCGGATTTTCGCCCGGTTTTTGCCGAAGGTCAGGGGCCCGGTACCTTGCGCGAGCCGGCGCATTCCGATGCCGTATATCAGCAAAATGAACAGCAAGGGAAAAAGCCAGGCGAGCATATTCCAAAACCACGAACCCTGCTCGATGCGCCCACCGAACTTCACCGGATGGGCCTCGAGTACCTTCAGAAGCTCCGATTCATCCACCCCGGGCAGGCGGGTAGCTTTGATTGTCGCCTTGCGAGCCTGTTCGGGCTTGCTCGATTCCTCTTTGAGCACGCCGATGAGTTCGCGCTCGGTGATCTGTACGTCGCTCAGATGGCCGGCGCGGATCTCGTTGAGGAACTCGCTGTAGGAAACCTCTTTCGGACCGGTTCCCTGATAGAAGCGTGTACTCAGGTAAAGCATGGCAGCGACCAGGAACAGGTTGACGCCAGTGAAGATCCAGCGATGTTTCCGCGGCCGGTCCATGCAACTTGTTTAGATGCATTTGGCTGGCCATTCGGGCGCGGGCGCGAACGAATGGTCACAGATCGGCGAGGTGGGTCCGGAAGATGATCCGTTTCACGAATTCGACCAGGACGAGATAAGTCAGCGTGGCCCCCATCACGTAGCCCAAATAGCTCAATGGCAGCGTGGAGAAACCAAAAAGCCCGGCGAAGGGCAGGTAGGGGAATACGAGGGCCAGGGCGGCCACCGTCCCGGTGGTTGCCGCCAGCAGGAGGCTCGGCCGGCTCCGCAGCGGGCTTCCCATAGTGCGGATCACGAATAGAACGAGAGTCTGCGTGGCAAGCGATTCGACGAACCAACCGGTGTGAAACTGCACCTCCGTGGCATGAAAGACGCGCAGCAGCACGTAGAACGTGAGGAAATCGTAGATCGAGCTCACCGGACCGATGAAGATCATGAAGCTACGGATGAGCGAAAAATTCCAGCGGTGCGGGCGCTTCAGATAGCCCGCATCGACATTGTCGGACGGGATGCTGATCTGGGCGAGGTCGTAAAGCAGGTTATTCAGCAGAATCTGCGTGGGCAGCATCGGCAGAAAGGGGAGGAATAGTGATGCCGCGGCCATGCTGAACATGTTTCCGAAGTTGGAACTCGTGCCCATGAACAGATACTTCATGACGTTGCCGAAGGCTTTCCTGCCTTCGCGGATGCCGCGGTGAAGCACGTGGAGGCCGCTCTTGGTGAGGATGATATCGGCGGCGTCGCGGGCTACGTCCACCGCGCTGGCCACGGAGATGCCCACGTCGGCGGCTCGCAGGGAAGGTGCGTCGTTGATGCCATCGCCCAAAAAGCCGACGGTGTGCCCGCGGGAACGTAAGGCAAGAAGGATCCGGGTCTTCTGGGCGGGCGCGACGCGTGCAAATACGTCCGCGTTTTCCACCACGTGGCCGAGCGCGCCGTCCGTCATGCTGGCAATGGCCGCCCCGGTTACCGGCGCTTCATCGGGAAAGCCGAACTGTGCGGCGACGTGATGGGCCACGAGTTCGCTGTCCCCGGAGATGATCTTCACCCGGACGCCGTCGTGGCGCAGTTCGGAGATCACTCGCGCGGCGTCGGGAACCGGGGGATCGGAAAAGGCCAGGTAGCCCGCCAGAGTGAGCGAGTGCTCATCGGCGGCCGTGAAACCTCCCGTCTTGTCCACTTTGCGCTCCGCCACGGCGAGGACCCGGTAACCCTGCGCTTCAAGCCCCTCGAACAACTGGCGCGTCTGTTGCAAAACTGCCGGGTTGAAAGGCACCTCCCGCCCATCGTGTTCGTAGCCAAGGCAAAGATCGAGGATTCCCTCGGGAGATCCTTTCGTAATCAAACGGCGGTCTCCCGGCTTTTCTACGACGACGGAGAGGCGGCGCCGTTCAAAGTCGAACGGGATTTCGTCGCATTTGCTGTAGCCCTCGGTTCCCGGCTCGCTCTGGAGGATGGCGGTGTCGAGAGGACTGCGGATGCCTGTTTCGAAGCGGCTATTGAGCCAGGCGAGCGAGAGCGCGCGGACGGATGCATTGCCGAGCGCGTCGACCGACTGTGTCACCCTCATCTCACCTGTGGTGAGAGTTCCGGTCTTGTCACAGCAGAGAACGTCAATGCTGCCGAGATTCTGAATCGAGGCCAGGCGTTTGACGATGACGTGAGCGCGCGCCATCCGGACCGCCCCGTTAGTCAGCGTTACGGAACTGATAACTGGCAGGAACTCCGGCGTCAGCCCGACCGCGAGCGCGACAGCAAACAGCAGCGACTGCAGCGGATCGCGATGCGCCGCGATGCTCATCACAAGCAACAGCAACACCAGGAATAGGACCGCTTGCGTGATGAAGACGCCGAAGTGGCGCAGGTCCCGCTCGAAGGCGGTTTCGGGTGGGCGGTGCGCCAGGCGGGCGGCGATGCTGCCAAATGCCGTCGCCGCGCCCGTGACGGTGACCAGGGCCGTGGCGGTTCCGCTCACCACCGACGTCCCCAGGAAGACGAGCTGCTCGTTCTCTGCGCCCGTCGCGTGCTTCTCCGCTGGAATGGACTCGCCGGTAAGCGCGGCTTCCAGGACGTACAAATCCTTCGAGACGAGGAGGTGCGCATCGGCCGGAATCAGGTCACCCGCGGAGAGTTGGATCACGTCGCCCGGAACCACTTCGCGGCGGGGGATCTCCTGCCACGAGCCGTCGCGCATCACGGTGGCGCGTGCAGCGACCTGGCTTCGCAGACGTTCGGCGGCAACCTGCGAGCGATAGGTCTGGATGAAATTGATTGTGACGCTCACGAGAACGATCACAACCACGATTGCGGCGTCGGTATGCTGGCCAAGGAGGATCGAGGCAGAGGCAGCGATGAGAAGGATCAGTACGAGCGGATTGATGAGAAAGCCGAGCAGTTCGCGCAACGCGGACCATCGCCGTGTCGGAACCGGCTCGTTGGCGCCGTATTGCTCCAACCGCCGCTGTGCTTCCGCGGCCGTCAAACCAGCGGCCGGCTCCTGGGCCGTCTCCTGGTTCGCCGTTGCGGGCGCGGTCCCGTTTATTACCGGCGCGCCGGATTCCTTGCTGTCCGGGGATTCAAGCGGCGGGTGCATGGCTGCGCGCCAGCATCTGCTGCACTTCGGCGTCACTGACCTGCTGGAATTCCGTGTACCATTCCCCGACCGCGAAGAACGGTTCCGGGATGGCCAGGTAAACCACTTCGTCGACCTCTTTCTTTAGAGTGTTGAGCGCCTGAGCCGAGCAGACCGGCACCGCAACAATCAGTTTTTCCGGCTGGAGGCTCCTGACATGGCGCGCCGCGGCAAGCATGGTTGAGCCGGTGGCGATGCCGTCATCGACCAGCAGGACCGTGCGGCCCTTCAGGTTGAGCGGTGGCCGGCCTCTGCGGAAAAGCCGCTCCCGGCGGTCGAGTTCGGCGGTCTCCCTCGCCACGATCGCCTCCACTTCTTCGTCCGAGACACGAAGGTCTCGGATGAGCCGGTGGTCGAGAACCCGAGTCTGCCCCGCCAGGGCTCCCATCGCAAGTTCCGGCTGCCAGGGCACCCCCAGCTTCCGGACCACGACGACATCAAGCGATGCCTTCAACGACTCGGCGACCTCGACCGCTACCGGCAAACCTCCCCGAGGCAACGCCAGCACTACCGTCCCCGCGGGAAACTTCCGCGTGGCTAGCTCGGCGGCCAGCAGACGGCCGGCGTCGGCGCGATCCTGAAATGGAAGTTCAATCATGGCTCCTCCTCGAACGGCCGGTTTGCCGTCTACACATTCGGGCCTACTTATGTCCGGGCAAACCTCGTTCCAGTCCTGAACCACATCAGGCGCAGCGGGCGAGGTGGCCGGTAAACCGGTCGAGGTCCCCTCGCAATCGATCGCTGAAGGTCACCGGATAAGGCGCCTCGGCTGCGTCAAGCTCCCGGAGGGCTGGCGCCAGCCGGGACAACTCCAACCGGAGGCGTTTGCGGGAGTCGTGGAGGTTGACGCTCGTCAGGGGCATGCCGGCTCGCATCACGGGCATCAACAAGGGTTTGCCGGGAAGCGTCTCGTCAAAACGGCCAATGATGTCACCCGAGTAGGTCCCGTTCCGCGACTGCCGGAACACCTGTTTCGGGCCCGGATACAGCACCTTACTCGAGGAGAGTTTGAGCCGCGGCTTCCCGCCGTACTCCACGAGTTTGTAGGCCATGTCGAGGTGGGAGGCGCCATCCATCACCGCCAGCTTGGTTCCGACGCCAAAGGCGTCAATCGGTGCGCCGGAGGCGACCAATTTTTGAACTTCGTACTCATCAAGGCTGCTCGAGGCGAAGATCGTCACCCGGGCGAGACCGGCTTCGTTCAATAACCGGCGAGCCTCGACGGCGAGCGCTCCGAGGTCACCGGAATCCAGACGGATGGCCTGCACGTGAAACGCGTCTCCGAGCCTGCGGCTGAGAGCGATGACTTTCCGGACTCCTTCGAGCGTTTCGTAAGTGTCGACCAACAATGTCGTCTCGGGGTACAGCCCGGCGAAGGCCCGGAAGGCATCGCCCTCGCAGTCGTGCGCCTGAATATAGCTGTGCGCCATGGTTCCGAAAACGGGGATTCCGTAGAGCCGCCCGGCGAGCACATTGGACGTCCCGGTCCCGCCGGCGAGATACGTCGCGCGAGCCACCTTAAGAGCCGCGTCCACGCCGTGGGCGCGGCGGGAGCCGAAGTCCACCACGCTTCGGCCCTTGGCCGCCTCGACGATGCGCGCCGCCTTCGTCGCGGCCAGGCTCTGGAAGTGGATCTGATTCAGGACCAGGGTTTCGACAAGCTGGGCTTCCAGAATCGGCGCCCGCACTTGCACGACGGGCTCGTGCGGAAACACGAGCGTTCCTTCGGGCAATGCGAACACGTCGCCGGTGAAGCGCAGCGACTTGAGGCGTGCCAGAAACGGCGCGGGAAACCCGAAGGTACTTCGTAGATAATCTACGTCGTCATCGCTGAAACGCAGGGACGCGAGAAACTCGAGAACGTCGCCCAACCCCGCGCTAACCACGTAGTTACAGCCGCCCGGCAGCTTGCGGAAGGCCAGCTCAAACACCGCGGTCTCATTCATGCGCTCGACCGTATAGGCCTGCGCCATCGTGAGTTCGTAGAGATCTGTAAAGAGCGCGGAAATTTCCATGCCGCCTCCTGTGGCGCGCCCAAACCGCGCGGGCGTGTGCCGGGCCGCCTACGGCTCGGCAAATTCGGGGGCCGGGACGCGCTCGGGCTTCTTCTCGCGCTCCTCGGTGAGCGTGGCCTCCGTGAGCAAAAGCGTGCTGGCGACCGAGACGGCGTTCTCGAGAGCAACACGAACGACCTTGGTTGCGTCGATGATGCCGGCGCCGATCAAGTCAACGTACTGGCCGGTGGAGGCGTCCAGGCCGTAATTGCCGGTGCTTTTGCGCATCCGCTCCACCACCACGCCGGCGTCGAGCGAAGAGTTTTCGGCGATCTGACGCGTGGGCGCCTCGAGGGCCCGCTTGAGAATTCGCAGGCCGGTCTTTTCATCCTCCTCGCATTTGGCCTCTTCGGCGTCGACCGCGTCGATGGCGCGGAGCAGCGCAAGACCGGCGCCGGGTAGCACGCCTTCGGCGATCGCGGCCTTGGTTGCGCTGATGGCGTCCTCAAAGGCCTCCTTGAGTTTCTTGGCTTCGGCCTCCGACGGCGCGCCGACGCGGATCACGGCGACACCACCGGTCAGCTTTGCCAGACGCTCACGCAATTTTTCCTTATCGTAATCCGAAGTTGTTTCCTCGATTTGTTTGCGTAGTTCACGGCAGCGGCCTTCAATCGCGGCCTTCTCCCCGCCACCGCCGACGATGGTAGTGCTGTCTCTGTCGATGACCACCCGCTTGGCTTTGCCGAGCTGGCCGATGGCGACGTTTTCAAGCCGGATGCCGAGCTCCTCGGCGATCAGTTCGCCGCCGGTAAGGATGGCAATGTCCTGCAGCATGGCCTTGCGGCGGTCGCCGAAGCCGGGCGCCTTGACCGCCGCGCACGGCAGTGTGCCGCGGATCTTATTCAGGACCAGCGTAGCCAGCGCTTCGGCCTCGACGTCTTCGGCCACGATCAGCAGCGGCTTGCCCGCGTGGACGATCTGCTCGAGGAGCGGCAGTAGGTCCTTCAGGTTGCTGATCTTCTTTTCGTGGATCAAAAGGAACGGATCGTCGAGCGCCGCCTTCATGGCCTCCGGATCCGTCACAAAATACGGGGAAATATAGCCGCGGTCGAACTGCATGCCCTCAACGATTTCGAGCACGGTTTCCGTGGTTTTCGACTCCTCGACCGTGATGGCGCCGTCGGCGCCGACCTTTTCCACCGCCTCGGCGACCATATCGCCAATCATTGGGTTATTGTGCGCAGAAATCGTTGCCACTTGTGCCTTTTCGCGCTTGCTGGTGACGGGGCGGGAAAGCGAGCGCAGGGACTCCACGGCCGCTCTCAGGCCGCGGGCCAAACCACGCTTCAGGTCCACCGCGCTGGCGCCGGCAGCCACATTCCGCACGCCGTCGGTCAGAATGGCGTGAGCCAGAAGGGTGGCGGTCGTGGTTCCGTCGCCGACGGCGTCGCCGGTCCGCTCGGCCGCCTCCCGTATCATCTGCGCTCCAAGATTCTCCTCCGGGTTCTTGAGTTCGATCTCTTTGGCGATGGTGACGCCATCGTCGCAGACCAGCGGCCGGCCGAACTTCTTTTCAATCAGCACGCATTTCGATTTCGGCCCGAGCGTAATGCGGACCGCATCGGCTAGAACGGTGGCGCCTTTCAAGATACTCTGGCGCGCTTCGGTGTGAAATTGAAATTCTTTGGACGCCATGGCCCCTCCTTCTTTCAGGAGGTGCAAACCGGATTCCACCCCTTCAGGCGCCGCATGGAATGTGGCTTGCACTTCCCTCAGGCGGAAGGGTGGGCCATGAAACTGACTCTCAGTGTCATTAAGGCGGACATCGGCTCGGTCGGAGGGCATGTCTCGCCTTCGAAGCATTTACGCGAAACGGTGGCCTCTTACATCGCGGAGCAAGGATCCCGGTTGATTCTCGATCATTACGTCAGCTATACCGGCGACGATATCGCGATCCTCATGACGCACCGCCGGGGTGAGGGGGACGAGCAGATCCATAAGCTGGCCTGGGACGCGTTCCGCATCGGCACGGAAGCCGCGCGCCAGGAGGGCTTATACGGCGCCGGCCAGGACTTACTGAAGGATTCTTTTTCGGGAAATGTCAAAGGAATGGGACCGGCTGTCGCAGAACTTGAATTCGATGAGCGTCCGAATGAGCCGTTTCTTTTCTTCGCCGCCGACAAGACCGATCCCGGAGCATACAACCTCCCGTTGTATCTGGCCTTTGCGGACGTTATGAACACGCCGGGGCTCATTCTGTCGCCGCGCATTTCTCGCGGCTTCCGCTTCGTCATCATGGACGTGAATCACACCACCGGGGATCGCGTCATCGAACTGAACGCTCCGGAGGACCTCTACGACATCGCCGCGCTGCTGCGTGACCCGGAGCGTTACGTGGTCGAATCGGTCTGGTCTCGCGCCAGCGGCGAGCAGGCGGTGGCCGTGGCTACATCCCGGCTGCATAACATAGCCGGTAAGTACACGGGCAAAGACGACCCAGTGATGCTGGTCCGGGTTCAGATGGATTTTCCAGCCACCGGCGAAGTGCTTGCCCCTTATGCGATCGGACATTTTGTCGGCGGCTGTATGCGCGGCTCGCACCAGATGCCGCTGATGCCAGTGACTCTGAACACCGGCATCAGTTACTTCGACGGTCCGCCGATTGTAAGCTGCGCCGGCTTCTGCGTTCACAACGGGAAACTCACCGAGCCGATCGATGGTTTTGCGCAGCCATTCTGGGACACGGTGCGCGGCCATGTCGCCAATAAGGCGATGGAGATCCGCCGGCAGGGGTTCATCGGCACGGCGATGTTGCCCATGTCGGAGCTGGAGTACACGGGAATTGCGCAGAAGCTGAGTTCGTTGGATGAGAAGTTTCACGTGCGCGTGACGGAGAAAGTTCACGCGATGAAGTAGATCTGCACGGCATTGCAAACGAGGTATTCCATGGCAACCAAGAACATAGCAACTCCCGAATTGATCCGTGCCGGAGGACTGCGCGAGATTCTCCGCGCGGCGGGCCCGTGCGTGACTGTCCTGCTGCCGCCGTTCCGGCCTGGCGAGCAGGCCGGCTCGCAGGCGGCCTCGCTTCGCTCCATGATTCCGGAAGCCTCGAAGCAGCTCACCGACCGAGGCTACGCGAAATCCTCCACCTCGGCGCTGCTGGCGCCGCTCGAGCGTCTTGTCGACGATCCTGCGCTGGCTTCCGGCTCCCACTGGAGCCGCGCGGTATTCTGTTCGCCGTCCGTATTCGAAATCGTAGAACTGACGCAACCGTTTGACGCTTCGGTGACCGTGAGCGGATCGTTTGCGATCCGCAAAATGGCCGCCGAGTTGTCGAGGCCTCCGGCCTTTTACATCCTGGCGCTCTCCCGGAACGAAGTGGAGCTTCTGCGTTGCGCCGGGCTGCACGCTGAGAAAGTGAAACTGCCCCCGGGAGTTCCCGGCACGTTGGACGAAGCGTTGGCGTTCGACGCTCCGGACCATTCCCTGGAAAACCGCTCGGCGGCGGGTCCGGCGACAGGGGATATGCGCGGCGTCCGGTTCGGCACCGGTTCGGCTCGCGAGCGCCTCCGGACCCATCTGGGCGATTTCTACCGGGCGGTCGACCGCGGTGTCCAGGAGGTGGTGCGCCAGCCCGACATCCCACTCGTTCTTGCGGGCGTCGAAGAGGACGTGGCTGTTTACCGCTCCGTCAGCACTTCGCAGAATCTCTTGCCCAAGGGTATCATCGGCAGTCCGGCGCTCGATCGGGAGATGGAGGAGATCTTGCGCCGGGCCTACGATGTATTGCGCGCCGAGGAGATCGAGCGGCAGGCCTCCGCGATGCTTGAGGCGCGGGAACGGACGGCGCCGTCGCGTTTCTCTACCGAGCTGGCTCCCGTGCTCCGTGCGGCCTTCGAAGGGCGGGTCCACCAGCTTTACCTCAACGCCGGAGTCTCTCGCATCGAGGTGTACGAGCGTGGAACGTACCGGAGTTGGGGGCCCGAGGATCTGCTGAACCTCGCCGCCGTGCAGACTATGGTGCACCACGGCAAGGTTTGCGAACTTCCCGGGCGCATGATGCCGGATGGCACCGAGGCAGCAGCCCTGATGCGCTTCTGAAGGATCAGCTACCGGGCCCCGACAGGTTCGGATTCGCGTTCGTGGACCGGGAGGTGAAGCGAGTAATATTGCTCGCACTCCGGCTCGCGCCCTCGCACAATCCGCAACCCCTCCATCTCACCCCGTTTCGAGGTGATCACCGTCGCCTGGCGCTCGGTGTAGCCGCCGTCGTAGTAAAGAACCACCCAGTCCTCGACCGTCCCTAACTCGTGCGCCTTCGCGGTGTTTGAGAACAGCGCCGTGTAGTGGCGTTCGCCGCGCTGTGTGTGCAATACCGGCAACCACGCGATGCCCTTCGGATTGAAGCGGCGCGGCGCGATCGTAGGGAGCTTGCCGGCCGCCGCTTTCTCCCGGTATTCGCGGTCCACATCGAGCAGTTCTTCTACCGAGGGCTCGTCGGCTTCATGTAGCTGCGCAACATTTCGCAGGCGGCCCAAGCGCCCGGCCAGCGTATCGATGATGCCCGAAAGTTTCTTCTTGCCCACACCGGCCAGATCGTGCAAACGGCCATCGTGGGCAGCCGCCTCCAGGTCTTCGAGCGTCTCGATCCCCAATTCGTCGTGCAGGCGCTGCGCCAGAGATGGCCCGATGCCGGGAACCGATTCCAGGATCGCCGTCGGATCCGCCTCTCCGCGAAGGCGCTCGAGCATAGGCAGGCGTCCCGTGGTAAGCAACGTCCGCAGCGTGACGATCATCCGCTCCCCCGCGCCGGTGACCTCACGCAGTCCTTCGTCCCCATGGCTCTGCCAAATCTGCAGCAAGGGCGTCCGCAGTTGGCGGATGGCGGCCGCAACGCGCCGGTACGCCTGGACGCGATACGCATTTGCATGCTGCACCTCGAGCAGGTCGGCGATCTCATCCAACCGGTGCGCGATGTCGACGTTCTGCATAGTTCAGACCTCTTCGGGGATTTCCTCCGCGTGTATTTGAAATCTGCTATGCAGCTTGGATGCCATTTGGATCGGGAGTTGCTCCCACCAGTGTGGTGGCATATGCGCAACGAGGAGATCGCACAGATATTCGAAAAGATGGCGCGGCTGCTGGCGTTTCGCGGGAAGGACCGCTTCCGGATCATGGCCTATGAACGCGCCGCCGTCTCGCTCCGCGACCTCGAGGAAGACCTGGCGGAGATTGCGGCCCGAGGCGAACTCGAAGAGATCCCCGGGATCGGCAAGGACCTCTCCGCGATGATCGAAGAGTACATCCAAACCGGCCATATTACGCGGTACGAAAACGAAGCCAAGGGAATCTCCCCAGGTTTGATCGAGTTAATGACGATCCCCGGCCTCGGCCCCAAGACGCTCGCTCTGCTTGACGCGAAGTGCCACATCCGCTCGCTCGACGACCTACGCGCGTGTCTGGACAGAATCCCCTCGATGAAGCTCAAAGGGTTTGGGGCGAAGAAAGCGGAAAGCATCCGCCGCGGTATGGAACTATGGGCGGCCAGCCGGCAGCGTATGTTGATCGGCGTGGCGCTGCCGCTGGCGGAGAACCTCCTGGCCGAACTGCGCAAAATGACGCTAATTGAGCGCGCTGAGGCAGCGGGATCACTCCGGCGGCGGAAGGAAACGATCGGCGACCTGGACGTTCTGGTCATCTCCAAGGATGCGCCGCGCGCGCTCGAGCAGGCGACAAAGCTTCCACTGGTGAGGCAGGTACTCGCCCTCGGCCCGACGAAAGCTACGCTGATCATCGAAGGCGGAATACAGGTGGACGTTCGCGCCGTCGAGCGGCAATCCTACGGAGCGGCGCTGCAGTATTTCACCGGCTCGAAGCAGCACAACATCCATCTGCGAACCCTGGCGCGAGAGCAGGGGTTGAAGTGCAACGAGTACGGCGTGTTTCGGGGCGCAAAACGCGTAGCCGGCAAAGAAGAGGCCGAGGTGTACTCGCTGCTGGGTATGCCCGTAATTCCTCCGGAGCTTCGGGAAGACCGGGGCGAGATTGAAGCGGCGCTCGTAGGGCGGTTGCCGAAACTGGTCGAGGGGAAAGACCTGCGCGGCGATCTCCACGCGCATACCAATTACTCCGACGGCAAAGCAACGGTGGAAGAGATGGTCGAACACGCCGCCGAGCTTGGGTATGAATACATCGGGCTGAGCGATCACTCCCCATCCCAGAGGATTGCGCGAGGGCTCGATGCGGAAAGGCTCGAAGGAAAAATCGAGCAGATCGAAGCATTGCGGAAGAAGCGTGGCAGCCGGGGACCGCGGATCCTGATCGGGGCCGAAGTGGACATTCTTGCCGGCGGGAAACTCGACTATCCGGATACGATACTGGCGAAACTCGATGTTGTGGTGGCGGCGGTGCACTCGCTGTTCCGGCAAAGCAAGGACATCATGACCGGGCGCATTCTGGACGCGCTGGCCAACCCTCATGTGGATGTTCTCGCCCATCCGAGCGGGCGGCTGCTCGGCGCGCGCGAGCCGGTTGAGATGGATTTCGAACGCGTGGTGGAGGCGGCACGGAAGAACCAGGTGGCGCTCGAAATAAACGCATCGATGTACCGGCTGGACCTCAATGACGCGATGGCGAAGGCAGCGCACGACGCGGGCGTCTTGTTCGCCATCGGCTCGGACGCGCACACGACCGCCCAACTCGATCTCATCCGGTATGGCGTGTTTCAGGCGCGGCGGGGCTGGGTGGATGCCAACTCGGTCATCAACACCTGGCCGTACGCGCGGCTCGATCGCTGGCTGCGGCTGCGGAGAAGCGAGCACGCCAGGCGGCGTAGCGCGTAGGCTGCCGGGAGGCCGCTCGGGTAGGGAAGAGGCGGAAAATCACGCGGAACGAAGACGCTCAACCGAGCGTGTATTCCCGCTCGCCCTTCTCCTGCGGTGGCACGGAGCGGTAGCTGAGCTTGAGCAGGGGCGGGGCGATGAGCGTGGTTGCCACCGACATGAAGACGACTACGCCATAGGCGCGATCGGAAACCACGCCGAGGCTCAATCCGATTTGTGCGACCACCATCCCGACCTCGCCCCGCGGCGCCATGCCAACGCCAATGCGAAAGGCATCGGACCAACCCATGCCAGCGGCGCCGAGTCCGCAGCCGACGACCTTCGTAACCACTGCGGCCACGAAAATCACCAGCACGAGCAAAAGCGCACTTCCAGACTTGAACAGGGAGAGATCGACATTCAGGCCGATACCGGCGAGGAAAAACGGGACGAGGAGTTCGGAGACGCCGTGGGCAAAGTCGTGGACGCGGTGTTCGAGCGACTCCGACAAAGCGACGCCGGCCAGGAACGCGCCGATGATGGCCGCGACGCCAGCGTACATCGCGAGTACTCCGAGTCCGAACAGAACCACCATGGCGAGATTGAACTGCACTTCGCCGGCGTGCAGGCGCTGCTTGAGCGAGGGCACTACGTGGCCCATCGCACGCGTGCCCCAGGTGGCGATGATCAGCGTGAAGCCGACGGCGGCGACCGCGGTAAGCGACAGTTCGGCGATGTTCAGCGAGCCGCGCGCCATGCTGGTTACGACCGCGAGCACAATGAGGCCCAGGACGTCGTCGATGACCGCGGCGGCGAGGACGATCCGGCTCGCGCGGTGCTGCAGCAGGCCCATGGCGGCCAGAACTTGCGCGGTGATTCCGACGCTTGTCGCCACCATTGCCGCGCCGACGAAGACAGATTCGATATGGGGTTCGCCCCAGAGGTGCATGATGCCCCAGCCGGTGAGGAAGGGAACGGCGATACCGAGAATGGCTACCAATAGCGCGGTGCGCCCGAGGCGCATCAGTTCGCTGGCCCGTACTTCGAGTCCGACCCGGAAGAGCAGGAACATGACACCGAGTTCCGCCAGGGCCGTTAGCACCTGATTCGGATGAATCCAGCCAAGAACGCCGGGCCCGATGAGCACGCCCGCCAGAATTTCCCCCACGATGCCGGGTTGTTTCAGCCTCTCGAAGATTTCTGCGAACAGCTTCGCCGTGCCGAACACGGCCAGCATCGCGAGGGGAATGTTTTCCGCATCCGGTGCGGAACCGAGCAGGATCGCGGGTGTGAGCGGAACCAGCATGGCTTTGGTTGAGCGGTGCGGGTCCGCCCCGACCTTCACCTTCGCACATCCGCGCGGCGTTTGGCACCTGCCGTGCTCGGTTCGTCGATGGGTGGCATCGCGATGAAATACCGGATTCTGACCGTGTCCCGGGAGTACGGTAGCGGAGGCGCCGAGATCGCGCGGCGGATCGCCGGCCAACTTGGCTGGACTCTCCTCGACTCCCGGATCCTCACCGAGGTTGCGCGCTCGGCGCGGGTGGACATTCGCACCGCGGGGGAAAACGACGAGCGTGTCGATTCCTGGTTTCACTGGCTGAATAAGAACGCCATGCGCGCGGCGGCCGTGTCGGCGGGGCTGAAGCTCGATGACACGGAACTATTCGACGCCGAGACCATGGCGGCGTTCACGCGCGAAGCGATCGAACAGGCGTACACGAAGGGCGACTGCGTGATTGTCGGACGCGGCTCGCAGTGCATCCTTGCCGGACGCACGGAAGCGTTTCATGTGTTCATCTATGGTTCTGTCGAGTACCGCCGGCGCCGCGTCGCAAGCCGGATCAAGGAAGGCGAGGACGTGGAAGCCTACATGCGCGCCATGGACGAACAGCGCGAGCACTACATCGCGCGGTTCTACGAAAAGTATTGGCGCGAGCCTCACCTTTACGACCTCATGATTTCTTCCGACTTGGGCGAAGACCACGCAGCGTCGACGATCCTTTACGCGATGGGGACAACCGTCGCTGTGCGTCCGGCCGAAGTGCCGCTCAAAGCCCGATAAGCTGAAGGAATGGAGATCGAACGCGCCCTGCTGCATAAAGTGGGCGAGGCGGTGCACCGCTTCCAGATGATCCGCGACGGGGACCGGATTGCGGTAGCGCTTTCCGGTGGTAAGGACTCGCTGACCATGCTCGAAGCGCTGCGTCTGCTGGCCGCCCGCGCGCCCGTGCCGTTCACCGTCTGCGCGTTCACCATTGAACAAGGCAAGTTCCTGCGGCCCATTCAGCCACTGGGGGATTGGTTGCGGGAGCGAGGCGTCGACTGGACGTATTTTCACGACCGGCCGTCACATCGCCTGCTGGCCGAACAGCCTGACCATGGCTGTGACTTGTGCAGCCGGTATCGCCGGAGGGCGGTCTACGAAGTGGCCCGCTCACTTGGGGCGAACGTCATCGCTTTCGGGCACACGGCCGATGACATGTGCGAGTCGTTGCTGCGCAACGCGATGTTCACGGGACGATTGAGCGCGCTGCCACCGGTGACCTGGTCGCGGGAGAAGGATTTCCGCCTGATCCGCCCGCTCGTGTATGTGGGGGAGGATCTAACCGCGAAATACGCCGAATCGCTCGGCGCGCCGGTGATTCCCTGCGGCTGTTCCCAGCGCTCGGGCACCGTGAGGCGATCCTTGCGCGGCATTCTCGACGAGCTTGAGGCCGAACATCCGCGGCTGCGGGAGACGCTGCTCGCGGCGATGGGCAACATCCAGCCGGACCGGTTACTCGACCCGCGATTTTTCGGCGGACAGACGGTTGCGCCCGCGCCGGATCCGCTGCCGATACTGGACGACTAAGCCGCCGCCTGTTACTTTGGCAAGGATCTTGCATCTGCTCGAGGGGAGGCGCAGTGCATGGCAGAAGCGCTCGTGAAGGAAATTCTTTGCCCGGTGGATGGCTCGGACCGGTCGGCAGCCGGATTGAACGTGGCGGCGCGACTGGCCGCCGTGTGCGGAGCCCGGCTGACGGTTCTCAAGACACACCAGAGCCAAGTCCCGCCCTATCTGACCCGAGGCGCTGCCGATCGCGTCGAGGCGGAGATTGCGGCCAACCGCGCCGCCGAACTGAGCGCTTTGCGCGAATTTGTCAAGAAGACGATCCCGGCCCAGGAAGCCGAAGTTCGGGTGGAAGACGGCGACCCGCGTGATGTCATACCGCGGGTCGCCGAGGCCCTCAACGCGAGCCTGATTGTCATGGGAACCCATGCACGAACGGGCATCGAGCGTCTGGCCGCCGGTTCGATCACCGAGGACGTGCTGCATGCGGGATCGATTCCGGTGCTCACCACGGGGCCCCAAGCCCACTTTCACGATGTGTCGCCGATTGTCTGCGCCGTAAACGATTCCGAAGCGGCCCGGCGGGCTTTGAGCTACTCGGTGCGCCTGGCCGGTTGCCTGAGTGCGCGGCTGGTGGTTTTACACGTGGTGGAGGATAAGCCGCGGCGGGCGATCGCCGACCTTTGCTCCTGGGCGGGCCAGCAAGTGCCGGCCGGATGCCAGATGCAAGAAGTGACGCGGACCGGAAGCGCGGGGGAAGAAATTCTACGCGCGGCGAGCGAGATGCACGCCGGTTTGCTGGTGATCGGCGCCGAGCACCGGCGGTTTTCCGACCATGTCATGCTCGGAGTGACGGCCGAGCAGGTCCTGCGCCATGCCGATTGCCCCGTGTTAACTGTGATAGGAGGAGAGTAAATGCTGATTCAGGTTCCGTCCTCCCGGCCGCTTGACGAGATCGGGCGCGCCATTGAAGAAGCCGCCATCAAGCGCAATTTCGGCGTCATCGCCACCCACGATCTGCAGGAGACAATGAAGCGCAAGGGCGTCGAGATGGATATGGAGTGCCGGATCTACGAGGTCTGCAACCCTCTGCAGGCCAAGCGCGTGCTCGAAGCGGACGGCTCGATTTCGACCGCTCTGCCCTGCCGCATCTCCGTCTACGGCAAACCCGGTGCGTACACGATCGCCTCAATGCTTCCCACCGAGATGATGAAGGCGTTTCCCGTGCCGGAGATCGAGCCGGTGGCGCGGGAAGTGGAAGACGTCATCAAGGGAATCGTCACCGAAGCTGCGGGCTGACCCAAAGCGGCGGGGATTGCGATAGAATCCCCGTCATGCCGCAGTCTCAAACTTCGCCAACCAATTCCGGCGCCAGCAGCCGACGAGCCTGGCTCAAAGGAGTGGCCGCGGCGGCCACCGGTCCGATTCTGCTGCTGGGCGAGCGCGCGCCTGTGCTCGGCTCGGGCTCTCATACCTATGAGTTCGTAAGCGACTGGGCGAAGACGCCGGCCTCGGTTCAGTTCGGGTACACGCACGGCGTCGCGGTGGACCGCCAGCATCGCGTCATCATTCACAACCGCAGCAAGGACGCCGTGGCGTTTTTTGACGAGAGCGGACAATTCATTAAGAGTTGGGGGCCGGAGTTCGCCGTTGGCGCGCACGGTCTGCTGCTGAATGTCGAGGATAACCAGGAGTTCCTCTACCTCGCCGATCCTGAGCGCGGCCTGGTGGCGAAAACAACTCTCGACGGCGAGTACATCTGGACGCGGGAGGTGCCGCGCGAGTCCGGCGTCTATACGTCGCCCAAGCAGTACAAGCCCACAAACGTCGCCGTGGCGCCGAACGGGGATGTTTACGTGGCCGACGGCTACGGGCTTAGCTACATCCACCAGTACAACGCGAAAGCCGAATACATTCGCACGTGGGGCGGGAAAGGCTCGGCGCCGGGGCAACTCGATTGTCCCCACGGCATCTGGCTCGACTCCCGCGGGCCACAACCCGTGCTGGTGGTGGCTGACCGCAGCAACGCCCGGCTACAGTATTTCTCGCTTGACGGCCAGAGTCTCTCGATGGTGACGAACGATCTGCGCCGGCCCTGTCATTTTGACCAGCGCAATGGTGAATTGCTGGTGCCGGATCTGTACGGCGAGGTGACGATCTTCGACAGGAACAACAAGCTGATCACGCACCTGGGAGACAACCTGAACGTCTGGAAGACGAAGGGCTGGCCGAACATCCCGCACGACCAGCGTGTGGCGGGCAAGTTCGTTTCGCCGCACGCGGCCTGTTGGGATCAGGCAGGCAACATTCTGGTGGTGGAGTGGATCTCCGACGGCCGTGTGACAAAGCTTCGCCGCCTGGCTTAGCGGCCGCGCCGGCTACTTCCTCCCTCCGCCGAGCAGGTCATTGAGCAAACCACCCGCCACGCTTCCCGCGGACTTGCCGCCGGTTAAGTCTTTCAGCGTGTTGGTGACGATGCCTCCAACGTCGGGCCGGATCACCGGATGGTCCGCCGTGCCCTGAATGGTGAACGGGATCCCGCCTTGGCCTCCGCCGAGCGAGGCCAGCGCGCCGCCACCCAGAGCCGCGCGCAGTTTGAAGTTCAGTGCATGCGACGGGCTGATGGCTCCACTGCCCACGATGGCGCCGATGCCGGCGACCTCAAACTGCACGTTGTCGAGCGCCGTACCGCTGACCGTGTGATTGACGTCCGTGCTCAGCGTCTGAATCAAGGTGTGGGGCTGCGCCTTGATCCCGGTGAATTCGTGTAGAACTTGCAGCTTCGAAGCGAAGTCGTAGTCAGACAGGCGGACGTTCTGCGCGGCGACGTGCCCCTGCGTGACGAGCGCGTTGAGCGGGCCGGAGGAGGTGACATTCAGATCGGCCGTTCCTTGCGTGATGGACGAACCCGACGGGAGCGTGAAGTTCAGCGCGGGAAGGAAGGCGGCAAGGTCGGGCAGTTGGATCTGCGAGCCGGTCAGGTGAAGGTTGACTGAGGCGGGTTCGGTCGCCAGACGATACGTTCCGTCGAGGTTCGCGTCGACGGAGCCAAGGTGCACTGCCATTTTATGGATGTCGCCGGATTGGTTGGCCAGATGATGCGAGAGCGAGAAATCAACAGCGATGGGTTTCGGCGCGGGGGATCCGCCTTTCGCCAGAATGACATGGTCCGCGGTAAAATTCGCGGTCGTGTTGATGGTGCCGCGGGACGAATCCGCCGAACCGTCGAGCGATGCAATGCCCGAGATGCCGTCGTCGGGATGCACGAGTCCGGACGCGACGAGGTCGAGATGATCGATGTGGAACTTCGCGTTGAAGGGAGTGTCCATGGCGTCGCCGGAATCGAACGGGCCGGCCGTACCGTCGATGCGGACGGCGCCTCCGCCGGGCACTTCGGCGCTGACCGAGACGGGGAAGGCCGCGCCCGGTGAAAAGTCTTTGGCAACGAGGTCAAGCTTGTCGATCTCGTTCGGACGGGCTCCGGGGGCTCGCTTTTCAAAGGTGATCTTGCCACCGGAGATCTCGATCCGGGCGATCGAAAGCGACGGAGCCTTGGAGGGCGCGCTTGCTGGTTCGGAGACGGATTGTGGCGGTTGTTTGGCCCCCGGTTTCGCTCCGATGCTCGAAAGATTGAAGGCACCGGCCGCGGATTCGATGATATGGATCTGCGGATCTTCGATCGTAATGCCCGTTACATTCACCGTGCGATGCAAAATGAGCGGGAGCAGATCCACACCGACTTTGAGGGACTCGGCCTGTAGAAACGGGGATTGGCTAAAGGCGGGATCGTCGGCGATCGAAACATCCGTCGCCGCGGCGCCGCCGGAAAACAGAGAGATTTTGAGGT
This sequence comes from Acidobacteriota bacterium, assembly GCA_021813825.1. Classification (GTDB taxonomy): domain Bacteria; phylum Acidobacteriota; class Terriglobia; order Bryobacterales; family Bryobacteraceae; genus JAJYKC01. The sequence goes on along the minus strand of JAKAJI010000028.1, from coordinate 3,866 downwards.
TGCCGATTTTGACCTGCCGTCCGAGAGCGGCCGTGAGGCTGCTTTCGAGCGCCGGCCGGAACTGGTTGCCGTCGATGAGGAATGGAAGTGCCGCCGCAGCAGCGAGAACTACGATGATGACGATCCCTACGATACCGGCGATGCGTTTCACGGGAATCTCCTTTTCGTCCTCCCGAGAGTGTATCGAACCTTGCCCTTGAGGGGATTTCCGGAGCGGCGCCGGCGCCCGATTCCCGGCGGGGCTACACCTTGTTACGAACAGCCCTTGCCGAGTTTGAGTTTCTTTTCGCCACCGGGTGCGGGCTGCGCGGCCGGCGGAGTCGCCGGTACCTCGGGTACAGGAGCAGCGGCGGGTGAGGGCGCGGCGCCGGGGGCGCCGAGGAAATGTTCACGCAACTGCTTTGCCTGCTGGTAACCGGCCGGTGACTGGCTGTCCGAGCGCAGGCTCATCGGAGTAATGACATCGCTCCACCAGGCGCTGATGCCTTCCCGGAGCGAGAGCGCTTTATAGCCCCGCATCACCAGCATGAGCTGCGCCTGGGCCGCGTGGCCGGCACCCAGGCCGTAGAGCACGACGGTCTTCGAGCGTTCCAGTTGCTTGAGGCCAGAGTCCTCAAAGAGCTGGCTCAAGGGAATGTTGATCGCGCCCGGGATGTGGTAGTCGTCGTACTGCCAGGGCAGGCGGATGTCGACAAGCTGGTAGTCGTTCCGCTTTGCGATGATCCAGCCGGCGAGCTCGGTGGGGGTGACGTGGTCCTTCTCTGCGAGGATTGTCTGGACAGCGGATTTCGCGTCGAGCGGGGCCGCGCCGGCGCCGTGGACGAGGGTGGCCGAGATCGCGAGAATCAATGCGAGTAAAATGGCCGCGGCTGCCGCGAGCCACTTGCCTGTCAGTGTGACTTGATATTTCATGCTTTCCCCTGGGAGTTTGTGCCGTACGTTCTGCCAAAGAGATGCCAGACGCCCTCGCTTTTCTCCGAGGCCCAGAACGCGCCTACCGCAACAAGGACGACGAGGAACACTACCGCGCCTGTGTTGACGTTAAAGAGCATCGGCAGCGTGAGAGGACCGAGAGAACCCGAAACGTTGAAGGCGGCAAAGTGCGGTACGCCGGCGCCGAACAAAAAGATGCCGGCGAAGATACCCGCGATGAAAAACAACGCATCGATTTTGCCGACCGCGGCCGCGGCCACCGAAGTGCCGGGGCAGTAGCCGCCCACGATGAAACCGGCGCCGAGCAGAAGTCCGCCGGCAATCTGCGGCCAAATGAAAGAGGGTGGGATGTAGACTTGGCTGAGGTCGAGCCAGCCAAGTGCGGCAAACCACGCGAGGCCGAGCATGGCAGTGACGATCGCCGTGAACATGACCTTCAGGACGGCGAAGTCCTTGAAGTAGAACTGGGCGGTGAGTTTCAGCGCGCTCGAGAAGCCCGCCCGTTCCAGGAAGAACCCAAACAGGAATCCGAGCACGAGCGAGAGGGTCACGAAAGCGCCCGTCGAAAGCGATCCAAGGAACGGAGCGGTCACAGCCAGTACCTCCTCATGAAGTATGCCCCAATAAAGCCTGCGGCGAACACACTCAGCATGAAAGCAAATGCGCCAACGGAAAGAACCGCGCCGCCCGACAGGGCCAGACCGCTGGTGCAGCCGCGCGCCAGACGGGCTCCTAGGCCGGTCAGGATTCCGCCGCCGAAAGCAAAGGCGTAGCGCGTCGAGCGGCGGATGCGAGGGCCTTTGTCGCACGCCGCGCGGAAGCGATGCGCGAGCCAGCCTGACACGAAGCCTCCCAGCGCGACACCAATCAGTTCGAAGACGAGAAAGTCGAACAAGGGCGAGCCGCCGCTGAGGTAGTTACTCCAGTAGGGGTTCGACGCGGTCCAGTTCGGCGCCACCCAGGCCAGGGCGGCGGTCAGGTACCGCGTGAACCCGCCGGAAGCGCCGAGGCCTTGCCCCATGATGAGAAACGTGGCCAGCAGCACCAGTCCCAGCCCGAAACCGGCTGCGTACGGGGGCCAGTATTCGGGGGAGCGAAACACACGCTCGAACCACGACTTCTGCTGAGCGGGCGCGGCTGGCGCTCCCTGCGCGGGCGGCGCCGGAACCTGATCCGGTGAATGCTGCAGTTCCCACACACGCTGTTCCAACTTAACCTCCCTCCACCACTTAAAATGGTGATTATAGGCAAACCACTCGTTCACCGTTCCGGTGAGCATCGAGAAAAACGCGTACTTCTCCTCGGGGAAGACCGCGCCCATGTAGACGTGAATCATCAAGCCGCTGGCCACCAGGCCGACTGCGGCGAAATGAACCACGATGGCCCAAGCCACGAAACTGGCGCCGAACCAGTGAAAGGCCAGGATCAAACCGCTGAACATCACCAACGGGATCATGGCGTACACCAGAATCGCGAATAACTTCTGGCCCGCATTGTAGACCCCTTGCAGGGGCAGCGGCTCATCGGTGAGACCAAGAATCCGCTTTACTCTCACCACCAGCCAGCGAACGTCGTCTGCGTCGAGAGCGATTTCGCGCTGGATCACCTCACGCGTCAGATACGTGCGGTAGCCGAAAATCCCGTACACGGCGAAGACGAAAATCCACAGCAGTCCGAGCGCGATATGGAAGTGGAGTAAGTTCCCGCGCGGGCCGAAAAAGCCATGGACGATCGAAATGTACCATTCCGGGGCGAGCCGGAATTCTTTCGACGTTATGAGCGCGAGTCCGGTACCCAACTCGAACAGCCAGACGAAGGCATTGAACCAGTGAAGCAGGATGATCGCCACGTGGTGCTTCGTGATCTGGCGCTGCAACATGCGCTCGGCTTCGTCCACCGCGACGGGGACCGGGTACGAGGGGATGGCGCCGGTTTCGAGTGCTTCTCCGTTATTCTTCAATGTCGGGTTCCCCCTTTCGGAGCTGGTTGAAAAAGGCGATCGCCTGTCCGATGAAGGTCGCGCCGACGGCGGCAGCGATCAGCGGCCGGGCCAGTTTCTTCCATGCCTGGCCGGCGGTGAGAAGGCGCGGCTTGCGCGGCGGGAAACTTGCGAGAGCGAGATCGAAGTGCTCGGGCGGGGCCAGATAGTAAACGTTCGGGCCAACGGCAACATCGGCGGTCTCCATGCGCCTCGCGCCTCGTTCGTAGACGAGGTGAAACACATCGCTCGATCGGTCTTCCAGATCGCCGAAGAACTTCGCGTGAGCGGTGCAGGTGTCAACGCAGGCTGGATTCCGGCCTTGCTCCAGCCGCGACGCGCAGAAGTCGCACTTATCCACCTTCTTGGTAACCGGATTCAGATAGCGCGCCTCGTACGGGCAAGCGTCGACGCAGTACCCGCAGCCAATGCAGAGGTTCGGATCGACGCGAACGATGCCGTTTTCGCTCTGCCAGGTCGCACCGGTGGGGCAGGGCTCGACGCAAGGGGGGTGGTCGCAGTGGTTACATTGCGCGACGTAGAACGTGGAAACAAGATTTGGGAACGTGCCTTCCACCGGCGTCTGCCGCACGTGAGTCCGTGCGAAGCCCAGCGGGACCTCCCACTCGGTGTTGCAGGCCACCGTACAAGCCTGACAGCCGACGCACTTGGCAAGATCCGTCACCATCGCATAGCGAGCCATGGCCTCTCCTTACACCTCCCCGGCAGGAACCAGCCGGACGAACGTTCCGCGCATCCCGGTGCCGCCCATGATCGGGTCCACCTGCACGCGCGTCATCAACTCGGCGTCCGAGGCTCCCTTGCCGTACGCCAGACCGAGGGCGCGCGACTTGTGTCCGAAGCCGTGGACCAGGTAGACACAATCGTTGCGAATCGCCTTGGTGACCTTCACGCGGATGGCGGAACCGCGGACATGGTCCGTATTTTCGAGCAC
>JAKAJI010000334.1 GCA_021813825.1 Acidobacteriota bacterium | reverse complement strand
CCTGGGATGAGACCCGGGTGCTGAACGGGAAGGTGGGCGACTACATCACAATCGGCCGGCGCAGCGGCAAAGAGTGGTTCGTCGGCAGCATCACCGGCTCGCATGCCGAAGACGTCGACATCCCGCTCGAGTTTCTGCCGCCGGGAAACTTCATCGCCGAGATTTATTCCGACGCGCCCGACTCCGGCGAGAACCCGACCCATTCGCTCATGCGGGAGGAGAAGGTGGACCGAACGATGACGCTCAAGGCGCACCTGGTTTCAGGCGGTGGGGAAGCGATTCGGCTTCGGCCGGTTAACTGAACTCGGGCCGATGGGAATTGGAGTTGGAGGCGCGGGTCGGAATCGAACCGACGAATAAAGGTTTTGCAGACCTTGGCCTTACCACTTGGCTACCGCGCCAACACGCAAGCCTTTCCTCTTCAACCGTAACGCGCCGGCTGGGAGCAAGTCAATGACGCTGGATTACTAAACGCGAGGCGATTCCAGGCCGGCCCACTACTCCAGGAACCGCGTTTTCAGGCCATCGAGGGTAAACTCGGGGCCGCGGACAAACTCGAGTAAGCGGCCCTCCCGCCCACGGATTTTGTCTACCGCTGCGACAATGTCCTCGATTGGACATTGGGGCACGGTGATCAGTCCGTTCTCATCGCCATGCAACAGTTCGCCGGGGCGGATTTCGAGTCCCTCGATCTGCACCGGTTCGCTGGCCCGCACCATGCGGAAATAGGCGTGGCTGGCCACGGCTCCGCGCGCGAAGTAGTGCATCCCGATGGCACGGACTTCGGGAATGTCCCGGATTCCGCAGTCGCTCACCAAGCCGATGGCCCCGAGCCTCGTGAAAATCGAAGCCAGGATCTCGCCGCAGTGAGTTGCGTAGTCGCGCTGGCCCCCCATTTCCTGCATCACCACGATCGCGGGTTTCGGCGAGGCGTCAATGGCCGCGAACAGTTCCGGGAATGGGCCGCGGTCCTGGCCTGTAGCGCGAGTCACGGTTTCGACGTGCGCCGTCACGGCATAGCCGCACATCCGGCCGAACTCGGGGAATATGCAGCGGATGCTCAGCGGGGTGAATCCGGCCGAACGCGGGCGGAGGTTCAACAGCTCAATTGCGTTGGCGAGCGTGGGGGTGTCGACGGTTTTCAAATAAGCGATGGGATCCATGGCGGGTCTCTCCAAATCACAGCGCGCACAACGCAGCGGGACGCGGGCGTTGATTCGCCCAATGGAGCGCGCCCCGCTCTGTGCGCTCTCTGGACATGGTAGCCGAGCGCGCCCCGGTCAGGCAGGGCTGCTAGAATTTTCGTTGCATGTTTGGCAAAGTGCTGGTGGCCAACCGGGGCGAGATCGCGGTACGGATCATCCGGGGTCTGCGCGAAATGAACATCGCGAGTGTGGCCGTGTACTCGGAGGCGGATCGCACCGCATACCACGTGCGATTAGCGGACGAAGCGTATTTTCTGGGGCCCGCTCCGGCGGCGGAGAGCTACCTTTCGATAGACCGTGTAGTGAACGCAGCCCGGCAAGCGAAAGCCGACGCAGTGCACCCTGGCTACGGATTCCTGAGCGAGAACCCAGATTTCGCCGCGGCGTGTGCGGATGCCGGATTGGTGTTCATCGGGCCATCGGCGGAGGCGATGCGCAGATTGGGTTCGAAGATCGAAGCGCGGAAGCTGGCCAAACAAGTCGGTGTTCCCGTCGTCGAAGGCATGGACGCACCACTTTCAGGGATCGAACAGGCCCGGGCCGAGGCGCGCCGGATCGGCTATCCCGTGCTGTTAAAAGCGGCCGCCGGCGGCGGTGGCAAAGGTATGCGCCTTGTCGAGGCGGAGGCCGACCTGGAAGCGGCGCTGCGCGATGCCTCGAGCGAGGCCGAACGAGCTTTCGCGAGCGGTGAGGTCTATCTGGAAAAGTTCGTCGAGCAGCCCAGGCACGTCGAGATTCAGGTGCTGGGCGACAATTACGGAAACCTGATTCACCTCGGCGAGCGTGAGTGCTCGCTGCAGCGCCGCCATCAGAAAGTGATTGAAGAGTGCCCGTCGCCCGTGATGTCGGTCCGCCCGGAGTTGCGCGAACGAATGGGCCAGGCAGCGCTCAGAGTCGCAGGCGCCGCCGGTTATACGAACGCGGGCACCGCCGAATTCCTGGTTGACAAGCACGGCAACTTTTATTTCCTGGAAATGAACACGCGGTTGCAGGTGGAGCATCCAGTGACCGAACTCGTGACGGGCCTCGACCTCGTCCACTGGCAATTGCGCATAGCCTCGGGTGAGGCGCTTGGTCTGAAGCAAGAGGGCGTATCGTGGCGCGGGTCGGCGATGGAGTGCCGCATTTACGCCGAGGACCCGGATAATCAATTTCTTCCTTCGCCCGGACGGATCGCGCAACTCCGCGAGCCGGGCGGGCCGGGAATCCGTCTTGATTCCGGCGTCTACGAAGGCTGGCGCGTGCCGCTCGAATATGACCCTTTGCTGGCAAAGCTAGTGGCCTGGGGGCCAACGCGTGAGACTGCCATCGCAAGGCTTGACCGGGCGCTGGGTGAGTACGCCGTAGTCGGAATCCGGACAACCATTCCGTACTTCCGCGAGATCCTTCGCGACGAACTGTTTCACGCTGGCCAACTTGACACGGGATTCCTCGCTGCCTTTGAACCAAGGCGCCGCCAGCGAGAGGACGAAAGCCTGGAACGTCTTGCCGCGATCGCCGCGGTTGCCCATGAGCAACGGGAAGGGAGCCAAATTCTGACGCAGGAGCAGCGCGATAGCAGCCGCTGGGCCGCGTTGGGACGAGCGGAGGCACTTCGATGAAGCGGACTGCGATCGTGGAAGGGCGCGCCTACGATGTGAACGGGGCTGAGGGCGCGGCCATCGTCGAGGTCCGGCCCGGCGTGTACTCAATCCTGGACGGGACCCGCTCCGTGGAAGCGCGAGTGGTGGCCAACGGCGGCGGGTATACGGTGCACGTGAATGGGTTGCGCTATGACGTCGAAGTATTCGACCCCCGGGATCGCAAGAGCTCATCGGCGCAGACCGGCGGGCGCGGTCCGCAGCGTATTGCCGCGCCGATGCCGGGAAAGGTGATCCGTACTCTGGTGGAAGTCGGCGCCGAGGTATCCGCGGGCGAAGGGCTCGTCGTCGTCGAGGCCATGAAAATGCAGAACGAGATGAAATCGCCGAAGGCGGGGCGCGTGGTCGAACTGCGAGTCCGGGCTGGAGCTACGGTGAGCGCCGGCGAAGTGCTTGTCGTGGTGGACTGAGCCGCTACGATGGAGGAATGATGGCTGAAGCCGTGTGCCCGCACTGCAACGGGACGGGCTGGAAGATCCGCGAGCAGGATGGGATCCCTTCGGCGACGCCGTGCGAGTGCCGGGGGGTGGAACGCGAGAAACGGCTGATCGAGCGTGCTGAAATTCCGCCGAACTATGCTTCCGCTTCCATCGATAACTTCATCTTGCCCAAAGATAATCCCGCGGGCCGTAGTGCGATGGCCGAAGTGCTGGTGACGATCCGAAGCTATGTGCGCGAGTTCCCGGTGGTGGATCGGCCGGGATTGCTGTTGCTCGGTGCGCCCGGTACCGGCAAGACCCATCTGGCTGTTGCGGCCCTGCGCGAGTTGATCGGCCGCGGCTTCGAAGGCTTGTTTTTCGACTACCAGAACCTGCTCGACCGCATACGTTCCGGCTACGACAAGGCATCCGGGATCATCGACCGTGATGCGTATCAGACCGCGCTCGACGCCGAGATCCTCCTGCTCGACGACCTTGGCGCGCACCGGGTGACCGACTGGGTGGAAGACACGGTCACCAGTATCATCACCCACCGTTGCAACTACCGCAAACCGCTGATTGCGACGACAAACTTGCGCGACCCCGACGCAGGGGACCGGCGCGTGGCTGGACTCGAATCGGACTTGCAGAGCAAATATTTCCTGGAAGAGCGAATCGGCATGCGCGCGCGATCCCGGTTGTTCGAGATGTGCCGCATCGTGCGCATGCCCGCCGTAGAGGACTTTCGCATACGCCGCCGCCAGTAAGTTAAGCCCTATCCTCCGCAACGGTCCTATCATATGGGGCGGGGACATCATAAGGAGCGACAGGAATGAATCGAAGGTATTTTCTGATGGGCACGGCCGCCGCCGCCGGCCAACTTGCGGTGAAGGGTCTGGCCAGCCCGAACGACACGATACGCATTGGCTGTGTCGGTGTGCGGGGACAGGGCCGGGCGCATTTGAGCCATTACATGGCGATGCAGAACGTGGAGGTTGCCGCGATTTGTGACATCGACGAGAGCATTCTCAACAGCCGGCTCAAGATGGTCGAAGACAAGACCGGCAAGCGGCCCGCCGCCTACACCGACATCCGCAAGATGCTCGAGGACAAGAACATCGACGTAGCATCCATTGCCACGCCGAATCACTCTCACACGCTGCAAACCATCTGGAGTCTTCAGGCGGGCAAGGACGTCTATGTTGAGAAGCCGTGTTCCCATGATCTGTTCGAGAGCCGCCAGATCGTCGCGGCGCAGAAGAAATACAACAAGCTCGTGCAGCATGGCACCAACAGCCGCTCCGGCCCCGCCGTGCGCGAGGCGATCCAGCAGATCAACGACGGACTGATCGGCGAAGTGTACATGGCCCGCGGGTTGTGCTTCAAGTGGCGCGACACGATCGGCCGCGCCCCGGTCGAACCGGTGCCGCCGGGAGTGCATTACGACTTGTGGCTTGGTCCAGCGCCCGTCCACGCTTTCACCCGAAACCGTTTTCACTACAACTGGCACTGGTTCTGGGACTACGGCAACGGTGATCTTGGCAATCAGGGCATCCACGAAATGGACATCTGCCGCTGGGGCCTCGGCGTGAAGTATCCAACCAGGATCAGCGCGATGGGCGGCCACTTCATGTTTGACGATGATCAGGAGACGCCCAACACGCTCACCGCGATGTTCGAGTTCTACGAGGGCGGCAAGCAGAAGCATCTCGTCTTCGAGGTGCGTCACTGGATTTCCAATCACGAAGCCGGCATTGACGCAGATCGAAAGAACGACCCCAACACCGTCGGTAATATTTTCTACGGCTCGAAGGGCTACCTCGCCGTCGAGTGGTACGAGCAGTACCGGTCCTGGCTCGGTAAGGACCAGGAGCCCGGGCCGTCCAAACACGAAGCCGGCAACAATTGGGCCAACTTTATCGAGGCTTTGCGGGCCCGCGATGCCAGCAAGCTAAACGCACCGATCGAAGAAGGCGCGCTGTCGGCGAACCTGGTCCACATGGCAAACATTTCCTACCGCCTCAAACGTTCGCTTACGTTTGACCCGGACACATTCAGCTTCGTGGGCGACGCGGAGGCCAACGCGATGATGAAGCGGCATTACCGCACACCATTTGTTGTTCCCGACAACGTGTAGCGCCGGGCGCTCGGGGTGCGGGCGGGCGTACGATGAAGATTAGGCTATGACAAGCTCTGGACACGGCGCCCTTTCGTTTCTTTCTACGCAGTTAGACTCCATTCGCGCCTCCGGCGGCG
>JAKAJI010000333.1 GCA_021813825.1 Acidobacteriota bacterium | reverse complement strand
TGAATTACACGGCCTGGAACACAACCATCAACAGCGCACAGTTTGGGCTGGCGGCCGCGGCGAACGCCATGCGCAGCATGCAAACGACGCTCCGGCTGAGGTTTTAAGCGATGCGGCGCGGATTTGCGGTTGTGTGGTTGGTGAGCGGCGCGCTGTGGGCGCAGCAGACAGGGCGGAACGCTCCGGCGGAGGAAGCGGGGGCGGCCACGTTTCGCGCAACCACGGAGTTGGTCGTCGAGACGGTTACCGTGACGGACAAGAACGGACGCCCGGTGGAGGGTCTTACGGCGAAAGACTTTCAGGTGACCGAAGACGGCGTGCCGCAGGAGATCCGATTCTTTGAGTACCAGAAGTTGCCGGAGACGCAGGAAAGCGCGCCGGCGCGGGAACCGGAGCACTTACACATCTACGATAAGTTGGGCCGGGACCAGATCCGCGCGGAGAAGCCGGGTACGACACGGTACAAGGACCGGCGATTGCTGGCGCTGTACTTCGACATGACGTCGATGCCGGTGGCGGACCAGGTGCGCGCGCTCGGCGCCGCGCAGAGGTTTATCCGCAGGCAGATGACCGGTGCGGATCTGGTCGCGATTCTCCGCTATGAAGGCGGCGCCGTCGAGGTGTTGCAGGACTTCACGGCGGACCGCGACCGGCTGCTGAGCATACTCGAGACGATGATTGTGGGCGAAGGGCAGGGTTTGGACGATACGACCAGCGACGCGAGCGCAGCCGATACGGGGGCCGCGTTCGGCCAGGACGATACCGAGTTCAACATTTTCAATACCGACCGCCAGCTTTCGGCGCTGCAAACCGCGGCGGCGATGCTCGGGCAGTTGAGCGAGAAGAAGTTACTGCTGTATTTTGCCAGTGGCCTGCGGCTGAACGGATTGAACAACCAGGCGCAGTTGCACGCCACGATCAACTCCGCGATCCGGGCGGGCGTTTCCATCTGGCCGGTTGACGCGCGGGGATTGGTGGCGCAGGCGCCGATGGGAGACGCGACGCACGGCTCGCCGGGCACGGTGGCGATGTACTCGGGCGCCGGCCCGGCCGCGTTTACGACAGACTTTCAACAGTCGCAGGACTCGCTGTATGCGTTGGCTTCCGACACCGGCGGAAAACCACTGTTTGACGAGAACAACCTGACGCGAGGAATTGTGCGGGCCCAGCGCTCGATCGAGAGCTACTACATTCTGGGTTACTACACGACCAATGCGGCGCTCGACGGGCGGTTCCGGCGGATCCGGATCACCCTCGCTGCGGAGGCGGCGGCGAAACTCGACTACCGGCGCGGCTACTTCGCCGGAAAGCAGTTTTCCCGGTTCACGGCGGCAGAGAAAGAACGGCAGCTTGAAGACGCGCTGATGCTGCCGGATCCGATCACCGAACTCACGATCGCCATGGAGATCGATTACTTTCAGTTGAACCGGGCCGAGTATTACGTTCCCATCGTGGTGAAGATTCCGGGCCGGGAACTGGCGCTGGCCAAGCGCGGGGGCGCGGCGCGGACGCTGATCGATTTCATCGGCGAGATCAAGGATGCATCGGGAACCACCGTCGCGAACGTGCGCGACAAGGTGGATGTGAAGCTCAGCGGCGCGACGGCGGCGGAACTGGCCCGGCGACCGGTGGTTTACGATACGGGCTTTACGCTGCTCCCGGGGGATTACACGTTGAAGTTTCTGGCGCGCGATGCCGAGACGGGGCGCATTGGCACTTACCAGACTTCGTTCCGGATTCCGAATCTCAACCGCGGCGAAGACAACCGGATCCCGATCAGCGCCGTGGTGCTCGGCAGCCAGAAGGTGGAGCTGAAAGAGGCGCTTTACAACGCGGTAAAAGCGAAGGACCGGGCCGAAACGGGAAATCCTCTGGTTCAGGACGGGGTGAAGCTGATCCCGAGCGTGACGCGCGTGTTCCGCACGGATCAGAGTCTCTCTGTGTACTTACAAGCCTACGAGCAGGCCGCGGCGGCGTTTCAGCCGCTCGTGGGCAGAGTAAGCTTCTACCAAGGACAGAGGACGGCGTTCGAGTCGGAACCGGTGAAAGTAACACAGGGGAAAGCGAACCGGTTGAAGACAGCGGAGCTTAGTTTCGAGATTCCGTTGCGTAACCTCAAGCCGGGCCGGTATGAGTGCCAGGTGACGGTGCTGAATCCGGAAGGCCAGGCGGCGGCCTTCTGGCGGGCTCCGGTCGTTGTTCTGCCGTAGGGCGTTCGCGCCCGCGTCACACATGCCAAGGCGGCTAAGAATTGCGCAGGGCACCCAAAAAATCGCGGCTGCTTCGTTTATTTCCCGCGCGCCGCGAAGCACGGCTGATCGGTTGAACCGCCGGTTACCAGCGCCGGCTTATCAGCGGGCCATGAGGCGCCGCGCGGCTACACGCTCGCTCCCTGTAAGGCTTCGTCCTCGGCGGCGTAGTCGAACATCGCCGGGTCGATGCGTCGGGGCGGATTGGCCTGTTCCCACTCGATGGTGCGGCCAATGGACACATCGAGAGCGATGGGTTCCCGGTAGCCGAGTTCGGCGCGGATGCGGGTGGAATCCATGAACAGGTGCTGCGCGAAGTTATAGGGGAGAAGGAGATGCTTCGGGACCTGCTCGCGCGGCAGCGAGAGGATACGGCCGCGCCAACCGAGGGCGTCGCCGATCTTTTCCGTCCACTCGGCCTCGGTGAACCGGAAGGGATCCGCGACGTTGTAAGTTCTGCCCGCGGCCTCTTCGCGTGTTGCCGCGAGCACGATGGCGTGGGCGACGTTTTCGACATAGCCGCGGCAGGGAATGGAGAGGGCGTAACTCTGTTCGTAGAGGATGGCGGGGCGGCCGTCGATGATTCGCTTGAGCACGGGGAAGAAGCGATGCAGCGGGTCGCCGGGGCCGTAGACCATGGGAAGGCGCAGGATGGTTGCGGGTAAGGCAGGATCCGAGCGAAGCGTTTGTTCGACGCGAACCTTGTCGTAATCCCCGTCGACCCAGGAAAACGTGGAGCGGAGCTTGGCCAGGGTTTCCGGCGAGTAAGTGGGACCGGGCGCGCGCAGGCGCGAATCTTCGGTGAGCGGGACGGGTTCGAGCGGCCCGGATTCGAGGCGATGGAGCACGGCCATGGCGCGGTAGACATCCCCGCTGCTGAGGGCGACGATGCGGCGGGCGACACCGCGGAACACGTCGAGGGTGACGGCAGCCTGCGCGGCGCTGCCGAGGATAAAGTCGACGACGACTTCCGGGGACCATCGTGCGAGTTCGCCGCGCATATCGGCGAGGAGGGAGTGTTCGCCGATGAATTCGGCGACGCAACCTTCGGCGGCGAGCGGCGTTTGGCCGCGATGAATCAGCGCCACCTCGTGATCGGATTCGAGTAACTCGCGGACGGCGTGGCGGCCGATGAAGCCCGTTCCGCCGATCAGCATGACGCGCATGTTGCCATCTCCTTCCTCGTGCGCCCCCAAACGACATGATAGTCTGCGGCGGGATTCGGGCGCGCTGAGCGCCCGGTAGCGTTAGGGCGTAACGGTCACGATGACCCTCTTGTAGCGCGACAGCGGCGGCGTGCCCTTGTCGGTGACCTGGAGGATAACGTGTATCGTTTCGGGCTTATCGACTTTCGGAGCCGCCACGTAGATGCCGTTTGTATCCGGGGCACCGATGTCGATCCGGCCTTTGTAGGAACCGGCCTCGGGGTATTGGAACCAGTAGTAGGTGAGGCTGTCGCCATCCGGATCGGTTGCTTGGGCGCCGAGGTTAAAGTGCTTGCCGGACTGGACAGTGATTGCGGATGGCTGATTGAGAGTGATGACAGGAGGATGATTGGCGTCCTTGTAAGATTTTGTCGTCCAGTCCATACGCGCCGCGAAGTCATTCTGAAAGTCATCTCTCCACCGCCACACCGTGACCTTATAGCCCTGAAATGCCTTACTGCCCGGCTGAATGGCTCTGCCGTAATCCGGGTGACTGGGCGGCGTGTAGTCGTCGTTGGCGTTGGTCCAGATGGGACGCGTCTCCTGCGGGATCGGAGATCCACCGAGGAAGGTCTTCGGATCCGTGACCGGGACATTCGGCTGATAGAGGTCGTAACGTCCGCCCCAGCCGCCCCAGTTGGGGTGTTCCATATCGTTCAGGCCGTTGGGTATGAGTCCCAACCAGGATGGTGTGTCGCCCTCCATGCCATATGCAACGTCGGGATAGGCGGCGCCCAACGGCCCATGCTTCTCCTGAATGTTCTTCGCCAGCCATGCGTTGCTGATGGATGAGTTGTCGATCCCGGGGACGACGAGATTGATTCCCTGCCACGTCGCGGCGCGATAGTCTCCACCGGGACTGACAACGTAGAAGAGCGAGGGGAAATTCTTCCGAATCCACGGGCCGGAGTCGTCCTGGTCGGAGATCGCATAGACGCGCAGCTTGGCTACAAGACGATTGAGCTCCGCGGCTGATTTGGTTGCACGCAACCTGTAGAGGGCCTGGGCGAGGGTGCTCGGGCCACCCCAAACAGATATCCAAAGCGGCCGGGAATCGCCTTTCTCCAGGCTTCGAATGATCCAGTCGGAACCCTCCGAATCCATGCCTGGGCCGACTCCTTTCATTCCGTATTCAGCCAGGCCATGCTTGACCAGCGACTGGAGGGCTTGGGCCGAGGGGAAACCGGGATCATGCAGGAGCAGATTGCCGTGAACCTTCGCATAGGCCCGGATCACGTTTTGAATCAACTCCGGTTCGGGCGCAGGCCTCCAGATCGAGGTGGCTGCGATGAGGCCTTCGATATCGATCTCATTCGAATAGAGGAGGAGCCGGCACATGCTTTGCGTGTCATCCGGGTCGGCGCCGATGTCGGTAAGGACGATGAGACGATTCTTGCGAGTGCCGCGTTCGGCGGCCTGGGGGAACGACAGGCCCAGTTTTAGTCCCATCAGGGAGGCGAGGCCACGGATTGCGAAAGCGCGACGGTTCATGATTCGGGAAACATCCACTTTACTAACTTGTTTTGCGGCGGGCGGGGCGGGGATGAAAAGTCGCGCGGCCGTGTCTTGCGCCGATATGATAACGAGGTATGGAGGAACAGGACCGCGGCGACGTCACGCGCCTGCTGGAGGAGTGGACGAGAGGCGACCGGGACGCGCTGAACCGCTTGATGCCGCTGGTATACGGGGAACTGCGGCGGATGTCGAGCCATTATTTGCGCGGAGAGCGCGAGAATCACACGCTGCAGAGCGCGGCGCTGGTGCATGAGGCGTACTTGCGGCTGGTGGGGCGGCAGAACGTGCACTGGAAGAACCGGGCGCATTTTCTCGGGGTGGCGGCGCAGGTGATCCGGAGTATTCTGGTGGACCATGCGCGGGCGCGGGCGGCGGCGAAGCGGGGCGCCGGGGCGGTGATGCTCACGGTGACCGAACTGTCGGCGGTGACCACGCAGCCCGAGGTGGACGTGATTGAACTGGACACGGCGCTGAATGAGTTGGCGAGGCTCGATCCGCAGCAGAGCCGGATTGTGGAGCTGCGGTTTTTCGCCGGACTGACGAACGAAGAGAC
>JAKAJI010000332.1 GCA_021813825.1 Acidobacteriota bacterium | reverse complement strand
ACCAGCACCGGCGCCCCATTGCCCACGTAGCTGTACACGGTCTCAACCGCCAGCCTCGCCCGCCCGAAATGTTCGAGCATCGCATTCACCGCGTTCGCCAGGTCCCGTTTCGAATCGATCAACGTCCCGTCCAGATCAAAAACAACCAGAGGCATTACTGTTTTTCGTCCTCGTCCGCCACCTTGTGCGGTTTCGTCGTATCCCACATGTCCCGTACCTTCGATTCCGTCGCGATCACCGCGTCCTTTAACTCCCGCGGCGTCACGTCCGCCAGCAGCGTCGCCGATCGCATCACGTACGGCAAACTCCGCGAATCGATCAGCACCTGCGGCGGCGGACTCGGCGCGAAGGCCAGCACCAGCGTCATCAGCGCCACCGCCACAATCGCCCCCCGCACCAAGCCCGCCACCCCGCCCAAAAACCGGTCCAGCCAGGAAAGCCCCGTCCACTGGAACAGCGCCGCCAGCGCCTTCCCCAACAACGCTCCCACCACGATGCTCGCCCCCAGAATCATCACAAATCCAATCGCGTTCGCAATCTCAGGCCGGTGCACATACGGCAGCAGCTCATTCCCCACCAGCCCATAGAACCAGAACCCGAGGAAAATCCCCACGATTGTCGCCGCCAACCCGATGATGAGCCGCGAAAACCCGCTCATGAAACCCGCCACTACAGACAACCCGATCAGCAGCACCAGAATAATGTCAATCGCGTTCAAAGCGTTCTCCCTGTGAGCGCTAGGTACGCCTGCTTATATTTTTCCGCCGTCCGGGCCGCAATCTCCGGCGGAAGCGCCGGCGCCGGAGGCTGCTTGTTCCACCCGCTCGCCTCCAGCCAGTCCCTTACGAACTGTTTATCGAACGATGGCTGCGGACCGCCCGGCCTGTACGTCTCCTTCGGCCAGAACCGCGACGAGTCCGGCGTCAATACTTCATCCCCCAGGTGCAACACGCCGTCCAGAAACCCAAACTCAAACTTGGTGTCCGCAATCAGTATGCCTCGCTCCAGCGCATAATCCGCCGCCCGCTTGTACAACCCGAGCGTCAGACTCCGCAGCCTCCCCGTCAACTCCGCCCCGATCGACTTCTCCACCTCCGACGCCGGCACGTTCTCGTCGTGCCCGCTCTGCGCCTTCGTCGCCGGCGTGAAAATCGGCTCGCTCAGCCGGTCGCTCTCCACCAACCCGTCCGGCAGAGGAATCCCGCAGATCGCCCCCGTCTTCTTGTAGTCCTTCCACCCCGACCCCGCCAGATACCCCCGCGCCACGCACTCCACCTCGATCATCTTCAGCCGCCGCACCAGCATCGACCGCCCTTCCAACTGCTCCGCGAACGGATGAAACTCCGGCGGATAATCCTCCACCCGCGCCGACACCAGATGATTCGGCACAATGTCCTTCAACAAATCCAGCCAGAACAGGGTCGTCGCCGTCAGCACCCGCCCCTTGCCCGGGATCGGCGTCGGCAATATGCAGTCGAACGCCGACAGCCGGTCGGTCGCCACAATGACCAGGTACTCCCCGGCTTCGTAGATATCTCGCACCTTGCCCCGTCCCCGAAGCCGAAGACCGGGCATGTTGGTTTCAAATAATGGGGTGTCAGGCACTCTTCCTAAACAGGTACCACGGCAACACCCACAGCGGCTAGCGCACCCGCCCCCCCGCTCCGCCGTGTGCAAGACTCGAAGCCCAGAACAACTGGTAAAGTAATATAGATTGGCGCCAGGCGCATTCGCCGCGGTTATGGATCTCGACCAGCTACACACCTTTCTCGAAATCGTGCGGCTGAAGAGTTTCTCCAAGGCTGCCCAAACCTGCTATCGCACCCAACCCGCGATCAGCGCCCAGGTCCGCCAACTCGAACAGGAACTCAACACCGCCCTCTTCGAGCGCCTCGGCACCCGCATCGCCCTCACCCCCGCCGGCAAAATCTTCGCCTCCTACGCCGAGCAGATCCTTTCCCTCCGCCGCAACGCCCAGGACGCCATCAACGAACTCGAACGCGTGCCCCGCGGCGAACTCCTCATCGCCGCCAACGAAGCCACCTGCATCTACATCCTCCCCGGCGTCTTCTCCGAGTACAAAAAACAGTTCCCCAACGTCCAGATCCACGTCGACCGCTCCTATGGCGCCCGCGTCGTCGAAGCCGTCACCGACAACCTCGCCGACTTCGGCATCGCCCAACTCCCCATCCGCGAAAAACGCCTCGAGGTCGCCCCCTTCCACACCGACGAAATCAAATTGTTGGTCCCCGGCGGCGATCCCATCGCCTCGCGCCGGTCCATCACCTGCCGCGACCTCGCCGGCAAACCCCTGCTCCTGCCCAAAACCGGCACCACCCGCACCCGCCTCAACGCCTGGTTCGAGCCCGTCGAAAGCCAACTCCAAATCTCCATGGAACTCGATTCCACCGAAATGATGAAGCGCTTCGTCATGGCAGGCCTCGGATACGCCTTCTCCGCCGTCTCCAACTGCAAAGAAGAAATCAATAGCGGTAAACTCGCCACCCTCTCCCTCGCGCCCGAACCCATGATCCGCCGTCTCGGTCTGATCTACCGCAAGGATAAGGCGCTTTCGAAAGCCGCCTTGGGCTTCATTCAGGTAATAATGGAACAGGCGGGTATGCCGGAAGGCGCTTTGGCATCCCCGCGCAACGGACAGGCCGTGGCAACCAGTTGAGCCGGTCCGCGGCACAGTAGGCTCGGAGGATGGGTCGCAAATGTCTCGCGTAACTTTGAAAACCTCGACGATCTTCATCGCGGTCGATGGCAAAACCCGCGTCTACCGCTCCGTCGAAGAAATTCCTGCCCCCCTGCGCAAACGCCTCGAACAAAGCACCAACGGCGCCAACTCCGCCACCATCCTCATCGCCGACCGCCGCGGCCGCCAGGAAATCGCCCGCGCCATCCGCGGCCTGCCTGCCGCCGTCCGCTCCCCCCTCGCCAAGGGCCACTCCGTCGGCGAACCCCTCCCCCACGAATCCGCTCTCGCGCGCACAACCCAATTCCTCCGCGAGTCCTGGCTCGAACTTCTCCTCCCTCCCGTCCTCGGCGCTCTCGTCTGGGCCGCGTTCAAGTATCTCTAATCCCCCCACCCATTCCGGCCGATAAGATCTGCGTGGAACGTCGCCGCGAACCTCGCTTTCAGCTCAACCAACCCGCGCGCGTCACCGTCCTCCGCGACGCCAGGCCCGTCCTCGAAGGCCGCCTCCTCAACATCTCCGGCCGCGGAATGCGAATCGCGCTCCCCTCCCCCGTGCCCGTCGGCGCACCCCTCAAAATCGAAATCGGCGACGCCCTCATCCTCGCCGAGGTCGCCTACACCTCCCACCACCACGATTCGGTCCAGGCCGGCCTCAAAGTCGATCAGGTCCTCTCCGGCCTCTCCGAACTAATGCGCCTCCACCAAAGCCTCCTCCGCGAACAAAGGGCTCCATCGCCGCGGGAAGCCACCCCAAACGGCGATGTTATTCTGCCCTTAGATGCCGCAACGTGAGAAAAAAGCCGTCGTCTTCGGCTGCCGGGGCCAACTCGGCGTAGAGCTTGTCCGCGAACTCGCCGCCCGCGGTTATTCCGTCCAGGGGTTCGACCGCTCCGCCGTCGATATCACCGCCGCCCCCGACGTCGAACGCGCCCTCGCCCGCGAAGATCCCGCCGCCGTCTTCAACGCCGCCGCCTACAACCAGGTCGACGTCGCCGAAACAGAACCCCTCGCCGCCTTCCAGGCCAACGCCCTCGCGGTCCGCAACCTCGCCATGGCCTGCCGCCAGATCGACGCCACCCTCATCCACTTCTCCACCGACTACGTCTTCGACGGCGCCTCCAACCGCCCCTATGTAGAAACCGACACACCCCACCCCCTCGGCGCCTACGCCGTCTCCAAACTCGCTGGCGAACTCTTCGCCCAGGCCTACCTCGACGATCCCCTCATCATCCGCACTTCCGGCGTCTTCGGCCCCGGCGGCCTCAAAACCGCCCGCGGCAACTTCGTCGAACTCATGCTCCGCCTCGCCCGCAACGGCCAAACCGTCCGCGTCGTCGAAGACCACGTCGCCAGCCCCACTTACGCCCCCGCCCTCGCCGCCCGCACCATCGACCTCTACGAACGCGACGAACGCGGCCTCTTCCACATCGGCGGCGGCACAGCCATCTCCTGGTTCGACTACGCCCGCATCATCTTCCGCGTCGCCGGCTTCAACCCCGAACTCAAACCCACCAACGAGCGCGAATACCGCACCGCCGCCCGCCGCCCCAAATACTCCGCCCTCTCCAACGCCAAAATGGAAGCCGCCGGCATCGAACCCATGCCCCCGCTCGAAGAAGCCATTCGCCAATACCTCGCCGCCCGCCTCGCCTGATCCCCGTCTCGCGCACCCCCGTACCCCGCTCTGCGATATTCTTGGCTGTTATGCGCTTCCTGCGGATCTTCCTCGCCGCGAGTGCCCTGCTGACACTCGCCTGCCTCACCCCCGCCCAACAGCCCAAAATACGCCACCTCCTCGCCATCGGCGAAGTCAAGGGCTTCGAGCACGACTCCGTCTCCCACGCCCTGGCCACCATCGAACACCTCGGCTACGTCTCCGGCCAGTGGGACACTTACATTCGCACTGACTCCGAACTAATCACCAAGAAAAACCTCGGCCGCAACGCCAAAAACCTGAACTACTTCGACGCCGTCCTCTTCTACACCACCGGCGAACTCGACATGGACGCCCAGCAGAAAAAGGACCTCCTCTCCTTCATCCACGACGACGGCAAAGGCTTCATCGGCGTCCACAGCGCCGACGACACCTTCTACCAATGGCCCGAGTACGGCGAGATGATCGGCGCCTACTTCGACCAGCATCCCTGGATGACCTTCGACGCCCCCGTCATCATCGAAGACCCCAACTTCCCCGGCATGCAGCTCTTCCCCCGCGAATTCGTCCTCAACGACGAGATGTACCAGGTCAAAAATTACTCCCGCGATAAAGTCCGCGTCCTCGCCCGC
The DNA here is from genome assembly GCA_021813825.1 of Acidobacteriota bacterium. Taxonomy (GTDB): domain Bacteria; phylum Acidobacteriota; class Terriglobia; order Bryobacterales; family Bryobacteraceae; genus JAJYKC01. Next base: position 544 of record JAKAJI010000332.1, on the reverse strand, counting down.
CTCGACGCCAAGAAACTCGACCTCAAAAACCCCCGCGTCCACCGCACCGACGGCGACTTCCCCCTCGCCTGGGCCAAAATGTACGGCAAAGGCCGCGTCTTCTACTGCACCTTCGGCCACCGCCCCGAAACCTGGGACCGCCACGACATCCAGCAAATGTACATGCAAGCCATCCTCTGGTCGATGGGCGTCGGCAACCCCGACGTCACCCCCCGCCCCCTGCCGAAGAACTAAACCCTACCGGTCCCCTGAAGGTGTCGCCGGGTGCTTCCGCGCCTGCGCCGCCTTCCCGTCCCACTCTTCCGCCGCCTTCACGTGCCCCGCCGCCTCCGCCTCCGTCGCCGCGAAGCTCGCCTCCTGCCGCTCGATCAGGCTCAAATAATTCATCGCCTCGGCGTAACTCGGATCCAGTTCCACCGCGTGCTTCAGCTTCGCAACCCCGTCCTCCAGCGTGTCTCCGCACTCGGCCCGCAGTTTCGTCCGCGCCCCCGCATCCGGAATCATCCCCTGCGTCGCCGGACCCATCCCCGCCGCCGTCCGCGCC
>JAKAJI010000331.1 GCA_021813825.1 Acidobacteriota bacterium | reverse complement strand
AGAGTGAATTTGACGCAATTAAGGCAATGTTCTGAGCGCACAGCGCGGGGCGCGATCATTCCGGCCAACCCGAGACCGCGCCACGCTGCGTTGTGCGCGGTCCAGACAAGGCTCTGAGCGCACAGCGCGGGGTGCGATCATTCCGGTCAACCCGAGACCGCGCCACGCTGCGTTGTGCGCGATTCAGGCAAGGCTCTGAGCGCACAGCGCGGGGCGCGATCATTCCGGCCAACCCGAGACCGCGCCACGCTGCGTTGTGCGCGGTCCAGACAACTGACCCTTCCCCGCGCTATTTGCGGCCCGCATTCTGGACGATCGAGAGGGCGAAGTAATCCACCACCTTGGCTTCGTTGCGAGCCACTTCGTAATAGGCGTTTCGCAGTAACTGGTCCTTCCGGTTCAGCAGCGTCTCGCGGATGGTCTGTTGCACGCGCGGGTCGCTGAGGTCGCGCTGTCCGGCCGCCTCGCGGGAGATCAGTTTCAAAATCCGGTAACCATCGGCCGTCTTCACGATCGGCGTCATCTGACCCACCGAAACGCTCGCGATGGCCTTGCGCAGTTCCGGACTTGCCTTGTCTAACGCCGACTCCGGGATGAACCCGAGGTCCCCTCCGTTCGGCGCCGAATTTGGGTCCTCGGAGTAGTTCTGCGCCAGCATGCCAAAGTCCTCTCCCTGCCGGGCACGGTTGAGGATCATCTCGATTTTCTGCCGGGCCTCGGCGTCGTTCTTCGCCTTATCGTTTTTCAGATTGTGCACGTTCGGGTCGGGCGTCGCCGTCACCAGGATTTGCGCTATGTCCAGACGAGGCTCGGGAAAGTTGAACATCGAACGATTCGCGGCGTAGAAGTCGGCGACATCCTTATCCGTGATCGAGATATGCGACGTGATCTCTTTGTTGAACAACTTCGTCACGCTCAGTTCCCGGCGGATCTCGGCGCGAAATTCCGCCGCTGTCATGTGCTTGGCATTCAGCTGCCGCTGGAACTCTTCCTGGGTAAAGGGGGCCTTTAGCTCGCTGAACTTCGCCTCAACGTCGCCGTCGGTAGCCATCAGGCCGAGTTTCTCGGCGCGCTGCAACATAATTTCGTTGTCGATCATATTGCGCAGCACTTCGAGCTTCTGGACTTTGATCTGGTCCTGGCTGGCGTTGTCGTTATTGGGGAATTGCGCTTGAAACTGCTTGTCGAGATCGGCGTAGGTGATCGGCTGGCCGTTGACCGTGGCGGCGACACCTTGGGGGGGAGAGTGCCTGCAAGCGGACAGCAGGATGGCGGCAGCCAAGGAGAGCAGAGATTTCCGATGCATGCGCAGGCAGATTCCATTGTAGCGGCTTGGTATTCGCCGCAGCGCCACATCTCCGGGGCGCGTGCGTCACACCGGCTGCGTCGGGGACTCGTAACCCGTCAAGCCTTCATCGCCCTTTGCCGGGTCGTACGTCGGGTTTGGTTCCGGCATCGAAGCGTTGACGCTTCGCCGCCAGTCTGCAAGCAAGGAATGCAGGCGTTTGGCGCGCGCGGGCTCGCGGCGCACCAGGTTTCGCCGTTCGCCGATGTCCTCTTCGAGGTTAAACAGCTCGAGCCGGCCATCTTCATAGAACTCGATTAGCTTCCAGGCGCCAAGCCGCACCGCTCCGCCCGGTACCCCTCCCTGGTCGCTGTAATGCGGGTAATGCCAGAACAGCGGGCGTTCGGGAAGCCGCGATCCGCCGAGCGCCGGACGGATGTCCACGCCATCGACGGTACCGGTGTTCGCGCCGAGCGCAGCGCACAACGTGGGGAAGTAATCGACTCCAATGACGGGCTCTTCGATCACGCTACCCGCCTTCGTTACGCCGGGCCAGCGGACCAGAAGCGGCACCCGGATGCCTCCCTCGTAGAGGTGTCCCTTGCCAGCGCGGAGCGGAGCGTTGTTCGTCACCGGTACCGGCCGGCGGCCCTGATAGAAAACGCCGCCATTATCCGAAGTAAAAATGACGATGGTTCGCTGCGCTTCCCCGGTCTCTTCGAGCGTTCGCAACAGACCGCCGACGGAAGCATCCGCCGTTTCAACCATCGCGCAGTAAGTAGGGTCGACGTCCCCGGTGTCGCGCGCTTTGTACTTCGCCACCAGGTCCGCCGGGGCCTGGAGCGGCATGTGCACGGTAAACTGCGCTTCGTACAGAAAATAGGGCCGGGAGCCGCTGTCGCGGATGAACCGCGTGCCTTCCTCGGTAAGGCGCGGCGTGAGAAACTCGCCGGGTTCCAGGCGAAGCCCGGGCAGATCGATGGGGCCGAAATAGCGCGGCGGCTGGCCGGCCTTCGTTCCACCAATGTTGACGTCGAAGCCTTGATCGGTGGGCAGATGCCCTTCGCCGCCGAGATGCCACTTCCCAATCGCCCCGCTGCGGTAGCCCAAAGGCTTGAGCGCCTTAGCCAGAGTGGTTTCTTCAAGCGGCAGCGCCTGTTCGAACGCCGGAGTGCGTAGCTTCCAGTTTGGTCCGGGAGGCCTCCCGGGGATCCAGTCCGTCAAATGTAGCCGGGCCGGGTATTTGCCCGTCAGGATGGAAGCGCGCGAGGGAGAGCATACAGGGCAGGCGGCGTAAGCATTAGGGAAACGCGCAGCCTCCGCAGCCAACCGCGTGAGGTTCGGTGTGTCGATAAAGGTGTTCCCAAACGGCGCGATGTCGTGCCATCCCAGGTCGTCGGTAAGGAGAAAGAGTACGTTCCACCGCTGCTGCGGTGCGCCGAATGCCGCGGCACTAAACGCGCCCAGGCCGATCTTTAGAAAGTTTCGCCGGTTCATGAGTAAGCCAGACCGTGTTTTATCACGGCACGGCACGGCATGGGAAACACGTTGCTAGAATGCGGGTAGATGACCCGGCGCCGCGCGATGTTGCTTGCCGCCACTCCCGCTCTTGCGGCCGCACAGATCCTGCCGCAGTTTCCGCCGGGCACCGAACCCCCGATCCGCCGCGATGAAGGCTACCGCATGCCCAACGGGAAACTGCAGCGCGACGAGATTCTGAAGGCCGAATACAAGAAGTCGCTGGCCGACTCAAAGGACCTGGTCAAGCTGGCGACAGACCTGCAATCGGAACTGGAAAAGAACGACCAATACGTTCTGTCGCTATCGGCGATCAAGAAAACCGAAGAGATCGAAAAGCTGGCGCGCCGCATTCGCGATCGAATGAAGCGGCTCTAACCGCACAGGGCCGCGAGCGGCGTCAGACGCGCGGCTCCGTCGTGTGCTGTGTTCATGCTGGCTCGGACGCCTGTGTTACGCTTGAGCGTTTGGCACCCACATGCCGCAAACGCGTGAAAAAGCCCAATTGATGAGCGCCTCTGAGATCGACCGGACGCTGGTCCGGCTGGCCCACGAGATTCTGGAAAAAACGCAAGATCTGAACAAGCTCGCGTTCGTGGGAATCCGGCGGCGCGGCGTACCACTGGCGATGCGCCTGGCCGCGAAGATCCGGGATCTCGAGAAGCTTGAGATTCCCGTCGGCATCCTGGACATCAATCTGTACCGCGACGACCTGTCGACCGTATCGGAAAAGCCGGTCCACAATGCCACTGACATCAACTTCCCTGTGACCGGTAAGGATGTCGTCTTGATGGATGATGTGCTTTACACCGGCCGGACGGTGCGCGCGGCCCTCGATGCGCTGTTCGAACTGGGCCGCCCGGCGCGAGTCCAACTTCTGGTCCTCATCGACCGCGGCCATCGGGAACTGCCGATCGAGGCCCGCTACGTGGGACGGATGGTGCAGACCGGCGACCGCGAAATCATCGAGGTGAAGTTCCGAGAGATCGACCAGACAGAGCGGGTGATGCTGGCGGAACAGGTTGACTGAACAGGGTTGAAAAATGAAAGGTCTCCTCGGGATTGAAGCGCTGGACCGGAGCGAGATCGAAGCCATCCTCGATCGCTCCCGTGCCTTTCAGGCGCGCGACAACCATAAAGACATTCTGCATGGCCGGATGGTGGTGAACCTGTTTTTCGAGGCCTCCACGCGAACGCGGACAAGTTTCGAAATCGCGGAGCGGCGGCTGGGCGCCGAAGCGGTTTCCATCACGGCGTCGGCATCGAGCGTGTCGAAGGGCGAGTCGCTGGTAGACACGCTGAACACGCTGAACGCGATGCGGCCGGATGCGATCGTGATGCGGCACGCGGCATCCGGAGCGCCGCACTTTCTTGCGCGGCATCTCAGGGAAACTCCGATCGTCAACGCCGGCGACGGCACACACGAGCATCCAACGCAGGCGCTGCTTGACGCACGCACAATCCTCGACCGCGGCATGCGGCTGGAAGGGCTGCGAGTGGCGATCATCGGCGATATCGCGCACAGCCGGGTGGCGCGGTCGAACGTACATCTGTTGTCCAAGTTCGGGGCCAGCATCGTGCTCTGCGGTCCGGCGCCCCTGGTGCCGCCCGAGTTGACCGCTTTGGCCGCGGGCGTCGAAATCGCCCATGACATCCGCGAGGCGATCCGCGGCGCCGATGTGATCATGATGCTGCGAGTTCAACTGGAGCGCCAGCACGAGCCCGCCTTCCCGGCAGGCGAGTACTTTCAGTTTTACGGTCTCCGTCTGGAGCACCTGGACCTGGCGAAGCCGCAAGCGATCGTGATGCATCCCGGCCCCATCAACCGCGGGCGCGAGATCGCGTCCGAAGTCGCCGATTCCCAACGCTCGGCGATTCTGAGCCAGGTGGGAAACGGCATCGCCGTGCGGATGGCTGTGCTCGAAAGAATTCTAAGGAGCTAGACGATGGCAAGGCTCATCGTGCGGGGCGGCCGGGTGATCGACCCGGCCTCAGGTTGGGACGGCGCGGCCGACGTCGTAATCGAAAACGGAAAAATCGCCGCCGTCGGGCCGGACCTGGATGCGTCCGGGGCCGAGCAGTTTGACGCACGCGGCTGCATCGTGGCGCCCGGCTTCATCGACATGCACGTGCACCTGCGCGAGCCGGGATTTGAGCACACCGAAACCATCGAAACCGGCTCACGCGCCGCGGCCGCCGGCGGCTTCACCTCCATCTGCCCGATGCCGAACACCGCGCCGGTGAATGACAACGCGACCGTGACGCGCTACATCGTCGGGCAAGCCAGGCGTCTCGCCCGGGTCAATGTATTCCCCATCGGCGCAATCACCAAGGGCAGCCTCGGCGAGGAACTGGCTTCGATCGGATCGATGCGCGAGGCCGGCGCGGTCGCCGTCTCCGACGACGGCAAACCGGTGATGAATGCGCGGCTCATGCGCCGCGCCATGGAAACCGCGGCCGCGCTCGGTTTACCCGTCATCGACCACTGCGAGGACCTGCACCTGAGCGCCGGTGGCGACATGAACGAGGGCGTTCAAAGCGTGCGCCTCGGCTTGCGCGGCATTCCTGCGGCATCGGAAGACGTCATGGTCGCCCGGGACATCCTGCTGGCGGAGTTGACCGGGGCACGATTCCACGTGGCCCACATTTCGTCGTGGCGCTCGGTGGAAATGGTGAAATTCGCCAAGAACCGCGGGCTGGCGGTAACCTGCGAGGCCACGCCGCATCAC
>JAKAJI010000330.1 GCA_021813825.1 Acidobacteriota bacterium | reverse complement strand
GGGGCGTTTGGCGAGGGCGCGGAGGAGGGTCTGCCAAAGGGCTTCGGGGACCTCGGGGTGTTCGGCGCGCGGGGGTTCGGGGGTGGTTTCGAGGTGGCCGGTGAGGACGGCGTATTCGATGTCGCTGGCGAAGGGCGTGCGGCCGGCGGCGATTTCCCAAAGGGTGACGGCGGTGGAATAGATGTCGGTGCGGGCATCGAGGGGTTCACAGCGGATTTGTTCGGGGGCCATGTATTGGATGGAGCCGACGATGGCTCCGGACTTGGTGAGGCGGTTGTCGCCGGCGACGGTGGCGAGGCCGAAATCGAGGAGTTTCACCTGGCCCTGGGTGTTGAGCATGATGTTGGAGGGTTTGATGTCGCGGTGGGTGACGCCCTGGGAGTGGGCGTAGGCGAGGGCGTCGAGGACCTGGCGGACGATGGTGACGCCTTCGGGGAGAGAAAGGCCGGGATTGCGCATGCGCTGGCGGAGGCTTTGGCCCTCGACGAGTTCCATGACCATGAGGAGGCGGTTGTCGAGGCGGAAGGCGGTGTGGAGGCTGGCGATGTTGGGGTGGTTGAGGCGGGCCTGGACCTGGATTTCGCGGACGAAGCGGTCACAGAGGTTGGAGTCGTTTTCGACGTCGTGGAGGAGAACCTTGAGGGCTTCGGAGCGCTGGCTGATGAGGTGTTTGACGCGGTAGACGCGGCCCATGCCGCCGGCGCCGAGCGGGCCGAGGATTTCGTAGTCGCCGACGTGTTGGCCTGGAGTGAAGCTCATGGGCGGGGGTGGTTTGGGTACTTACTCAGGGTACGCCCGGCGGGAGGGCGATGTCGAACGGGATTGCGCGATATGCTTGCTACACGAAGGTCATGAAGACGATTTTGTTGGTGGCGGCGTTGTGTGGGGTGGCGGGGGCGCAGGCGATTCCGCTGGCGGATCCGGCGAAGGTGAAACTGGAGTACGACCGGTTGTTGCCGGAGATCGCGAAGATGCCGATTTTCGACGATCATGGGCATCCGGGGTATGCCGATGATCCGGACGTGGACGCGATGGCGCTGCCGCCGGGCGAGTCGGCGGCGCTGCGGACGCGGGACGATAATCCGGAATTGATTGCGGCGGCGAAGGCGCTGTTCGATTTTCCCTACGACGACCTGAACGTGGAGCACCGGGCGTGGCTGGCGGCGAAGAAGAAGATGCTGCGGACGGCGGGGCCGGAATATTTTGACGGGATACTGGACAAGCTGGGCGTGAAGGAGGCGGCGGCGAACCGGGTGGCGATGCCGGGGTATCTGGATCCGAAGCGGTTCCGGTGGGTGCCGTTTGTGGATTCGTTTCTGTTTCCGTTCGATAACTCGGCGATGCGGGCGCGGAATCCGGACGAGGAAGTTTACATCCCGATGCAGGAGAAGAAACTGAAGCGGGAGATGCAGGCGGCGGGGATGACGGCGCTGCCTTCGACGCTCAACGATTACGTGGCGTTTGTGACGAAGACGGTGGAGCAAGAGAAGGCGCACGGGGCGATTGCGATTAAGTTCGAGGCGGCGTATTTCCGTTCGCTGCGGTTTGGGGATCCGGCGGAGGCGGAGGCGCAGAAGGTGTACGACAAGTACCGGTTTGGGGGCGTGCCTTCGACGCGGGAATACACGGTGTTTCAGGATTACGTGTTCCGGCGGCTGATTGAGTTGGCGGGGCGGGAGAAACTGGCGGTGCACATTCACACGGCGGCGGGGATTGGGGATTTTTCGAGCATTGCGTGGGCGAATGTGTTGAACCTGGAAAACGTGCTGCGGGACCCGCGGTATGAGGCGACGAAGTTTGTGCTGCTGCACGGGGGGTATCCGTATGAGAAGGAGGCGATCTGGCTGGCGGCGCGGAAGAACGTGTATGTGGATTCGTCGCTGATGCAGTTGTTGCTGTATCCGGGAGCGTTTTCGCGGGCGCTGGAGCAGTGGCTGGAGGTGTATCCGGAGAAGATCGTTTTCGGGTCGGATTGTTTTCCTTATAACGAGGCGCTGGGGGCGGAGGAGAGCGATTGGCTGGCGGTGGAGAGCGCGCGGGAGGCGTTGGCGGCGGCGCTGGCGCGGATGGTGGTGCGGCGGGAGGTGACGGAGGAGCGGGCGCTGGAGATGGCGAAGGCGTATTTGTGGGGGACGGCGGTGACGCTGTATGGGGAGTAGTGGCGAAGCGGTGATAGTATTTGGGATTCGAGGAGGGGCGTTGTGCCTGGAAATGTGAATCGGCGGGATTGGTTTCGGTCGGCGGTGATTGGTGGGGCGGTGGTGCTGGCGCCGGAGGCGGAGGGGCAGAAGGCGATGCCGGGGCAGACGGCGGATAGCCGGGAGCATCCGAACTGGACGGTGCCGGACCTGGCGGCGGCGGACTGGAAGCCGGTGTTTCTCGATGCGCACCAGGATGCGACGCTGGCCGTGCTGGCCGATGCAGTGATTCCGGAGACGGACACGCCGGGGGCGAAGGCGGCGCTGGTGGACCGGTTCATCGATTTATTGCTGGCGGCGGAGACGCCGGAGAGGCAGAAGGCGTTTGTGCAGAGCTTGTCGTATCTCGACGGGGAGAGTTTCAGCCGGTATGGAGCGGCGTTTGTGGATCTGAAGCCGGAGTCGCGGCGCGAGTTACTCGAATTGATTGCCTATCCGATGGGCGAGAGCGGGTGGACGGGCGAGAGGACCGGTGGCGGGGACGGGCATGCGCATTTCGAGCACTTAAAGGGTTGGATTACGCAGGCGTTTTACTCGTCGGAAGTGGGAATGAAGTCGCTCGGCTGGGACGGGCAGGTGATTCACGGTCCGATGATGGGATGCCCGACGAGGCCGGGGCAGGGGGCGTAAGAAGATGGCGCAGGCGGTGTACGACGCGATCGTAGTGGGCAGCGGGGCGACGGGCGGATGGGCGGCGAAGCGGCTGGCGGAAGCGGGCGTGAAGGTGGCGCTGCTCGATGCGGGGCGGAAAGTAAGCCCGCGGGAATTTACCGAGCACTTACCGGAGTTCGCTTTGAAGTACCGGAACTTATCGCCGGAGGTGGCGCGGCGGCGGCCGGTGCAGAAACAATGTTACGCGTGCATGGAGTATAACTACGACTGGTTTGTCGACGATTTCGACAATCCGTACAGCACGCCGGAAGGGAAGCCGTTCACCTGGCAGAGGCTGCGGGTGGTGGGCGGGCGGACGATGGTGTGGGGGCGGCAGAGCTACCGCTACAGCGATCTGGATTTCAAGGCGGCCTCGCACGATGGGTACGGCGAGGACTGGCCCATTAGTTACAAAGATGTCGAGCCTTATTACGACATTGTCGAGCAGTATGTGGGGATCAGCGGGGCGGCGGAGCATAACCCTACGCTGCCGGACAGCCGTTTCCTGCCGCCGATGAAGATGACGTGTGGCGAGCTGCTGGTGCGGGAACGGGCGGCGAAGCTGGGGCGGACGGTGACGATCGGACGGACGGCGATTGTGACGCAGGCGCACAACGGGCGGGCGGCGTGCCATTACTGTGGTCCGTGCGAGCGGGGGTGTTCGACTTACTCGTACTTTTCGAGTCCTTACACGACGGTGGCGGATGCGGTGAAGAGCGGGCACTGCGACCTGATTCCGAACGCGGTGGTAAGTCACGTGACGATGGATAACGGGGCGAACCGGGCGACGGGAGTTACTTACATCGACCGGGTGACGAGGAAGGCGGTGGAGGTGAAGGCGCGGGCGGTGGTGCTGTGCGCGCAGTCGATGGAGTCGGCGCGGATTCTGCTGAACTCTTCGACGAGGGTGTATCCGAAGGGGCTGGCGAATTCGAGCGGGTGTTTGGGCCGTTATTTGATGGACCATTGCGTGGGCGGCGGGGCGAGCGGGCAGTTCGAGGGAGTGAACGGGAAGCCGAGCATGAACGAGGCGCACCGGCCGAATGGGATTTATGTCATCCGGTTCCGGAACGTGATGGGAGGGCCGAGGCATCCGCGGTTTATTCGCGGGTATGGGTATCAGGGAGGGAGCGGGGCGGGGTTCCACTACAACGCGCCGGGGTTCGGGCCGGAATACAAGGCGGCGGTGAGGGCGGGGATCGATACGGTGGACATGGGGGCGTTCGGCGAGTCGCTGGCGCGGTGGGAGAATTTCGTGGAGATCGATCCGAATTTGCGCGATGCGTGGGGCATACCGGCGCTGCGGATCAGCATGACGCACGACGGGAACGCGAAGGCGATGATGGAGGACGCGGCGGCGTGCGCGGCGGAGATGCTCGAAGCGGCGGGGGCGAAGAACATCCGGCTGCAGGCGAAGGTGGAGATGCCGGGGATGGCGATTCATGAGCTGGGCGTGGCGCGGATGGGGACGGACGCGAAGAAGTCGGTGCTCGATCCATGGATGCAGACGCACGATGTAAAGAATTTGTTTGTGATGGACGGGGCGGGGTTTGTTTCGTCGGCGTGCCAGAACCCGACGCTGACGATGATGGCGCTGGCGGTGCGCTCGGCGGATCATCTGGCCGAGCGGTTCCGGCGCAACGAAGTGTAAGACGAGGAGAGAAGAGATGAAGCTTTACCGTTGGGATGCGATGCCGCTCGAGCAGGTGAACGATACATTGTCGCGGCGGTTGATTACCGGGGAGCGGACGATGGTGGCGCAGTTGTTTATTAAGAAGGGCGGCGTGGTGCCGCTGCACCATCATGAGAACGAGCAGATCAGTATGTGCTTTTCGGGGGAACTGGAGTTTGAGATCGAAGGGCAGAAGGTGTTACTGAAGGGCGGCGAGGTGCTGCACATTCCCTCGAACGTGCCGCACAAGGCGGTGGCTTTGACCGATTTCGACGGGATCGACATTTTCACGCCACCGCGGCAGGACTGGCTGACGGGGCAGGATTTGTATCTTCGGCAGAAGTAAGTCGGTTCAGAAGTAAGTTGAGTGGTAACAGATGGACCTGGGGATTGGCGGGCGCGTGGCACTGGTGGCGGCGGCGAGCCATGGACTAGGGAAGGCCGTGGCGCTCAGGTTGGCGCTGGAGGGCGCGCAGGTGGCGATCTGCGCGCGGGGCGAGGCGGTGGAGGAAGCGGCGCGGGAGATTGCGTGCGCGGCGGGCGGTGAGGTGATGGCGGCGCGGGCCGATGTTACCGATGCCGGGCAGGTGGCGAGACTCGCGGCGCAGGTGCGGGAGCGGTTTGGGGCGATCGATATTTGCGTGGCGAATGCGGGCGGGCCGCCGTCGAAGAAGTTCGCGGAGACGACGGTGGAGGACTGGCGGGCGGGGGTGGATCTGAATTTGATGAGTACGATTCACCTGGCGCGGGAGACGCTGCCTGGGATGAGGGCGCGGGGGTGGGGACGGTTTCTGGCGATTACGTCGGTGGCGGTGAAGCAGCCGATTGACGGGCTGATATTGTCGAACTCGGTGCGGGCGGCGGTGGTGGGGCTGGTGAAGACGCTGGCGAATGAATACGGGCCGTACGGCGTGCTGGTGAACAACATTTGTCCGGGGTATACGGCGACGGCGCGGCTCAAGAGTTTGCGGGCGCGGTTGGCGGCGGCGGAGGGAGTGAGCGAGGAGGAGATCG
>JAKAJI010000329.1 GCA_021813825.1 Acidobacteriota bacterium | reverse complement strand
TTCGGAGCGTTCGAACTTGCCGACGCTGAGCAATACCTGTCCCGCCAGAAAACTGTGGGGCATTGCGTCGCGAGGGTAGGTCCGAGCCCAGAGATCGCAGGTTTGCCTGGCCTTTTCGAGATTGCCCAAAACCCGGCACTGATAGTTGTAATCGATCAGGTATCGCTCGCGGCCGCCGGCGTTGTCCCGCAACTTCCAACCCTTCACGAGTTCTTCCCCGGCGAGATCGCTTTCCGCGATGCTCGAATACATCACACCGGCCATGGTATGCGCGCTGGCAAATTGGGGGTCCAGGGAGACCGAGCGCTGAAACAGTTCCAGGGCCGCCCGTGGGCCTTCCCGCGACAGGGCTGCCATTCCGGCGTTGTAGGCTTTCAGGGCTTCGAGGGATGACGTAGTGGCTTCAAGTAGAGGAGGCGAAGTTGGCCGGAAGGCGTCCGGCGATTTGCCGGCCAGCGCGCGGAACCGGCCGGCCATGCGGCTTAGCGCATCGGCAACATCGTCCTTCCGGCTTACTTCGGACTGTTGGGCGAAGAGGACTTCGCCGGTTCCGCATTTCTGTGCTCGCAAGCCCAATACAAATTTCGTACTCAGACGATCGAGCGAAGGCTCGACGACGGCCGAGCTTCCCGTTCGCTCGCAGATCTGGCGAGCTATGCCGGCGGTGAGGCGCGCGTCCGGGGGTTGGCGCATAAAGGGTAGCGTCTGCCGGATTGTGTCTTCCGGAACGATTTTGAAGGGCTGCTGTTCCAACTGCGCGAGCAGGGTCTGCTGCAAGAGCCCGCCAAACGCCGCGTCGCCCGTCTGGTTGTTGCATTCGGCCAGCACGAGGGGGATCGTCGCGACGGGTTTCTGCGCGCCATGAAACGTCAGATACCCCGCGCCGGCGACGCCGGCCAGCGCCAACGACGCGAGGGCCGCTCGCCTGGCACGGCGGGATTTGGCGGACGATCGTGTTTGTGCGGTCGAAGCCGTGGCATGGAAGCTGCGATGCAGGGCTTCGAGATCGGCGCGAATCGCGGAAGCGTGCTGGTAGCGAAGCTCGCGGTCTTTTTCAAGACATTTGCCGATGATGCGCTCCAGTTCCACGGGTATGCTTGGGTTCCGGGCGCGGGGGGCGATCGGAGAGTGGTTCAGGATCTTATCGAAGACGACCTTCTGCGTTGGTCCTTCGAACGGCAGCGTGCCGGTCGCCATTTCATAGAGGACAACGCCGAAGGAAAACAGATCGGTGCGGGGGTCGAGGCGCTCGCCGCGGATCTGTTCCGGCGACATATGCGACGACGTTCCCATCCGGCTGCCGGCGGCGGTGAGTTGGTCTCCGGCGGGCGGGTTTGGCAAGGCGGAAGATTCGGTGATGGGCGGATACTCGGCTGCACCGATCTTCGCCAATCCGAAATCGAGAATCTTGGCGTGCTCGCGTGTCGTGATGAAAACGTTGGCGGGCTTGATGTCGCGATGGGTGATGCCGGCCGAATGGGCGGCGTCCAAACCGTCGGCGATCTCGATGGCGAGCGGAAGCAGCGTCTCGAGTGGGAGAGGTTGGCCCCGGATGCGGTGTTTGAGAGTAACGCCATCGAGGAACTCCATCGCGATAAAGGAACGGTCCTCGTGCCGCTCGATCTCGTAGATCGTGCAAATGTTCGGGTGGTTTAGCGATGAGGCGGCGCGGGCTTCCCGGCGAAAGCGTTCGATGGCGTTTTGACTTCCGGCCAATTCGTCCGGCAGGAACTTCAGCGCCACGAAGCGGCCCAGTTCGAGATCCTCGGCCTTATACACCACGCCCATGCCGCCGCCGCCGAGTTTTTCCAGGACGCGGTAATGCGACAAGGCCGCGCCTGCGCGGAGCCAGGTGTCTTGTTCGCTCCTCTGGCTGGGCTCCGGAACGCCGGCTTGCGCCGCGATCTCAATGGCCGGGGTCTCGAGAAACTCACCCGCGTTTTGCTCCAGCGTCAATAGCGAGCGTGCTTCCCGCTCGAGGGGTTCGTTGCCGGCGCAGGCCTGGCGTAGGAAGGTTTCACGCTCTTCCGGTGGCCGCTCGAGCACCTCGTGCAGAAGCTTATCGAGTTGCTTCCATTGTTCCGGATCCATCGCCTGCCCCGCCGCCGAGTTCGCGATACAACCAGACCTTGGCGATGCTCCAATCGCGCCTGACCGTCGCCGGCGATACTTTGAGGACTTCCGCCGTTTCCTCGACACTGAGGCCGCCGAAAAAGCGCATCTCGACAATTTGCACCTTACGGGGATCGAGACGAGCCAGCGCGTTCATGGCATCGTCGAGCGCGACCAGGTCGCCGGTTCGATCGCTACCCAGGGCCGCGGCATCGTCGAGAGCCACGTGCGGCACGCCGGCGCCGCGCTTGATGTTGTGGCTCCGGGCATGATCCACAAGGATACGGCGCATCACCTGGGCCGCAACAGCGATGAAGTGCGCGCGATCCTGCCATTTCATGCGCTTGTAGTCTACCAGGCGGAGGTAAGCTTCATTCACCAGGGCCGTGGTCTGAAGCGTGTGGCCCGGGCGCTCTCGCTGCATATAGTAGTGAGCGAGACGGCGCAGTTCTTCATACACGATGGAGGTCAGACGATCGAGAGCGCCCGGATCTCCATCGCTCCAGGCGCGGAGAAGGCCGTTGATGTCGTTTGGATTCGGGTCGCCAGGCATCGACCGCCGCGCATCCGTTTCTCCTGGATTATATCGCCCACGGCGGTTTGGTAGACAGGAGCGACGAGCCGGTGCGTTGCGTGGATGTGAGATGGGGCGGCTGGTGGGATTCGAACCCACGACATCCAGAACCACAATCTGGCGCTACTACCAACTGAGCTACAGCCGCCGCGTGTATCTTCAAGAATTGTAACAAAGCGATACTCCAGCTCGCCATTTTTGCTCCAATAGCTTTGAGGGACTGGTACAGGGGCAGGTCCCGATTGGTGTCGAATGCGAAAGATACAGTATTTTCTTGCCCCTTTGACTTGCCTTGTTCTCTCCCCTGCCCTGGCGGCGCAGACCGATGTGGTTACGGTCAACTACGATCTGAATCGAACGAATGAAAATACGGGCGAGACGCTGCTGACGCCATCCAATGTCAATCCCCGGCAGTTCGGGAAAGTGTTTTCGCTTGCCGTGGACGGGCAGGTTTACGCGCAGCCGTTGTACGTGCATGGGCTCGAGTTTGCCTCGGGCGCGGTGCGTAACGTGGTGTTCGTGGCGACGATGCACAACAGCGTCTACGCCTTCGATGCGGACGGCGGGAACGGGTTGGCGCCGCTGTGGCAGGTAAACTTCGGGCCGTCGGTGAACCCGATGGATTTTTCCGATTCCGGCGGGCCGTTCACCGATATTCAGAACGAGATTGGGATTCTGGGCACGCCGGTGATCGACACGGCGACGGGCACGCTGTACGCGGTGAATTTCACAGGGTCGAACGGAAATTACGCCTACTATCTGCACGCGCTGGATGTGACGACCGGGGCGGAGAAATTCGGCGGGCCGGTGGAGATCCAGGGGTCGGTGGAGGGCAGCGGCTGGGACGGCGAGGAGACGCCGGCCGGGGGCGAACTCGCGTTCGCGGCGGGGGACCATCTGCAGCGGCCGGGGCTGCTGCTGCTGAACGGTGTGGTTTACGTCAGCTTTGGTTCCCATGGTGACATTGCGCCGTGGCACGGGTGGCTGATGGGTTACAACGCCGACGACCTGACGCAGGCTTCCGTATTCAATACGACGCCGAATGACGCGGCGGGGGCGCTGTGGCAGGGCGGGCATGGGCCGGCGAGCGATGGGCAGAACATTTTTCTGGCGACGGGGAACGGGACCTACGATTCAACCCGGCCGGCCTGGAGCCAGAGTGTGCTGAAGATTGCAACCGAAGACGGGGTGAGCGTGGCGGACTGGTTCACGCCGTCGGAATGGGACACGCTGAACGGGAACGACAACGACGTGGGGTCAAATGGGCCGGTGCTGATTCCGGGGACGAACCTGGCGTACCTGGCGGCGAAAGAGGGCCAGATGTTTCTGCTGGACCGGGGCGCATTGGGGGAGGAGGTGGCCTCGAACACGCAGGTGGTGCAGAGTTTTCCGGTGGTGGATGCATCGTTTGATGCGAGCTACCGGGAGAACAACGGGTTTTTCGTCTTTAATTCGGCACTTTGGGACATGGGCGGGGGAAACGCGACGGTCTTTTTCTGGCCGTTCAACCAGAGCCTGCGGGCGTTCCGGTTCAGTGGCGGCAAGTTCGAGACGGCGCCGGTGGCCGAGAACACGGCGGTCGCGAATTCGATGCCGTTCAGCGGGTTCAGCGTGTCGGCGAACGGGGCGACGGCGGACACGGCGATTCTGTGGGCGACGTCGGCCGGGGCTGGGAGTCTGCCGGCGCCGGGAACAATTCATGCCTTCGATGCTTCAAACATTTCGACCGAGCTATGGAACAGCGGCCAGAGCGGGGCGCGGGACACGATGGGAGATTTCACCAAGTTCGCCAACCCGACGGTGGCGAACGGGCGCGTGTACGTGCCGACAAGTTCGAACCGGGTGGATGTGTACGGGCTTCTGCCGGGGGCCGCGGGGATTGCGACGGTGGTAAACGCGGCGAGTTTTCAGGGCGGCGGGGTGGCGGGGGGAGAGATTGTAACGGTGTTCGGGAGCGGGATTGGGCCTTCGTCGCCGGTGGCAGCGACGCCGGGAGCAAGCGGCTTTCCGACGACGTTGGGCGGGGTGCAACTGAGTTTCGACGGCAAGCCGGCGCCGCTGCTGTTTGTGTCTTCCACGCAGATCAATGCGGTGGTTCCTTTTGCCTTAGCCGGCGGAACGACGACGCTGACGCTGAGCGCGCCGGGCGGCGCGTCTTACACGGCGAAACTGGGGGTGAATGCGACGTCGGCGGCTTTGTTCACGCAGAACGCTTCCGGCGCGGGCCAGGGGGCGATCCTGAACGCGCCGGCCTACGCGCAGAACTCCTCGTCGAATCCGGCCACGCGCGGGGCTTCGGTGGCGCTGTATCTTACCGGCGCGGGACCTTACACGCCGGCCATGAGTGACGGGCAACTGGCACCCGCGACGAACCTGCCGCTGGTGGAACTGCCGATCCAGGTGACCATCGGGGGCATTCCGGCGAAGGTGACTTACCAGGGCGCCGCGCCGGGCCTGGTGGCGGGACTGGTGCAGGTGAACGTGGAGGTGCCCGCCGATGTCGCGCCGGGGCCGGCGGTGCCGGTGTCCGTTGTGGTGGGATCATCGCCGGCCGAAAATGTTGTGACGATGGCCGTGCAGTGAGAGTAGGGGCCTACAGGCCCGCCTTCTTCCAGAGGGCGTCGACGCGTTGTTTTACATCAGACGACATGCGGATTACTTCGGGCCAGGGGCGCGTGAAGCCTTCCTGTTTCCACTTGCGGGTGGCGTCGATGCCCATTTTCGAGCCGAAGTCGGGGAGGCGGCTGGCGTGGTCGAGCGAGTCGATGGGGCCGAGGACGAATTCGATGTCGCGCTGGGGGTCGATATTGTTGAGGGCGCGCCAGGCGGTTTCTTCGACGTTTTGCACGTCGACGTCCTC
>JAKAJI010000027.1 GCA_021813825.1 Acidobacteriota bacterium | reverse complement strand
CCAACCGCGCCCACCACGCCGACGTCGGCGGCATGAGTCCCGGCTCCATGCCGCTCGCCACCGAGATCTACCAGGAAGGCCTGCGCATCCCGCCCATCCTGCTGCGCCGCCTCGGCCAAATCGACCGCCCGGTCCTCGATCTCTTGCTGTCCAACGTCCGCACGCCGGAAGAACGCGAGGGCGACTTGCTCGCCCAGTGCATGGCCATCCGCCGCGGCGAGCAGCGGATCGAGGAGATGATCGCCCGCTACGGCCTGCCCCGTCTCCACCGCAACGCCGCCGCGCTGCAGAACTACAGCGAACGCATGTTGCGCGCCGCCATCGCCCGCCTCCGCCCGGGCCGCTATCGCTTCGAGGACTTCCTCGACGGCGACGGCCTCGCCGCTTCTCCCCTCCGCATCGCCGTCACCATCACGCTCGACCGCGCCAGCGCCCGCGTCGATTTCACCGGCTCCAGCCCGCAAGCCGCCGGACCCGTCAACGCCAACTACGCCGTCGCCCTCTCCGCCGCCGCTTACGTCTTTCGCTGCCTCCTTCCTCCCGAAGTCCCCTACACCGCCGGTCTCCTCCGCCCCATCGAAGTCGTCGCCCCGCCCGGATCCATCGTCAACGCGCAACCGCCCGCCGCCATGGCCGCCGGCAACGTGGAAACCTCCCAACGCATCACCGACGTGCTCCTCGGCGCCCTCTCTCGCGCCGCTGGCGACGCCATCCCCGCCGCCAGTTCCGGCACCATGAACAACCTCACCTTCGGCGGCCGCGACCCACGCCACAACACGCCCTTCGCCTACTACGAAACCATCGCCGGTGGCATGGGCGCCTCCGCTCACTCCGATGGCCTCGACGCCACCCACACCCACATGACCAACAGTTGGAACACGCCCATCGAAGCCTTCGAGCACCAATACCCGGTGCGCATCCGCCGCTATGCGATCCGTTCCGGCTCCGGCGGCGACGGTCTCCACCGCGGCGGCAACGGCATCATTCGCGAATTCGAATTCCTCGCTCCCACCGAGATCACCATCCTCAGCGACCGCCGCAGCCACGCCCCCTATGCACTCCACGGCGGAAAACCCGCCGCGCCCGGACGCAATCTCCTCCTCCGCGGCTCCCGCACTCTCCCGCTCGATGCAAAAACGCGCTTCACCGCACAACCAGGCGACCGCCTCCGCATCGAAACACCCGGCGGCGGAGGTTACGGTGTGGTACATTCACGGGGTCGCGCTCCAAAGGCCGGCGCCTTAGGGAATGTCTGAACTCACGCTGCAATTCCACAACGATTCTCCCGACTCACAATTACACTTCGCAGCCATCGAGAAGCAGGACCTGCTCGCGCGCCTGCAGGCTCTCTCTTCCCGCGTCCTGCGCAAAGGCCCCGGTTCGCTCGATCCCACCCGGAATCGCCTCATCCCCATCACCATGGAACTCGACGAAACCGGGTCCGCGGTGAAGAAGGACCTCCTCGGCGTCTTCCAACTAAGCTGGGCTGCGGCCCACCATCCGGAATGGGCCGACGCCATCCGCCTTGAACTCGAAACAATCCGCCACGGCATCCAGGCCGCGCACGGCACGCCGCTCCGCTTCCTCATCTGGGCCGGCATGGGCGGCTCCATCGAAGACAAGAGCATGTATCAAGCGATCGGCCTCCTCGGCGCCTCGCCCCGCTTCTACGCGCTCGACTCCACCGACCCCGCCAAGCTCAAATTCATCCTCGACGACATGGTCCGCCGCGGCCGCACCACGCTTGCCTCCGCCCTCAAACGCACCCTCGTCGTCGGCATGGCGCTCGGCATGACCTCCTACGAACCCGTCGTCAACCTCGAACGCCTCGCCGCCCTCTACGACAAGCTCGGCATCGACTCCCGCTCCAATTTCCTCTACATGACCCTGCCCGGCTCCCTGCTCGACCGCTTCGCCGCGCCGCGCAATTACCGCCGCATCGAACTCCAACCCGACCGCCGCAACTCCACCGCCGGCCGCCACTCGAGCCCTCTCACCCGCGGCAGCCTCTACCCGCTCGGCCTCGCCGGCGTCGACCTCGACACCTGGATCGCCTCCGCCGCCCTCAGCCACGAAGACATCCGCACCGCCTGGCGCTTGTCTGCTTTCCTCCATTCACAAATCGAAGCGGGCCACGACAAAGTGACGCTCCTGCTCCCCAAACCTCTCTCGGGCGCCGGCCTCTGGACCAAGCAGGAGTTCGAGGAAAGCCTCGGGAAAAGCGAAGACTGGGGCATCAAGATCGTCATCGACGAACCGGTCCACCTGCCCTTCTACCATCCCCCGCGCAACCCCGCACAGGACCGCGCCTTCCTCCTCGTCCAGCAAAAAGGCGTCCCCCACACCGCCCGCGAAAAAGCCGCCGCGCTCCGCCGCGCCGGTTACCCCGTCGCGGTCTTAACTCTTCCCCGCTCCGCCCCCTGGAGCCGCTACATGCAGTTCATCCACTACGCGGTCTTCGGCCTCGCCTGGCTCCGCAACATGAACTTCGTCACCCACCCAGGCGTCGAACACTACAAATCCATCGCCAACCGCATCTTCGAGGAAGCTTCCCGCACCGGAGGTATCCAGACCACCGCCGCCTGGCAGACCGTCCTCGCCTCACCGCGCCAGTCCCGCTGGCGCAACCGTGTCACGGTTCATCACCCCTCCGTCGACTCTTGCGGCCGCACCGCGCCCCAGATCTACGCCCACCTCCTCCGCTCCGCCCCGCGCATCGAATACGGCGAACTCACCTTCTTCGGCGACATGCGCTACTCCGCCGCCGGCCGCGCCCTCCGCGCCCGCCTCCACCGCGCCGCCCGCACGTTCTTCCAGTCCCGCCTCCACATGCCCGCCGACGTCTACGAAGGCCCCGCCATGAACCACTCCTATCACGAGATGATCATCGGCCACGGCCGCTGCTTCTCCACCATCCTCCTGTCGGAGGCCGCCACCGGGCCGTCGGAAATCGCCTGCTCGCCCGACTATCACCGCGCCCAGTTCCTCGCCACCATTCAGGCCCTCGAACAACGCGGCCGCTCCGTCGCCGCCATCACCCTCAAGGACCTCGAACCCGCCACCCTCGACGCCCTCGACGAATTCTTCCACCAGGCCGCCCGCTGCCTCTAACTGCTCACCAGCGTCTCGCGCGCCACGCCTGACAGCGCCACGCATTACACTGATGGATTCATGGCCAAATTCAAGCCAAAGCGCGCCAAGGCCGCGCCCAAGAGTTCCAATAAGGCTGCCATCCCCTGCCTCCTGCTCGTCCTCGCCGGCATCGCCCTCGTCTGTCTGCTGTTTTACTTCTCTCTCCAATCGGGCTCCTAAATGAGATTTGACCAACGCCAGCCAAACCAGCTTCGCCCCGTCCGCATCGAAACCGGGTATCTCAAAACCGCCGAAGGCTCCGCCATCATCGAAGCCGGCAACACGCGCGTCCTCTGCGCCGCCACCGTCGAGGATTCCATCCCGTCCTTCCTTCGCGGCTCGGGCCAGGGTTGGATCACCGCCGAATACTCCATGCTGCCCCGCGCCACCGTCACCCGCACGCCGCGCGAGGTCAACAAGGGCCGCCAGTCCGGACGCACCATGGAGATCCAGCGCCTCATCGGCCGCAGCCTCCGCGCCGTCGTCGACCTGAAAGCCCTCGGCGAGCGCAGCGTCATCGTCGACTGCGACGTCATCCAGGCCGACGGCGGCACGCGCACCGCCAGCATCACCGGCGCCTTCGTCGCTCTCGCCCTCGCCGTCGAAAGCCTCCGCAAGCTCGGCGTCATTAAGACCAACCCGCTCGTCACCTCCGTCGCCGCCGTCAGCGTCGGCGTCGTCGCCGGCGTTCCCCTCCTCGACCTCTGCTACGAAGAAGACTCGCAAGCCGACGTCGACATGAACATCGTCATGACCGGCGACGGCCGCTTCATCGAACTGCAGGCCACCGCCGAAAAGACCCCCTTCGACGACACCGGCATGAACCGCCTTCTCGAACTCGGCCGCGCCGGCATCCGCACCCTGCTCGAACTCCAGGCCCTCGCCATCGCCCAATCGTGATCCTCTACTGCGCCACCACCAACCCCGGCAAACTGCGCGAGTTCAAACGCACTATTCACCCGCCCATCGAACTGCTCGTGCGTCCCGGCCTCGAGTCCATGCCCCCGAGCCCGGAAACCGGAACCACGTTTGAAGAAAACGCCCGCCAGAAAGCCGAATACTACTCCGCCGGCCTCGACCATCTCCTGTTCGCCGAAGACTCCGGCCTCGAAGTCGACTCCCTCAACGGAGCACCCGGCGTCTACTCCGCCCGCTTCGCCGGACCCAACGCGACCGACGCGGACAACAATCGCCTCCTCCTCGAACGCCTCCAGGGCGCATCCAACCGCGCCGCCCGCTACGTCTGCTGCGCCGCCCTCGCCCGCAACGGCCAAACCATCGCCGTCTTCCGCGGCGAAGTCGCCGGCCGCATCCTCGAACAGGAACGCGGCGCCGGCGGCTTCGGCTACGACCCGCTATTTTTCTACGAACCGTTCGGCTGCACCTTCGCCGAAGTCCCCCTCGAGCGCAAACTCGAAGTCAGCCACCGCACCGCCGCGCTCCGCGCTATGCTTTCTTACCTCGAAAATACTTCTGCCACGTGAACAGCCCGATCATCGTCTTGCCGTCCACAACCTCCCCGCGCCGGATCATCTCCTCCACCTGCTTCGCCGTGAACCACCCCGTCTCGATCCGTTCATCGTCCATCGGCTGCGCCTCGCCGGAGACCAGTTCCGTCGCCAGATAAATCGTCATCTTCTCCGCTACGTAACCGGGACTCGGAAAAAACTCCACCATCTTCTGCCACTTCTTCGCGCGGTATCCGGTCTCTTCCTTCAACTCGCGCCTGGCGGCCTTCAGCGGCGTCTCCCCCTCATCCAACCGCCCCGCCGGCAACTCCCACAGCGTTCTCCCCGCCGGCAAACGGAACTGCTTCACCAGCAGAATCCGGTTCTTGTCGTCCACCGCCATCATCACCGCCGAGCCGCTATGCCCGACGATCGCCCGCTTGATCTCGAACCCGTCCGGACTCACCGCCACCTGCTCCGTCACGGAAAAAAGCGAATTCCGGTACTTCTCTTTTGACGAAATGATTTTCATGATTTCTGTATCGCCTTTCGAAATTCCTCTACACCCCGCGTGTTGATCACGTCCCCGGCCTCGAGCCACCCCCGCCGCGCCATCTGCACGCCGAACCGGATGTTCCCCAGGTGCCTCGGATCGTGCGCGTCCGTCGAGATCACAAACCGCGCCCCCAGCGCCTTCGCCGCCCGAATCAGCGGCGCGTGAAGATCCAGCCGCTCCGGGCTTGCGTTGATCTCAAGCATCACGCCCCGCCGCACCGCTTCCTTCACCACCTGCTCGAACTCGTACGCATACGCGTCCCGGTGCAGTAGCACCCGCCCCGTCGGATGGCCCAGAATCCGCACCGAAGGCGACTCCATCGCCCGCAGAATCCGGTCCGTCATCGCCGCCGGCTCCAGGTTGAAATGGCTGTGCACGCTCGCAATCACCAGGTCCAACTCGGCCAGCGCGTCTTCCTCGATATCCATCGCGCCGTCCTTGCGGATGTCGCATTCCAGGCCCGAAAACACCCGTAGGCCCAGCCCCGCCGCATCCATCTTTCTCACCCGCCGCGCAAACTCGACCACGCGCTTCTCGTCCAGCCCGTTCGCCATCGCCAGCGCCTTCGAATGGTCCGTGATCGCGATGTACTCGTAGCCCATCGCCCGCCCCGCCTCGGCCATCTCCTCGAGCGTCGCCCGTCCGTCGGTCTCCCGCGTGTGCATGTGGACGTCGCCGCGCACATCGCCCCCCTCGATCAGCTTCGGCAACTCCCCGTTCGCCGCCGCTTCGATCTCGCCCTGGTTCTCGCGCAACTCCGGCGGAATCCAGGCCATTCCCAGCGCTGCGTAAATTTCCTCCTCCGTCGCCCCCGCCACCCGCGCGCCGCCCTCCAGGCGCGACAACCCGTATTCGTTCAACGTCAGCCCCATCCGCTGCGCCCGCCCCCGCAGCGCCACGTTGTGCTCCTTGCTTCCCGTGAAATACTGCAGCGCCGCGCCGAAACTCTCTTCCGGCAGCGCCCGCAAGTCCACCTGCAGCCCCTCGCCGCCGTACTTCACGCTCGCCTTGTTCTCGCCCTTGCCAAGCACCTCGGTCACCGACGGATGCGCCGCCAGCGCCTCCAGCGCCTCGCGCGCCCCAACGCCGGTCGCCAGCAAATCCAGATCCCCGATCGTCTCCCGCCCACGCCGGTAACTCCCCGCCGCCGTCACCCGCCGCACGCCCGCTTTCTCGCCCAGATACGCCGTCAACTCCGCCGCCACCCGCGCGCCGTAACTCAACAGGAACCGCCCCACGCTCTTCCGGTACTGCGCAATCGACCGCAGCACTTTCTCTTCCAGCTTCGCGCCCATCCGCGGCAGGTCCCGCAGCTTGTGCTCCTGGCACAGCCTCTCCAGGTCGTCGATCGTCCGCAGTTCGAAATGGGAAAACAATACCGCCAGGCTCTTCGGACCTAGCCCCTGAATCTTCAGCATCTCGAGCGCACCCGGCGGATACTTCTTCAGCAGCTCATCCCTGCGCTCAAACGATCCCCGCTCCGCAATCTCGCCCAGAACCGCCGCAATCCCCTTCCCCACGCCCGGAATCTCCGTCACCTTCCGCTCCGGATTCCGAAGCATCTCCTCCACCCGCGCCGGCGTCCCCGCTATCGCCGCCGCCGCGTTCCGGTAACTGCGAATCCGAAAGCCGTCGTCGCCCGCGATCTCCATCAGATCCGCGGTCTCATCCAGAAGGCGCGCAAATTCCCTATTCTCCATCCCGTGCCGCGGTGGCTCCTCCCGCCTTTCTCCCGTCGGCTATTGTAGCCGTCAGGTGCGGCTCCACGTGAACCAGCACGCCCGCCACCCAATCTACATCCCGCAGAATCGCCCCCTTTACCTGCGTCGCGATCTCGTGCGAGGCGAACACCGTCATCGCTGGATCCACTTCGAGATGCAAATCCACGTGATACTGCAAACCAGTCCGTCGCGCAAAGCACTTTTCAATGCCAAGTGCACCCGGCACCCGCAGCGCCGTCTCCCGGATCTGATCGAGCATCGCCCCGTCCGGCATCGTATCCATCAGGCTCAGCGCCGTCGTCCACACCACCCGCACGCCCAACCCGCTCACCACCATCCCCACCGCAAATCCCGCCGCCGCGTCCAGCCACCGGAACCTCGCCGGGTCGTACAGCGCCGCCGCCAACCCAATTAGCGCCACCGTGCCCGAAACTGCGTCGAGCATATCGGGTGCCGCGTCCGCCCGCAGCGCCTCGCTGCGCATCCGCCGCCCATGATATCCCTTCACCACCCACAGCCCCGTCTTCACCACTACCGAAGCCGCCAGTGGCCACACTGCGATCATCTCGGGCGCGGGCCCGCCGCTATACATTTTCTGCGCCGCGTGATAACAGATCAGCCCGCCCGCGGCGAACAACACAGCTCCCGTGAAAAGCGCCGCCAGCGTCTCGGCCCGCCCGTGCCCGTAAGGATGGTCTTGATCCGGAGGCCGCCCCGCCTGAATCAGTCCAAACAAAACCACGCCCGACGTCACCACGTCGCCGGCTGACTCCACCCCGTCCGATACCGCCGCCGTCGAGTGCCCATACAACCCGGCCGCGATCTTCCACACCGCCAGCGCCGCACTCGCAACCATCCCCAACAACGCGGCGCGCTTCCCCGAGCGGTGATCCATCCCCACTCCCGCAATATACCAGCCGCATCATCCGCGCTCGCCGTTGCGGTTACGATCATAACTGCGACATCACCCATGAACCCACTCCAACCCCTCGACCCCGAAACCCTCGCCGTCCTCGCATCTGCCGCCAACGCGCCCCAAACCTACGAACTCCCCATCCCCGAAGCCCGCGCCGCCTTCGACGCCAACATGGCCCGTTCCCCAGCCATCCAGGCCGCCTCCCTCGAAGACTTCGAAATCCCCACTCCCGCCCGTCCCGTCTCGCTCCGCCTCATCCGTCCCACGGGAATCTCCGCACCCCTGCCTATCCTCATCTACTTCCACGGCGGCGGCTGGGTCGTCGGCGGAAAACAACCGCACGACCGCTTCGCCCGCTCGCTCGCCCACACCGCCCGCGCCGCCGTCCTCTTTGTCGATTACAGCCTCTCCCCGGAATCCCGCTTCCCCATCGCCATCGAGCAGGCCTACGCCGCCACCGCCTGGGCCGCAACGCGCGACGCCTCCCACGGCCTCGACGGCTCCCGCATCGCCCTGCTCGGCGACAGCGCCGGCGGCAACATGGCCGCCGTCGTCACCCTCCTGGCACAACTTCGCGGCGGCCCGCGCATCCGCCATCAGACCCTGCTCTGCCCCGTCATCGACCCAACCTTTGACACTCCCTCCTACACGCAGTTCGCCCGCGGCTACCTGCTCAGCCGCGAAGCCATGCAGTGGTTCTGGCGTCAGTACCTCCCGCCCTCGCTCCCCGCCCCCGGCAAACTCGTCAGCCCCGCGCGCGCAACGCCCGGCGAACTCGAAGGCCTACCGCCCGCCCTCATCCTCACCGCCGAATGCGACGTCCTCCGCGATGAAGGCGAAGCCTACGCGCACAAACTCACCGCCGCCCGCGTCCCCGTCACCTCGGCCCGCTTCCTGGGTACGTTGCACAATTTCCCCGTCCACCCCATCCTCCACCGTACCCCGGCCGCGCGCCAGGCCATGGCCCTCATCCGCGCCGCGCTGGCGGAAGCCCTGGCCTGACTCCTCGCTACAATCGAATCTTATGACCCGGACCGCGTGGCTCCCGCTGCTATTGTGGTTACCTATGTCCGCCGGCACTCTCCCCTTCGACGTCGACGCCCTCCTCCGCATCGCCCGAATCAACGACCCCGTCATCAGCCCCGACGGCTCCACCGTCGCCTTCACCGTCCAGACCATCGACTTCACCAACAACACCAAGCCCGTCCAGATCTATACCGTCCCCGCTTCCGGCGGTACGCCTCGCCAGATCACCCACGAAGGCTCCACCAACGAGCGCCCCCGCTGGTCCCCCGACTCCCATCACATCGCCTTCACGAGCGACCGCGCCGGCGGCACGAATCAGATCTGGATCATGAACGCCGACGGCTCCGATCCCCGCCAGATCACCAAACTCTCCACCGGCGCCTCCGGCGTCCTCTTCGCCCCCGACGGCAAAAAACTCCTCTTCACCAGTTCCGTCTACCCCGACTGCGCCGACGACGCCTGCAACGCCCAACGCCTGGAAACCGCGAAGAAAAACCCCGTCCAGGCCCGCATCTACACCGAACTCCTCTACCGCCACTGGACCGAATGGCAATCCGCCCGCCGCTCCCACCTGTTCGTCATCAACGTGGACGGAACCGGCGTCCGCGACCTCACGCCCGGCAACCGCGACGTCCCGCCCTTCAGCCTCGGTGGCATGGACGGCTACGCCATCAGCCCCGACTCGAACGAAGTCTGCTTCGTCGCCAACTACGACCCCGTCCTCGCCACCAGCACCAACTCGGACCTCTTCACGGTCCCCGTCTCCGGCGGCGCACCCAAGAAGATCTCCACCAGCCCCGGCGCCGACAACTCGCCCGTCTACTCCCCCGACGGAAAATGGATCGCCTTCTTAAGCCAGGAACGAGCCGGCTATGAAAGCGACCGCTGGCGCCTCATGGTCTTCGACCGCACTACCAGCGACATCCACGAACTCCCCGCTGGCCTCGACCGCCCCGTCACCGGCTTCACCTGGGCCCCCGACAGCACCCGCCTCTTCTTTACCGCCGAAGACCGCGGACGCCAGGCCATCCGTATCATCCCCGCCACCGGCGGCGCTGCCCAGGTCATCGCCAGTGGCCGCGGCTCCATTGATTCCATC
Organism: Acidobacteriota bacterium; assembly: GCA_021813825.1. Lineage (GTDB taxonomy): Bacteria > Acidobacteriota > Terriglobia > Bryobacterales > Bryobacteraceae > JAJYKC01. The sequence goes on along the minus strand of JAKAJI010000027.1, from coordinate 15,650 downwards.
ACCCTTTCGAGCGACGCCAAAACCATGGTCTACGCCGAGCAAAGCGGCTCCAGCCCCGTCGAAATCTACCGCATCTCCTCCTCCGGCGGAACGCCCCAGCCGCTCACGCACTTGAACGACGCCCTGCTCAACTCCTATAACCTCAGCCCCTACGAGGAATTCTGGGCCGACTCCACCGACGGCGCCAAGGTCCACAGCTTCCTCCTCAAACCGCCGGGATTCACACCGTCCAAGAAATACCCCGCGATCGTCCTCATCCACGGCGGCCCAGAAGACGCCTGGGGCGAGGAATGGAGCTATCGCTGGAACGCCCAGGTCTTCGCCGGCGCCGGTTACGTCGTCTGCATGCCAAATCCCCGTGGCTCCGTCGGCTACGGCCAGAAGTTCAGCGAAGACATCATGGCCGATTGGGGCGGCAAACCGTACGATGATATCCTCGCCGTCACCAACCAGCTCATCCAACTCCCCTACGTCGATGCCGACCGCCTCGCCGCTGCAGGCGGATCCTACGGCGGATACATGATCGACTGGATCCTCGGCCACACAACCCAGTTCAAGGCCCTCGTCTCCCATGCCGGCGTCTACGATCTCCAAAGCATGGCCGGAGCCACCGAAGAACTCTGGTTTCCCATCTGGGAATTCCACGGGATGCCCTGGGACAGCCCCGATATCTACGCCAAGTGGTCCCCCAGCAGCTACGTGAAAAATTTCAAAACACCCACGCTCGTCATCACCGGAGAACTCGACTTCCGCGTCCCCTACACGCAAAGCCTCGAACTATTCACCGCGCTCAAGATGCAAAACGTGCCCGCAAAACTCGTGGTCTTCCCCGACGAAGGCCACTGGGTCCTGAAACCGCGCAACTCCGAACTCTGGTACCACACCGTGCTCGACTGGATCGGCGAGTGGACGCAGAAATCCTCTCCCAGCCCATCCTCTACCCCCCGCTGACCGTCGAGAACGCCCCCGGGGCGCGCTTGCGCGGCTCCTCAGTGCCCCAGCGCCACCAGCACGCGCTCGGTGATCTCCTCGATCAGCGCCGGCAGTGACGCGTCGAGCGCGAGCGTAATCGCCGCCTTCACCCGCTCCGGATCGGGAGGAAGCCTTTTCGGCGCCTCCACAGGTTCGGCCGCCGCGGTCGTCCGCAACTCGTCCACTGCCTCGGCAAACAACCCCCTCGACAACTGAGCCTCGTCGGCCAGCGGCTGAATCGCCTCCAAAACAGCGGACGCTTCAAACGGCTTCTTCAGAATCGCATCGCAACCCGAACGCCTTGCGTCGTCTTCGTCGAAAGGCTCGAGCAATCCCGCCGTCAGCACCACCCTCGCATGCCGGTAACGCGTGTCCGTCTTCACCGCACGGCACAACTCAAACCCCGACACGCCGGGCAGGAACACGTCGGCCACCACCACGTCCGGATCCACATCCTCCAGACGCAACATCGCCGTCTGCCCATCCGTAACGCTCACCACCTCGAAGCCCTCTTCGCGCAGGATGCGTTCCCCCATCCTCTGTGCGTGCGGGCTGTCGTCGGCCAGCAGGATCCTCGCCATTCTTATTTCTGCGCTTGCGAGGAACCCGATCCCGGCCCGTTTGAATTCGTCGCCGTCGCGGGAGCGGCTTGCTGCGTCTCCGCGTTCTTCTGCTTCTTCGACTTCTTCTTTTTCTTCATCACCGGCATCGGGTGATTTACCGGTAACGGTTCGTTGCTCGCCGCCGCCTGGCTGGTCCCGTTCGCCGGCGTCTGCGCCACCTGCGGCGCTTCTCCGGCCTGCGCCGTGTTGCCGCCTGATGCCGCCGTTGCGTTCCCTCCGGCCGGTTGCCCTCCCAAACGCGCATCCGGCTTCGTGTCAAGCGCCGAGTTCGACCCCACCTGCGATACCGTAACGTCGCCGTTGAATCCGCCCGTACCCGCCGCGCCCGCCGGCAGCGGCACGCTCACCGGAACCGTCGGCTGCACCGTCGTCATCGATGGCGTCCCATTCTGCGCCGCGTGCGTGAAGTCCGGACCGCTCGCCATGAATCCGAACGTCTTCCGCATCAGCCCCAGGTGCACCGGGTGCTCCTGGTCGTACTTCATCCGCGCCAGCGCCGCCGGGTCCGCCTGCGGAACCGGCAACTCCATCGCCTCCAATTTCGATTTCGCGTCCGCGGCATACGAACTCAGCGGATATTCGCGCACAATCCGGCTATAAGCGTCGCCCGCCTTCGTCCGGAACCGGTTTCCCATACGCGAATACGCATCGCCCAGCAGCCACAACGCTTCGTCCGACTTGCTGTACAGCGGATACTGATCCACCAGCCGCGAAAACCGGTTCGCCGCCGCCGGATTGCTCCCCTTCTTGTAATAGAAGTATCCGGTCCGGAATTCGCCCTCCGCGATTCCTTCCTGAATGTTCCGCAGCCGTTGCGCCGCTTCCTTCGCATACTTGCTGTTGGGGAACTGCACCAACAACTGCCGGCACTCGTCCTCGGCCCGTAGCGCCTGCTGCGCATCCCGGTCCGGCTTCTCCATCTGGTTGTAATGGATCATGCACACGCGGTTCTGCGCTTCCGCCGACTCTTCCATCGTCGGGTAGAACAAAATGAAGTCCTTGTACTCGGCCTCCGCCTGCGCGTAGCCGTGCGCGCCGCCCTCCCGGTACCAGCTATCGGCGATCGCCAGCTTCGACTTCGCCAGGTACTCGCTCTGATCGTAGGTGTTGATCAGCGTGTTGAGCGTAATCCGCGCCACTTCATAGCGGCCGTGCTCGATGTCGTCGATCGCCTTGTCGAACAGCACCTTGTCCGGCTGCTTGCTGTCGTTGGCGATCGGGTGCTCGTACTTCTTATGCCGCCAACAGGAAGACGTCAGCAGCCCCACCGCCAAAACCGTGATCAATTGCACTCGTTGCTTTCGGGAAAAGACCATGACTCCACTTCTCTACACTATGAACTCGCTCATCACCGGCTGTTTCACTGTCACGCCATGCAGCGAAGCGCTCTCAGGCGCTCTCGCCATTTAACCAGATTCCGCCCCTCAGACGCGAACGCTCGCTCCCTCCACCGCAATCCGCTTCAACTCCGCATACGCCGCTCCCGGGTCCTCGCTGTGAAAGATCGACGACCCTGCTACCAGCCAGTCACAGCCGGCTTGCACGATCTCGGCCGCGTTTTCCTTTCCTACGCCGCCATCGATCTCGATGCGGAAGTCTAAGCCCCGCTTGGCCCGGATCCGGTCCAATGCGGATATCTTCTCCAATGTATACGGCAGGAACTCCTGCCCCCCAAATCCCGGGTTCACACTCATTACGAGCACTTGCTCGGCCACATCCAGCACATGCTCCAGCGTCCCTACCGGTGTCGCCGGGTTAATCACTACGCCGGGCGCCGCTCCCTCCGAGCGGATCATCCGCAGCGTCCGGTCCAGGTGCGGGCAAACTTCCTGGTGCACCAGCACATGGTCCGCTCCCGCCTCGATGAACAACGGAGCATACCGGTCCGGGTCCGTAATCATCAGATGCACGTTCAGCTTCATCCGTGTCACCTTGCGCACAGACTTGACCACCGGCGTCCCCAGGCTCAGGTTCGGCACGAAATGCCCGTCCATCACGTCTACGTGCAAAATCGTCGCTCCGCCCCGTTCGACGCTTCCGATCTGCTCGCCCAGCCGGGCAAAGTCAGCGGCGAGAATCGACGGTAAGATCTCCGGCATCGGGCTTGTCTCGCGGCCACACACTCCAGGCGCCGGCCGCCTCCAGCGTCATTCAACTACTCTCCTAATTATGGCAGAACCAGTACCCCCTGCCACATTTTTATCGTCCGCCAATTTTCCGCCGTCCTGCATCCTCTATCTTCTTGATAGATCTGCCCATTTTTCGCCGTATCCCTCTTCTCCCGCCATTGGCCCTCCTTTTGCCTGTATCTCTCGCGTATGCTCGATGCCACCTCCTCCCAAATCGCCCGGTACATGGACCTGCTCAGTGTCCGGCAGAACCTGGTCGCATCCAACCTGGCCAACATCGACACGCCCGGCTATCACACCAAAGACATTGATTTCGCAGCAGAAATGCAAAACGCTGCGAACGCCGCTCCACCCCATGTCCTCGAGGTGCAAGGCCTTCCCGTCCGTAATGACGGCAACAATGTCAGCCTCGAACGCGAAACCCGTCTTCTTTCGGAGAACGCAATGAAGTTCCGCATCGCCGCCACTTTGGAACTCTCGCATCTCAAAATGAAACGCATGGCGATCCACGATGGGAGTCCCACGGCATGAGCCTCTTTGGTGCCCTCGCCGTCAGCGGCTCCGGCATGGACGCGCAGCGTACCCGGGCCGAACTTCTCGTCCAGAATCTCGCCAACGCGGAAACCACTCGCACGCCCGAGGGGGGCCCCTATCGCCGGAAGGACGTCGTCTTCTCCTCTTCCCCCGTCGACCCCTCTTTCGACGATGAACTCGGCTCCGCCCTCGGCGAACCCTCCGCCGGCGTCTCCGTCAGCGACGTCGTCGCCGACATGCGTCCTCCGGAACGCCGCTACATGCCCGGCCACCCCGACGCCGATAAGGACGGCTACGTTCTGTTTCCCAATATCAATCCGGCCGAAGACATGGCCGACCTCATCAGCGCCAACCGGGGCTACGACGGCAACATCGCCGCCATCGCGGCGGTGAAAGACATGATCAGCCAATCGATCCAGATGCTCAGCGCCTGACCACGCCCCTCAGCGCCGCCATGTCCATTCCCATCCAACCGATCCAGCCGCCGTCGCTGGCTAATGTCCCTTCCCCCAGTCCCTCCGGGCCCGCCGCGCAGGGCTCGTCCCTCTTTGAAAATATGCTCAGCCAGGCCTCGTCGAACGTCCAGGACCTGACCCAGAAAGCCGACAACGCCGTGACTCGCTTCCTCAATGGCCAGGGCGGCGAAGTTCACCAGGTCGCCCTCGCCGTTCACCGCTCGGAAATCGCGATGGAGACCTTCATGCAAATCCGCAACAAGTTAATCAGCGCTTACCAGGAAGTCATGCGCATGCAGATCTAGGAACCCGGCATGGACCAAATCAAGCGCCTCCTCGACTCCCTCTCGCTCAAGCACAAGATCACCATCGCCGCCGCCGCGCTCGCCGCCTTCACCGCTCTCTACAGCCTTGTCCATTGGCAAACCGAGCGCGATTACAAGCCGCTCTACACCGACCTCGCTCCCGAAGACGCCGGCCTCGTCCTCGCCAAGGTCCGCGAATCCGGCGTCCCTTACCGCATCGGCGACGGCGGTGCCTCCGTCCTCGTCCCTTCCGCCAAGGTCAGCGAACTCCGCCTCCAACTCGCCGCCGCCGGAATCCCCAAAAGCGGCCGGATCGGATTCGAAATCTTCGACAAGACCAACTTCGGCGCCAGCGACTTCACCGAACAGGTCAACCTCCACCGCGCTCTCGAAGGCGAACTCGAACGAACCATCATGTCGATTTCCGCCATCGACCAGGCCCGGGTCCATATCACTTTCGCCAAGGACTCCATCTTCACCGACGAACGCCAGCCCGCCAAGGCGAGCGTGCTGGTAAAGCTCCGGCCCGGCGCGCGCCTCGAACCCCAGAACGTCGTCGCAATCAGCAACCTGGTCGCCGGAGCCGTCGAGGGTCTCAGCCCGGACGGCGTCAGCGTCGTCGATATGCGCGGCAATCTCCTCAGCCATCCCAAGTCCGCCGGCTCCCCGGACGATCCCGCGCCCTCCGGGGCCGCCATCGAGTACAAGCAGGCCGTCGAACGCGACCTGACCAACAAAATCGCCGCGACGCTCACTCCCCTGCTCGGCGAGGGTAAGTTCCGCGCCGGCGTCTCGGCCGATGTCGACTTCTCCAGCGGCGACCAGAGCGAGGAAACCTTCGACCCCACCAAATCCGTCATGACCTCCTCGCAGAAAACCGAGGACATCACCGGCGGCGGCACCAGCCTCGGCGTCCCCGGCACCGCCTCCAACCTGCCGAGTCCCCCCGCGCGCCCGGCGAGCGCCCGCACCTCCACCGCCCGCCGCACCGAGAACATCAGCTACGAAACCAGCCGCGTCGTCCGCCGCATCCATCTCCCCCAAGGCGCCATCAAGCGCCTGTCCTCCTCCGTGCTCGTCGACTACGCCGTCCGCTGGCAGGGCGCCGGCCCCAAAGCCAAACGCATTCTTGATCCCCCTTCGCCCGATAAGCTCAAATCCATCCACGACCTCGTCGCTGCCGCCATCGGCTTCAACGCCGCCCGCGGCGATGAACTCGTCATCGAATCTCTGCCTTTCGAATCCACGCTCAATCCCGAACCACTCGACACCACCCCCGCCACGAAACCATCCAACCTCCCGCCCTGGCTTGAGAATCTTCTCGCCGGAAAGAACTACATCTTAGTGGGCGTCGTCGCCGGCGTCGCGCTGCTGCTCGCCGCCATCGTCGCGGCGGTGTTCCTCCGCTCGCGCAAGAACGATGCCGCTCCGGATCGCCCCTATCATCCCGGCCAGTTGCCCGCCCCCGGTAGTCTCGTTCCCGCCCAAACCTACTCTTCCGTCTCCGGCGACGATCCGGCCGAACGCGTCAGCAAGGAGATGGAAGCCAAACTCGCCGAACAGCAGGCGCTGCGGGAAAAACAGGCCCAGGAGGTCTTGAACTCTCTCAAACTGCCCCAGGTCTCCACCAAGAAAACCGAAGTCCTGGCCAAGCACGTCGCCGAAGAAGCCAAGAAGGACCCCGCCGTCACCGCGCACCTCATCCGCACCTGGCTTCACGAAGGAGAAGCCTGATTCCGACTTCCCGCTCCTGATCCCGCATGCCCACCGTCGACCATCCCGACAGAGCCCAATCCGCAAAAATGCGCGGAGTCCGCAAAACCGCCATCCTGCTCGTCCTGCTTGGCGACCAGATCAGCGGCCAGATCCTCAAAGAACTCACCGACGAAGAAGTCGACCTGATCAGCCGCGAAATCGCCCGCCTCAACGGCATCCCGACCCAGGACGCCGAAGCCGTGCTCCAGGAGTTCTACGAGATGAACGTCGCCCAGTCCTACATGCTGGCCGGCGGCATCGACTACGCGCGCAAAATGCTCCAGAGCGCTTTCGGCCCCGAGCACGGCAAACGCATGTTGGACCGGCTCATCAAGGTCCTCGGCGCCGACGCCGCCAGCTTCGACGCCCTCCAGAAGGCCGACCCGCAGCAGTTGGCCAAGTTCATCCACAACGAACACCCGCAAACCATCGCCCTCGTACTCAGCCACCTCAACCCCAGCCAGGCCGCCAATCTCCTCTTCTCCCTCCCGCCCGACATGCGCGCCGATGTCGCCCTCCGCATGGCCAACCTCGACCAGATCTCCCCGGAAATCATCTCCAAAATCGCCGTCATCATCGGTCAGAAACTCAAAGCCCTCGGCGAGTTCAGCCGCGAAGCCTACGGCGGAGTCCGCGCCGTCGCCGAGATGTTCAACCGGCTCGACTCCGGCACCAGCAAGGAAATCCTCGACTCCATCGACGAAATCGATTCCGGCCTCGGCGCCACCATCCGCCACCTTATGTTCGTCTTCGATGATCTGCTCCTGCTCAGCCCCGAAGCCATGAAGGAAGTCCTCAGCAAGGCGGACCGCAAGATCCTCACCGTCGCCCTCAAAGGCACCAGCGACCAGCTCAAGAACCACTTCTTCGCTGCCATGAGCCAGCGCGGCTCGGAAATGATGAAGGAGGACATGGACGCCCTCGGCCCGATCAAACTCAGCGAGGTCGAGTCCGCCCAGCAGCAGATCATCGCCGTCGTCCGCCAACTGGAAACCGACGGAGTCATCAGCCTGAAGGGAGCCGTAGGCGAACAGTATGTCGTCTAAGATCCTCCGTTCCGCCGGCGTCCGCGCCGAGCCCCTCGCCTGGCGCAAGCTCACTCCGGCAGGCGCCCGCCCGGATCCGGTCTCTTCCCAGCCAGCGCCTGCTGCTCCGCCCACCGAACTTGAGCAACGCGAAATCTCCCGCCGCGTCGAGGAAGCCCATCGCCGCGGCTTTACCGAAGGCGAAACCCGCGGCCGCCAGGCCGCTTCCCAGCAGCTTCAGCCCGTCCTCGATCGCCTCGCCAAATCCTGCGAGGACATCGCCCGGCTCTCCCCTCGCGTGCGCCACGAAGCCGAAGCGGACCTCGTCCGCCTCGCCGTCGCCATCGCCCGCCGCATCCTCCGCCGCGAACTTACCGTCGACCCCGAGGCCCTTCTCGGCCTCGCCAAGGCCGCCCTGGCGCGCATCGACGCCCGCGAACTGAAGCGCATCCGCGCTCACCCGGAAGCCGCCGCCTGGCTCAAACCCAGGCTCGAGTCCGCCGGCCTCCCCGGCCGCGTCGAGGTCCTCACCGACCCATCCCTTGAACCCGGCGCCGTCCTGTTTGAAACCACACGCGGCCTCCTCGACGCTTCCGTCGAAACCCAACTCGGCGAAATCGAACGCGGCTTCACCGACCTCCTCGGACCCTCCGCATGAGCCTCGCCCCCTTCCTCACCCGCGTCGGCGAGATCGATCCCATGCGCTGGAGCGGGCGCGTCACCAACCTCGTCGGCCTGCTGGTCGAAAGCGACGGCCCCGCCGCCGCCCCGGGCGATTTCTGCGAAATCCTCGCCGGCGGCTCGCGCGCTGTCCGCGCTCAGGTGGTCGGCTTCCGCGATGGCCGCCTCCTCTCCATGCTCCTCGAAGACGTAGCCGGCATCCGCGCCGGGGACCCCATCGTCGCCCGGCCATCCGCTTCAAAGGTCCCCGCCGGCCCCGAACTCCTCGGCCGCGTCCTCGATGGCTTCGGCTGCCCCATCGATAACGCCGGACCCCTCATCGCTTCCGCCTCGCATCCCCTCGACGCCCCACCGCCCGGCCCGCTCGACCGCGAACCCATCTCCGAACCCCTCGTCACAGGCATCCGCGCCATCGATAGCCTCCTCACCTGCGGCAAAGGCCAGCGCATCGGCATCTTCGGCGGCAGCGGCGTCGGCAAAAGCACCCTGCTCGGCGCCATGAGCCGCCAGAACTCCGCCGACATCAGCGTCATCGCCCTCATCGGCGAGCGCAACCGCGAAGTGCGCGACTTCATCGAGCACGAACTCGGTCCCGACGGCCTCCGCCGCTCCGTCCTCGTCGTCTCCACCAGCGACCGCCCGGCCCCCCTCCGCATCCGCGCCGCCCACGTCGCCCTCTCGATCGCCGAACACTTCCGCGACCAGGGCAAGGACGTCCTCCTTGTCATGGACTCCGTCACCCGCCTCGCCATGGCCCAGCGCGAAATCGGCCTCGCCGCCGGCGAACCCCCGAGCCAGAAAGGCTACACCCCCAGCGTCTTCAACCTGCTGCCCAAAATCTTCGAGCGCGCCGGACGCTTCCGCAGCGGCTCCATCACCGGTTTCTTTACCGTCCTGGTCGAAGGCGACGACCTCAACGAACCCATCTGCGACGCCGTCCGCGCCATCCTCGATGGCCACATCGTCCTCAGCCGCCAACTCGGCTCCCTCGGCCACTACCCCGCCATCGACGTCCTCCAGTCGGTCAGCCGCCTCGCCTCCCGCCTGGCCACCAACGAACAACAAGCCGCCGCCCGCAAAATCCGCGAAGCCCTCGCCGACTACGAACGCTCCGAAGATCTCATCAACCTCGGTGCCTACGTCTCCGGCGCCAACCCCCGCCTCGACGCCGCCATCGCCGTCCGTCCCCGCCTCCTCGACTTCCTCAAACAGGAAGCCGCCCAGCACGCGCCCCTCGAAGAAACTCTTTCCCGCCTCGGCGAACTGGCCAAAGCCATCCCATGAAGCGCTTCCACTTCCGTCTGGAAACCGTCCTGAAATGGCGCGCCGAGCAAGCCCGCGCCGAGGAAACCCTTCTGGACCGCCTCCGCCTCGAACGTCTCGCCCACGAGAGGGCGCTCGCCCATGTCGCCAACACCCTCCAGCGTGAACAACAGGCCGTCCTCGCTTCCCCCCAACTCGACGGAGCCGCCCTCGCCGCCCTCGACACCTTCCGCCGCCGCGCCCATCGCGAATCCCTTCGCATCCAGGCCGCCCTCGCCGCCTGCGAGCAGCGCATCGAAAAACAAAAAGCGGCGGTCCGCGAAGCCCGCCGCCGTCACAAACTGCTCGAAAACCTCCGCGACCGCCGCCTCGCCGCCTGGCAGACCGCCTTCGACCTCGAAATCGAACAGCAGGCCGGCGAACTCTTCCTCGCCCGCCACGCCCGCGCGCTCGCGGCTACGAACCAGCCTGCCCCGATCGAAGAAACTTGAGAAACTCCTGCGGGTCCCGTGTCAGCCCCGGAAACGTCGCAATCACTTTCTCATCCGGCGAAAGAATCGCGTAGTACGGAATCGCAATCGTCGAAAATTTATCGTTCTCAAGTGCCTGGTTCTTCTCCGAAGCCGCATCCAGCCCGTCGGTGAACAACTCCGCCAGTACGAACCCCTTCAGCGCCGCCTGGATCTCCGGCCGCGGCAGCATGTTCCGCTCCATCCAGTGGCAGTTCGTGCACGCGTGCCCGCTGAAGTTGATCAGCAGCGGTTTGTTCTCCGCCCGGGCCTTGGCCAGCGCCGCCGAATAATCGTCCCGAATCCACTCGGCCTGCTCCGCCGCCGCCGTTCGCCCCGCCGCGCCCGCCGCCGGCGCCGGAATATAAGCATCCAGTTCACCCAGCGGAGCCCCGGTCATCCCCGGCGCCAGGCTCAGCGCAAAAATCAGAAATGCCGCACCGGTCAGCGCCCGCCCCACGCCCACCTTCTCCTCCGCCTTGATCCCTTCCATCTTCAGCAGCCCCAGCAAATACAGCCCCGCCATCGCCAGCAGCACAATCCACGCCGCCAGAAACCGCTCCCGCGTCAGCCAACCCACCTGCAGCGCTTCGTTCACCTTGTTCAGGTAATTCACCGCCGCCGCCAACACCAGGAATCCCAGCACGACCTTCACCCGCACCATCCAACCCCCGCTCCGCGGCAGCTTCCGCAGATACGACGGAAACAGCGCCAGGAAGAAGAACGGCGCCGCCAACCCCGTGGCGAACGACAGCATCCCGAACACCGGCTGCAGCCCTTCGGCCTGCACCGAAGCCACAAACAGCGGACCCACAATCGGCCCAATGCAGGCAAACGAAGTCAGCGTGAACGTCAGCCCCATGATCAACGTGCCCACGTACCCGCCCGTCTCGCTCGCCGCATTCAGCTTCGTCAGCATCCCCGAAGGCAGCGCCAGCTCGAACGCGCCCAGCAGGCTCAGCCCGAACACCACGAATACCGCTGTGATAAAACCATTCACCCACGGGTTCGACCCCAGAATCACCACCCCGAACGGCCCGGCAATCGCCTTCGCAATCCACCCCAGCCCCGTAAACAGCACAATGATCCCAACGCAGAACAGCAGCGCATGCGCCACCGCTCCGCTCCGCCCTCCCGCCTGCGCCTCGCTGTCCCCCTGCCCCTGACGGTTCAGGAAAAACGATACCGTGATCGGAATCATCGGAAAAACGCATGGAGTGAAAATCGAAGCCAGCCCCAGCACGAACGCCGTCAGCAGAAACCCCGCCAGGCTCTGCGTGTCCCCGCCCCCCGCCGCCGGTTTCCCCGGACTCGCCGGAGCCGCCGCCGCCTTCGCCCCCTCCGCCGGAACCTCGATGTACCCCGCCGGAATCGCCGCCGCCTCTCCCGCCGCCGGATCCATCTTCACCACCGCCGCAGCCGTCTTCTTCTTCGGAGGAAGGCAGATCTTATCCGTGCAAGTCTGGTATCTCGTCTGCGCCGTCAGTTCGACGTTCCCGCTCGCCGAGGGCGCAAACTCCACCTCCACAAGAAACACCGCCTGCTTCTCGTAGGTCTCCGTCTCAAGCTGAAAATTCGGGTCGAACATCCGGTCCGGCTTCGGCTCGAACCACCGCACGTGTGCCACCGCCGGATTATCCGCCAGGCTCAGCTTCGTCGGGTTCGGCCCGCCCGGGGGCGTCGTCGGCGAGTACATGTGGTATCCCTCGCCGATCGTGGCCGTCAGCTTCCCCAGCGCCTTCCCGCCCGGCTTGGCCGCAGCCGGGGAAAACTCGAGCGTCCACTGCACCGGGTCCGGCGCCGCCGCGCGCACCAGTCCCATCGCGGCGATCGCCGCCGCCAGAAACACTACGGACCGTTTCACCATGTGTCTTCCCAGTCAACACCGCGCACAACGCGACGCCGCTCCCTTACCCCGTGCGCTCTCTTCCAGAATCCCACCGGCAGCCGCGGGTCTACCGGACTAATCCACCGCGGTCGCCGCGCGCGCGCCCAGCTCCTGCTCGATCCGCTCATTCACCCGCCCCTGGGCAAACTCGGCCGCCACGCGAATCCCGTTCTTGATCGCGTTCCCGTTCGACCGCCCGTGGCAGATGATGCACACGCCCTTCACGCCCAGCAGCGGCGCCCCGCCGTACTCGCTGTAATCCACGCGCTTCTTGAAATCCCGGTACGCCGCTCGCGACAGCACATACCCGATCTTCCGCGTGATCGTCTCCTCGAGCGACTCCTGCAGCATCTGCTTGAACATGTCCACCAGCCCTTCGCTCACCTTCAGCGCCACGTTGCCGATGAACCCGTCGCAGACGATCACATCCGTCTTGCCCGAGTAAATGTCCCGCCCCTCCACGTTGCCCACAAACTTCAGCGGCAGAGCCTTCAGCAGAGGCGTCGTCTTATGCGTCAGCTCGTTGCCCTTGTGCTCTTCTTCCCCGATCGACAGCAGACCCACCGTCGGCTGCTCCACGCGGAAAATCACCCGCGAATAAATCTCCCCCATCACCGCGAACTGCGCCAGCATCCGCGGCGTCGAGTCCACGTTCGCCCCCACGTCCACCACCACCACCGGCTTTCCGGCCAGCGTCGGAAACGCCGACGCCAGCGCCGGCCGGTGCACTCCGGGCAGCATGCCCTGCACCATCTTCGCCGTCGCCATCACCGCGCCCGTGTTGCCCGCCGACACCACCCCGTCCGCCAACCCCTCGCGCACCAGCCGCGCCGCCACGCGGATCGAACTGTCGCGCTTGTTCCGCATCGCCCACGCCGCGCTGTCTTCCATCGTGATCCACTCGCTGGCGTGATACACCTCGATCGGCAGAGCCGCCGCGCCCTCATGCTGCGCCAGCTCTTTCTTCACCCGGTCTTCCGGACCTACAAGAATCACGCGCACGCCCAACGCACGCGCAGCCCGGATGGCGCCTTCCACTTCCGCTTTCGGGGCGGCGTCGCCCCCCATGGCGTCAACGGCAATGGTCACCATATGTTTGTCGGAACTTAGATGACTTATTCGGCCGCTACCTCAACTACGTCCCGGCCCTTGTACTGCCCGCAGTGCGGGCACGCCCGGTGCGGCACCTTCGGCTCGTGACAATTCGGACACTCCGACAAACTCAACGCGCGCAAAGAATCGTGCGCCCGCCGGTTCGAGGTCCGCCGCTTAGAATGGCGTCGTTTAGGATTCGGCATATTCTCTTCTCACTTACTCCTGGCTTCTGTCTTCTTACTTCTTGCTTCTTGCGCGCGCAGCGCCGCCCATCGGTCATCCACCGGCTTCACCTCGCACCCACAAGAACTCACATTCCGATTTGCCCCGCATACCGGGCAAATCCCCTTGCAGTCCTCGCGGCACAGCTTCCGCATCGGCATCGCCAGCAGCACCTGCTCCCGCAACACGTCCTTCAACTCAATCCCGCCGTCCGAGTAAAACGCGGCGTCGCTGTCTTCATTCCGCAGCGCAATCTCTTCCCGCCCTTCCTCGTCGGCCAACCGCTCCGGCAGGTAGCTTAAATCAAAATCCCCTTCAATCACAAATCCCGCCGGCTCCAGGCACCGGTCGCAGTCTGCTTCCATCTCGACGTGCATCCGCCCGCGCACCCGGATCTCTTCAATCGTCTCGTTCTGCAGCACCGCTTCGCCCGACGCTTCGAGCGGCCCCGTCTGCCGCACGCGTTCCCCAAAATCAATCTCTCCCGCTGCCATGGCCACGGAGAACGGGACGCTCCGCAACTCCAGATCTTTCAAACGGATGAACAAGCGCTACCTCGGCTCGTAACGGGCGGGAATCGCCGGAATTCCTACTATAGCAAACCCTAAGCCGCTCATCCCACGTCCTTTGCCCACCGCCTCTCAGCTACACTAGCAGGCGTGCGCGCTCGTCCGGCGCACGGAGAATCCCAGATCATGAAATATGCCGCCGGTTTCATCCTAGGCCTCATCATCCTGCCGCTCTGCGGCTACCTCTACCTCATCCTCGGACTCGCGCCCGTCGCGACCTCCGCTCCGCCCATGCCCTTCGAGCGCTACTTCGCCAAGAAAGCTCTCCACGCCCGCATCAGCCGCGAAGCCCCCACCACCGACCCCATCCAGCCCACCGAAGGCAACCTCCTCGTCGGCGCCAATGTCTACAAACACGACTGCGCCATCTGCCACGGCCTCCCCGGCCAGCCCAAATCCCACATCGCCGAGGGCATGTTCCCGCCCCCTCCCCAACTCTTTCACGGCACAGGCGTTACCGACGACCCCGCCGGCGTCACCTACTGGAAAGTGAAAAACGGCATCCGCCTCACCGGCATGCCCGGCTTCGGCTGGACCCTCTCCAACGAGCAGATGTGGCAGGTCAGCGTCCTGCTGGCCAACGCCAACAAAGTCCCGCCCAGCGTCACCCAGGCCCTCCAGCAGCCCTGACCGCGGCAACGGAACGCAACTCGCTCTCCAACCACGCCGGCTGTCACATCCGCCGCGCGCCATCCTCCGTCACCGCTCTTGAACGAAGGAGAAGCCCATGGACCCCTACGCAACCGCGCCACCAACCTTCGATCCCGAACTCGATCCCTCCCTTCCCCCACCCCGCCGCAAGCCCGGCAAATTCCTCACCCCACTCAACGTCCACTCCGTCGATGTCAGCCGCCTCAACAAGAAACTCTCGCTGCCCCGGAAACTGCCCCCTGATCCGCGCCCACGCCGCCCACCTCGACTTCTGCCCGTTCCAACCTTCCGGCCCCCTGCTTCCGGCTCCCGGCTTCTGGCTTCTGACTTCCTATCAGCCCCTCAGCCCCGCTCGTCCAACCCCACCCGCCGCTCCCACTCCGATGCCCGCTCACCCCGCCACGCCTCCCACCAATGCTCCACCACGCCCACAAACTCCCCCGTCTTCGGCGCCCACACCTCCTCCGCCAGCTTGAACGCCTCCCTCCGTAACTTCTCACGCAGCGCCCCCGCGGCCCGCTCCACCGCGGCCCGTTCCTCACACTCCGCGAACAAATCCGCATGATCCCGCATCACCTGCTCGAGCACCGTCACATTGTGCTCATCTCCCAGCCGCTGCTCCATCTTCTTGATCCGCCCCGCATACCGCCGCAGCGCCGCCGCCCGCATCCCATCGAGCAGCTTCACATGGTGCCAATGGTCCTTCGCCCGCTTCCGCCACTCATGAAAATCCTCCGGCGCGCCGCTCTGCTCCGCCCGCCGCCACGCCCGCCGCGCATCCCGCACCGTCCGCCGCAGCCCCGGCTCAATCGCCTGAAACCCATCCCCAATTCCGCGCCACGCCGCCACCTCGCCCCGCGCCGCCTCCAACCCCGCCGCCGCTTCCTCCATCGCGGCCCCTGGATCCACCGCCGCCTCGCACCGCCGCTTATACTCCTCCAGCGCCGCCCTCACCCCCCCAAACTTCTCCCAAA
>JAKAJI010000328.1 GCA_021813825.1 Acidobacteriota bacterium | reverse complement strand
CCGATCTCCGGCTTGCTGGAGAACGCGGACGACGGCCTTGCCGCTGCGTCCGTAGCCGCCGATGACGATGTGGCCGGAGAGGGGTTCCTCGGGAAGATTGGCGACGGCCGGGACAGTGACGGGTTTGCGGAAGCGGCGCCAGGCGCGGCCGGCGGGGAGGGCAAGTCCCGCCACGACGGGGGAAAAGGCCATGGTGAGGACGGTGGAGGTGAGGGCGAGGTTGTAGGTGTCCTGGGAAAGGCGGCCGGAGGAGACTCCGACGCGGGCGAGGACGAAGGAGAATTCGCCGACTTGGGAGAGGCCGAGACCGATGATCCAGGGAGCCATGTTGACGTAGCCGAAGGCGCGGGCGAGGATACCGAAGATGGCGGATTTGCCGGCGAGGATGAGCAGAACCGCCGCGGCGATTTTCCCGGGATGGGCGAGGGCGTAACGGGGGTCGAGCAGCATTCCGGCGGTGACGAAGAAGAGCAGACCGAAGATATCGCGGATGGGGACGACGTCGCTGAGTGCCTGATGGCTGAATTCGGACTCGCTTAAGACGAGACCAGCGACGAAGGCGCCGAGAGCGAGGGAGAGTCCGGCGCGCTGGGTGGCGTAGCCGACGCCGATGGCGATAGCGACGACGGAGATCAGGAAGAGTTCGCGTGAACCCCACTTCAGTAGAAGGCCGAGCAAGGGAGGAAGGAGGCGCGTGCCGAGGAGGACCACGGCTGCGAGGGCGAGGGCGGCGAGGGCGAGAGAGCGGACAAGAGCGGCGGCAATGCCGGAGGACTGGCCGAGTTGTGGCAGGAGGATGAGCATGGGGATGACGGCGAGGTCTTGGACGACGAGGAGTCCGATCATCACGCGGCTGGCGAGGGTGGAGGTGACGCCGGCAGCGGCGAGGGTTTTCATGACCACGACGGTGCTGGAGAGCGAGATCATGGCTCCGAACCAGATGGCGTCCTGAGAAGTCATGGCGGCGAATTTGATGGCGGCGAGGGCGGCGAGGGCGGCGGTGAGGAGGATTTGGATGGGGCCGCCGATGAGGGCGATGCGGCGGACGGGGGCGAGGTCGCGGAACGACATCTCGAGGCCCAGGGAGAACAAGAGGAGGGCGACGCCGATTTCGGCGAGGCGTTCGATGTCGTGAGGCTGGGCGACGGAGGGCCCGGCGGTGAAGGGTCCGATGGCGATGCCAGCGGCGACGTAGCCGACGAGCAAGGGAAGGCGTAGGAGGCGCGAAAGGAAACCGCCGGCCAGGCCCGCGATAACGATGAGGATGAAGTCCGAAGCGATGTCCAAAGATGCCCCTTTGGACGGCTACTCCTGGATGCCCGCGGCGTCGAGGAAGGCGCGGAGGCGATGGCTGCGGCTGGGGTGGCGAAGCTTGCGCAGGGCTTTGGCTTCGATTTGCCGGATGCGCTCGCGCGTGACGGCGAAGTGCTGGCCGACTTCTTCGAGGGTGTGTTCGCTGCCGTCCTGGAGGCCGAAACGCATTTTGACGATTTTTTCCTCGCGGGGGCTGAGGGTTTTCAGAACTTCGGCGGTCTGCTCTCGAAGGTTGAGGTTGATGACGGCCTCCGAAGGCGAGGTGACGCGGCGGTCGATGATGAAGTCGCCGAGATGGGACTCTTCTTCTTCACCGACGGGGGTTTCGAGCGAGATGGGCTCCTGGGCGATCCGCATGACCTTACGGACGCGGCCGACGGGGAGTTCCATGCGGACGGCGAGTTCTTCCGTAGTGGGGTCGCGGCCGAGTTCCTGCTGAAGGAGGCGCTGGGTCCGCACGAGTTTGTTGATGGTTTCGATCATGTGGACGGGGATGCGGATGGTGCGGGCCTGATCGGCGATGGAGCGGGTGATGGCTTGGCGGACCCACCAGGTGGCGTACGTGGAGAACTTGTAGCCGCGGCGGTAATCGAACTTTTCGACGGCCTTCATGAGACCGATGTTGCCTTCCTGGATGAGGTCGAGGAACTGGAGGCCGCGGTTGGTGTAGCGCTTGGCGATGGAGACCACGAGGCGGAGGTTGGCTTCGATGAGCTGCTTTTTGGCGAACTCGGCTTCGGCTTCGCCGCGGTCGACGATCTGGAGGGTGCGGCGGAGTTCGGCGGCGGGAGCGCCGCAGTCTTCTTCGATCTGCTGGATGCGAAGGTTAGCCTGGCGGAGTTCCTTGCGCAGTTCGCGGGCGGCTGCCGAGGAGGCTTCTTCGAGCTTGCGCTGGATGCGGGCGACCTCGCGTTCGGCGGGTTTGAGGGATTCGACCGCTTCGCGGAGTTTGCCGGCCATCTGGTGGAGGAACAGCGCGCTGAAGGGCACCGATCGGATGGCCCGGGAGATGGAAACCATG
Source organism: Acidobacteriota bacterium (assembly GCA_021813825.1). Classification (GTDB taxonomy): domain Bacteria; phylum Acidobacteriota; class Terriglobia; order Bryobacterales; family Bryobacteraceae; genus JAJYKC01. Next base: position 3,228 of record JAKAJI010000328.1, on the reverse strand, counting down.
CTGCGGGCGAGGCTGAAGCGCAGGCTGCGGTGCTGCTTCGGTTTGAGGTTGCGAGAAAAGGTCTGGAGTTTTTGGCGATACTGCTGGGCCTTGCGGGCGTGTTTGTCGATTTCTTCGATGGCGGCGAGGAAATCGGCCTGCTGGGCGGAGAAATCTTCCTCGCCGGGTGCGAGATCGGGGAGGATGAGGATTTCCTGGACCTGCCGGGCGCCGCGCGCGACTTCGGCGCCGACGCGGAGCACTTCGCGGACGATCATCGGGGAACGGGAAAGAGCCTTGCGGATGGCGCGCTGGCCGCGTTCGTTGCGCCGGGCGAGTTCGATTTCGCCTTCGCGGGTGAGCAAGGGGACGGTCCCCATCTCGCGGAGGTACATGCGGACGGGGTCGTTGGTTTTGTCGCCGCCGTCGGCGCCGAAGTCGAGGTCGGAGAAGTCTTCCGCTTCGTCGGCTTTTTTTCCGTCGAAGTCGAGTTTGGGTTCCTCGATGATTTCGACGCCGGCGCTGTCGAGGCTGGACAGCAGGTCGTCTAAACCGCCGCCAGCGGGGAAATCATCGGCGAGCATGTCGTTGACGTCGTCAAACGACACGAATTTTTGCTTGCTCGGTTCCATTCGTTACTTCACGAAGCCGACCCTGAAAATCCGACTCACTGGACGTTCCACGCCCCCGGCCTAACCCCCGTTTCCCCGAGTATACAACACAGGTCACCTTGTCAATCTCCCGATTCGGCACGGGTGGAGCCGCGTTCGAGCGCGTTCAATTGCATGATGAGTTTCATGGCCTCGGCATGATCGCCGCGCCGGGTCATGTCTTTGATCTGATTTTTCAGCGTCGCGCGTTGCATTCTTGAGGACTGTTGTTCTAGTTCCCTGACGCATTCGAGCGCCTGGTGGAGGGCCTCCTCGGCCCCAATTCCCTCATCGGCCAAACAAAGCTCGGCCAACAGGCCGCGATGCATTTCGTCGAGGCGGCCTTCCACCGCCTGGTAGGAGAAGGCGCCGTCGAGGGAAGCGGCGAGAACGGCTTCGAACAGGGGACGGAGGGCGAGCCCGTCGAGGAGTTCGGGCGAGGCGAGGCGCGGGAGGACGGTGGCGCGGGCGTCTTCGCCGGCCAGGAGGGACTTAAGCAGGAGGCGCTCGCGGACGGGGGCGCCAATTTCGCGGGCGAGGGGTTTGGAGGCGGATTCGGGTGCTCCAGCGGCTTTACGTAGCTGATCGAGGACCATGGCGCGGTCGATGGAGAGGAAGTCGGCGGCGTCGCCGGCGACGGCGGCGCGTTCGATGCGGTCCGGGATGCGCTGGATGGAAGGGAGAACGTATTTCCAGGCTTCGATGCGCTGGTCGACGGTTTCCGAGCCGAAGCGGGAGCGGGCGCGGTCGAAGAGCCAGTGGAAAAACTTGGGCGAGGCGTCGAGGCGGGAGCGATACATTTCGACGCCGTTTTGTTTTACGTATTCGTCGGGGTCGAGATCCTCGTTGAGAGAGAGGACCTGGACGCGGAGGCCGCCGTGGATGAGGAGTTCGATGGAGCGTTCGGCGGCTTTTTCGCCGGCGGCATCGGGGTCGAAGTTGACGACGACGCGATCGGTATGGCGGCGCATGGCGCGGACCTGGTCGGCGGTGAGCGCGGTGCCGCAGCTTGCGACGACTTCTTCGACGCCGGCCGAGGAGACGCCGATGACGTCCATGTAACCTTCGACGAGGACGACGCGGTCGTGTTTGCGGATGGCGGCGCGGGCGCGGTTGAGGTTATATAAGGTTGCGCTTTTGCGGTAGAGGGGCGTTTCGGGGGAGTTGAGGTATTTGGGCTGATCGGCGTCGCGGAGGGCGCGTCCGCCGAAGGCGATGGTTTCCCCCGCCTCGCTGTGGATGGGGAACATCAGGCGGCCGCGGAAATAATCGTAGAAGCCGGATGAGTTTTCGCGGGCGCGGAGGAGTCCGGAGGATTCGAGAAGATCGCGGGGGAAGCCTTGGGATTCGAAGCGGCGAAGCAACTGCTGGCCGGAGGCGTCGCTGAAGCCGAGGCCGAAGCGTTCGATGGCTTGCGAGTTGACGCCGCGTTTGGCGAGATAGGCGCGGGCTTCGGCGCCGTTTGCGCCGAGGAGATTTTCGTGGAAGAGCGCTTCGGCGATTTTGTGCATCTCGGCGAGGGCCGAGCGGGCGTGTTCTTCGCGGGAGGAAGAGGGGGTGCGCTTGGGGATGGGGATGCCGTTGCGTTCGGCGACGAGCTTGAGGGCGGCGGCAAAGTCGAGCCCTTCGATTTTCATGATGAAGCTGAAAACGTCGCCTTTTTCCTGGCAGCCGAAGCAGTAGAAAAACTGGTGGCCGCCGTGGACGGAGAAGGACGGAGTTTTTTCGCCATGGAAGGGGCAGAGGCCGACGAAGCGCGGGCCGGCGCCCGATTTTTTCAGGCGGACGTATTCGCCGATGGTCTTGACAATGTCGACGGAGTTTTTAACTTGGGCGGCGAAATCCATCCTGCGACCCTTCCTTCATGCTAACGCCTGGGGAGGAAGGAGAACGCCCGGGGGAGTGAAAATTGCCGATACAATTTTGGGCAAAAATGTTTAAACTGGAATTGGCATGGTTCGCGAAACCGAGGCAGACCTCGACCAGTTTAAGGAGGCGACCGCTGAGAAGCTGGCCGGCGTGCGGTGTCCGGTGCACCGGCAGGGGCCGCGGCTGCGATTCGAGGGAGAGACGCTGGGAGAGGTGAAGATTCAGTTGAGCGGCTGCTGCGGGAAGCTGATGACGCTGGCGAACCAGGCCATCGCGAAGAGTTAGCCTCGATTCTTCAGGAGCAGGGCGACGGCGATGACGGCTACGGCCACGAGGCCGATGGCGACGGCGGTGTAGATGCGTTTCGAGCCGCTGCCGGATTTAACGCAGTCAACATTTTTAACGGAACGTGTTTCCTGATACGTCAGTGACTGCTTCACCAACGGGCCGGATTGATCCGGGGGGAGAAGCCGGATGGCGCGGTTCCTTCCGTTGATGGAGGAAGTGGATGAGGCCTGGGATGGCATTGCGGCCATAAGAGGGGGAGGACGTTGGAGGTCCGCTTGGAATGCCAGAAGCGCGACCGGAACAGGACGCGGCTCGGCTTGGGGGCTATTCGGACTCGACGGGGAGGCTGCGGTATTCGTCGAGAACGTCGCGAGGGCTGATGACGCCTTCGAGTTGGGTAAGGCCGGCGCGGCTGACCACGGGGACGAGGTCCCAGCGGTCG
>JAKAJI010000327.1 GCA_021813825.1 Acidobacteriota bacterium | reverse complement strand
GCACGTGGTGAAATTACTCGACGACCCGGAAAAAGCCCGCGCAATGGCCGCCCGCGCCCGGGCCGAGGTGGTCAACCACCGCGACATGAAAGCCATGACCGCGAAGCTCGCTGAGAGTTACAAGGCAGCGATCGCGGCAAAAAGAAATAGCTGAAGCGCCGCCCCGCCGCCTGCCCATCGCTCATCTGGTCAGCCGCAACATCACCACCCCGTGCGCCGGAACCGTCGTGCCGTACCCGCTCCACAAATGCCCGCGATCGGCGTGCGCCCATAAGTCCCGCACATGAAACGCCCCGGTCTCGTGGATGTCCTCCCACGCAACCGGGATCTCCGCCTCCGCCTCGCCAGGATTAAACAGCGCCACCGCGTACGCGCCGTCCGCGAGCGGCCTGGCCCAAACCTGCGTCGTGCGGGTCGAGGAAACAATGGTCGCCACTCTCCCCAACCGGTCCTGGTCCACCGCGATCACTTCTTTGTTCAGAAGAATCGCCCGCGCCTCCCTCGTCATCTCCCGCACATCGGTTCCCGCAATCAGCGGCGCCCCTAGCATCGCCCACAAACTGAACTGCGTCCGGTACTCCACCGCCGTCATCCCACCGCCGCCCACCTCCAGCAGGTCCGGATCGTTCCAGCGTCCCGGCCCCGCAAATCCGGCCATCCCATCCTCCCCCATCGCCGCCGCCGCCACCGACATCCACCGGTCGCCGATGTTCACGCCCGTCCGCCACAAATTGCCTCCCGCCAGCGGCCCCCACTCCGCAACGTTTCCGCGGCCATACTGGCAGATGCCGTACACCATCGGACGAGCCGTCTTCCGTATCGCCGCGCCCATGATCTGGTAGACCGCCCGCATGTCGTCGTCGCTCCAGATCCGCGACGCGCTGCACCAGTCGTACTTCACGAAATCGATGCCCCAGGCGGCCCACGTCTGCGCGTCCAGTTCCTCGTGCCCGTAACTGCCCTCGAATCCCCCGCACGTCCTCGGACCCGGCGAAGAATAAATCCCCAGCTTCAGACCCTTGCCGTGAACGTAGTCCGCCAGCGCCTTCATGTCCGGAAAACCCGCGTTCGGCTGCAGCACGCCGTTCGCATCGCGCTTCCCCTGCCAGCCGTCGTCGATGTTCACATACACATAGCCCGCATCCCGCATCCCGCTCGCAACCATCGCATCGGCCACTTCCCGCACCGTCTTATCGTCGATGTGCGTGTGAAACGCATCCCGGCTGCTCCACCCCATCGGCGGCGCCGGCGCCAGCCCGTTGCCCGCCAGATCTTCCGCCGGCGGCAGCCCGAACTGGGGCAGCGAACTGTAGTCCACCATCGGCGCCCGGTAAGTCGGCGACGGCGTCCCGCGATGCAGTATCACCGGACCGTCGATCCATCCGGCGGAGCCTCCCGGATCGTGCTTGCGCAACAAGCCGGCCGGCACCGGCACGGCCGGCTCAAGCTCGAGCGTGTCCCCTACAATCCGGCCCTTCACCTCGCGCTTCTCTAACGTCCCGAAGTAATCCGGCACCACCGTCATCCGGAACTTCTTCCCCTCGACCCTCCCATCGACAATCGGAGCGTCGCCGAACGGCATCCGCTGCATGCCCGTGATATGCCCGTCCAATACCTGGAGCTGATAGATGATCTCCTGCTCGTCCAGCGGAGGCGGATATTTCGCCACCCACGTTCCCGAAATGTCCTTCATCTGCCCCACCAGTGTCACCGCCGCGAAGCAGAAGCCGAGAAAGATCCTCATTCCATGTCCACCTTGTGCGTGTCCGTCCCATCTTATCTGTCCCCTCCATCGGACCATTCGGCATTCCGCCTCCGCTGGTGCGCCACGCCGCTTCGCCCCGCTCACGCCGTCGCGGCCATCTGCCCCTGAAGCCCGAGCAATTCGACCTCGATCTCCCGAATCCGGAACTTCTGCACTTTTCCCGAAACCGTCAGCGGGAACGAATCCACGATCCGTATATGCTGCGGAATCTTGAAATGCGCAATCTTCCCCCGGCAGTATTCCCGCACCTCGTCCGCATCCAGCGCCTCGCCCTGCTTCGGCCGCACCCACGCCGCAACCACCTCGCCCAGCTTCAAGTCCGGCAGCCCCACCACCGCCACATCGGCGATCTTCGGATGCTCGAACAGAAAACTCTCGATCTCCGCCGGATAAACATTCTCCCCGCCGCGGACGATCATCTCCTTCGAACGTCCCCGGATGCCGAACTGCCCGTCTTCCCGCATCACCGCCAGGTCGCCCGTGTGAAGCCATCCTTCGGCGTCCACCGACCGCGCAGTCGCCTCCGGCTCCTGGTCATATCCCGCCATGATCTGGTAGCCCCGCGCGCGCAGTTCTCCAACCTCTCCTACCGGCACGATTTCTCCGTCCGCGCCGATAATCTTGACCTCCGTACTCGGCATCGCGCGGCCCACGGTCGAACTCCGCTGCTCCTGCGTGTCGCCGGGTGCGTGCATCGTCAGCAGCGGCGACGCCTCTGTCTGTCCATAGGCCACCGCCACTTCCGCGCACCCGAAATCCGTGTTCAGCCGCCGCAGAAGCTCAATCGGGCAAGGCGCGCCGCCAATCAATGCCATGCGCAGCGAGCTTTTGTCGAATCGCGGAAACTCCGGATGCTGAAGCTGCGCGATGAACATCGTGGGCACGCCGCTTAACACGGTCGCCCTCTCTTCCTCAATCGCCTCCAGCATCGCCCGCGCATCGAACGACGCGGCCGGGAGGATCACCGTCGCTCCGTGCGTCACGCAGTTCAAAACCGAGCACACGCACCCGGCGCAGTGGTACAACGGCAGCCCGACGCACATGCGGTCCCGCTCGGTGAGCGCCATGTTGTCGCCGGTCGCCAGCGCGTTGTTTACCAGGTTCAAATGCGTCAGCACCACTCCTTTAGGCGAGCCCGTCGTGCCCGAAGTGTACTGAATGTTCGTCGGATCCGCCGGCAGAACCGGATCGCCCGGCAGGTCCCGCCCGTTGGCCAGCATCGCCTCCCACTCGCCCGTTCCCAGCCGCACCACGTGCTCGAGCGCATGCTCCGGCCGTCGCGCCTCCGCGAGGATCCGCCCGTAATCGGCGCGTGCGTCCTTCTCCCAAAACAACAACGCACGCATCCCCGACCTTCGCAGCACAAACTCCAGTTCATGCGAACGGTACGCCGGGTTCACATTCACCAAAACGAATCCGGCCCGCGCGCACGCGTACTGCAGCAGAATCCACTCCGCGCAGTTCCCCGACCAGATCCCCACCCGCTCCCGCGGACGCAGACCCAGTCCCGCCAACCCCCGCGCCACGCGCGTCACCGCCTCGTCCAACTCGCGCCACGTGTACCGCAACTTCTGCTGCCGCGAAACCAGCGCCTCCCGTCCGGGAAAACGTTCCGCGGTCCCGGCCAGGGCCTCGGCAAGCGTAACGCGCGCCAGCGCCCGGTCCGGGCCTTTGGCGTAGCTGAGTCGGGTCATAGTTTACAAACCCTACCACGCCCGATTCCCGCACGCACCCCCCTCGCGGCGGAAATCGCCGCGCGCCCCAGCCGCCTGCTATTCCGCCCGCAACGCTTCCGTCGGATCGATCGCCGCCGCCCGCCGCGCCGGCAGATAACATCCCGCAAGAGCCGCCGCCGCAAAGCCAACCGCCGCCGCCACGAGCGCCGCCGCATCCGTCGTGCTCACCTCATAAAGCAGCGACTGCAAAATGCGCGTCACCGCCACCGACCCCGCCATCCCCACCGCAATCCCCACTCCCACCAGCACGCTCCCCTGACCAAGCACCTGCCGCGTGATCTTCCCCCGGCTCGCCCCCAGCGCCATCCGCACGCCGATCTCGCTCGTCCGCCGCGTCACCGTATACGAAAGCAACCCGTAGATCCCCACCACCGCCAGCAGCAACGCGCACGCCGCAAACACGCCCAGCAGCGCCGTCTGAAACCGTTCCCGCGTCACGGAGCCCGAAATCAGGCTGTCCATGCTCGTGAAACTCACCGCCGTGTCCCGATTCAAAAACATGACAATCTGTTTTATCCGCGCCGCCGCGCTCGCCGGCCCGCGCACCACCAGCGTCGCATCCATCGCGGTATCGGCATGCTGGAAGTAGTCGGCATAAACCTGCGCGGCAACCCTCTGCCGCAGTCCTTCATTGCGCACATCCGGCACAACGCCCACAATCGTAAGGAACTGCGGCGCCCGGTCGAAGCCGAAAAACCGGATCCGCTTGCCCACCGCGTCCCCACTCGGAAAGTATTTCTTCTCGAACGCCGTATTCACCACCGCTACCTGCGCCGCCGAACGCTCGTCGCCTTGCGTGAATCCACGCCCCTTCAGAACCGGCAACCCAAACACGCGAAAATAATCCGGCGTCACCATCGAATAATCGGCGTCCGGATACTGGTGCGGGTCCGCCGGCAGCGGCCGCCCTTCGATTTCGAATCCCCCATCCGGCAAGCCTTCAAACGGCAATCCATGCGCAAACGCCGCCGCCTGAACGCCCCGCAGATTCTTGATCTCCTCGAGCATCTGCTCGCCGGCCCGCCGCACGTACGCCCCATCCACCGAATTGCCGTCCGCCGAAGCCGGCCACGTGAGGTCGGCAATCAACACACCGCCCGAATTGAGTCCCGTCTCCTCATGCGCCAGCCGCCAGTAGCTTTTCATCAACAACGATGCGCCACTGAGCAGAACAATCGCGAGACAAACCTGCCCCACCACCAGCGCTTCGCTCCATCGTTTCTGCGTTCGTGCTTCTCCCCGCCCCGCGCCCTGCCGCAGCGCGTCGTTCAAGTCTGCCTTAGAACTTTCGAGCGCCGGCAGCACGCCAAACAATATCCCCGCCACTAATGTCAGCCCCGCCGAAAACGCAAGCACGCCGCCGTCAATCGCCAGGTTCTCGAGCCTCGGTATCCCCTCCGGCGCCGTCGCCCGCAGGATCTGCACTCCAACCTCGGCCAGCGCCAGTCCCGCCAACCCTCCCGCCGCGGCCAGCATCCCGCTCTCGGTCAGCAGTTGCCGGATCAGGCGCCCGCCGCCCGCACCCAGCGCCCGCCGCATCGCCATCTCCCTCCGCCGCGCCGCCGCCCGCACCAGCATCAGGTTCGACACGTTCACGCACGCAATCAGCAACACCACCCCAACCGCCGCCAACAAAATCCAAAGCGCCGGCCGCACGCTCCCCACCAAAGCGTCATACAGCGGCGTAACGCGAATCCCCTGGTTCCGGTCGTCCACGTATTCCTTCGCCAACCGCGCCGCCACCACGTCCATGTCCGCCTGCGCCTGCCGCACCGTCACGCCGGCCCTCAGCCGCCCCACAATGCGGTAGTTATGCGCCGACCTCTTTGACTCGTCCGGAAACAAATCGTTCGGCAGCCACAACTCCGCCTTCTCCGGAAAGTCGAACTTCGCCGGCATCACCCCGATCACCGTAAACACCATTCCGTTCAACCGCACCTGCTTCCCGATCGCGCCGCCCGCCGTGCCAAACACCGCCTCCGCCAACTCGTAGCCGAGCACCAGGGTCGTCATCCCGCCCGGCTTCTGCTCCTGGGCGCTGAACGTCCGCCCGATCGCCGCCCCCGTCGCCAT
>JAKAJI010000326.1 GCA_021813825.1 Acidobacteriota bacterium | reverse complement strand
AGCCATCCCGCCTTCTTCACCAGCTTCCTCAGCGCCTGATCGGCAAACTCCCCTCCCACCACATCCGCCGCTTCGAGCAGCGCCCCCAGCGCCACAATGTTCCCCGCCTTCGAACTCCCCAGCTCGTCCGCAATCCGCGCAAACTCGCCCGCAATCACCCGCACATCCCCCCGCCGGCAATCCTCCGGAACCGCCGCGCCGTTGTACAGCACGTACCCTCCCGGCACAACTTCATGCAAAAACTTCCTCAGCGACGGCTCGTTCAGCGCAATCAGCACGTTCGGCTTCGACACCAGCGGCGAATCCACCGGCTTGCCCGACAGCCGCACATGGCAGTTCGAAGTTCCGCTCCGCATCTCCGGCCCGTACGACGGCAGCCACGAAATCTCCAGCCCCGCGTCGAGCCCCGCCTCCGCCAGTACCTCGCCCAGCATCAGCACGCCCTGCCCGCCAAACCCGGCGACCTTGATCCGCCAGTCCACGCTACTGTCCGCCCTCCCCGCCGCGCGGACTCCGTTCTCTTCGATGTCGAGCAACTTCGGCAACTCGCTCAGCGCGGGCGCCGGCTTCCTCGCCGGCCGCATCGGCGCTTCCCCCGTCTTGTCCCGCACCACCCCCAGCGGATAGATCTTCGCCAGCTCCTCCCGCACCCGCCTCTGCGCCTCCACCGGCGTCTCGTTCCAAATCGTCGGACACGGCGACAGCACTTCGATCAGCGAAAATCCCAGCCCCTTCACCTGGTTTTCCAGCCCCTTCCGGATCGCCTTCCCCGCCTGCATCACCTGCTTGGCATTCCCCAGCGCCACCCGCTCCAGGTACACCGGCGCATCCAGCGTCGCCAGCGTCTCCACCACGTGCAGCGGATACCCTTCGTTCCAGATGCTCCGTCCATACGGACTCGTCGTGCTCACCGCCCCCACCGGCGTCGTCGGCGCAAGCTGCCCGCCCGTCATCCCGTAAATCGCGTTGTTGATGAAAATCACCGTAATCGGCTCGCCCCGGTTCGCCGCATGAAGAATCTCCGCCGTCCCGATCGCCGCCAGGTCCCCGTCGCCCTGATAGCTGATCACCACCGCTTCCGGCCGCGCCCGCTTGATCCCCGTCGCCGCCGCCGGCGCCCGCCCGTGCGCCACCTGCACGTTGCCCACATCGAAGTAGTAATAGGCAAACACCGAACAGCCCACCGGACTCACCAGCACCGTCCGGTCCTGCACCCCTAACTCGTCAATCGCCCGCGCCAGCAGCTTGTGCGCCACCCCGTGCCCGCACCCCGGGCAGTAATGCGTCTGGTGTTGCAGCTCCGATTTCCGCTCGTACCGCTCGTAAAACGCGTCCGCCTTCTCGTGCAGAATCTCCATCCCCTCCGGGACCGGATTCGAACCGCCCTCAGACATGCGCCACCTCCAACTCCGGCTCGTGCGCCCTCACCCCATGCCGCCCGCACACGCTCTTCACAAACCGGACGATCTCGTCCGTCGACGGCACATTGCCCCCGCTCCGCCCGTAAAACTCCACCGGCCGCCGCCCCTCCACCGCCAGCCGCACATCGTCCACCATCTGCCCCGTGCTCATCTCCACCACCCCGAACAACGACGCTCTTCCGGCCAGCCGCTTCACCGCCTCCACCGGAAACGGATACAGCGTCACCGGCCGCAGCAGTCCCACCGGCCATCCCTCGGCCCGCATCTCCTCCACCACCGACTTCAACAGCCGCGCCACAATCCCGTAGCCCATCAACACCACCTCGGCGTCCCCGGTCCGGATCTCCTCGCTCCGCGCTTCCTCCCGCTCGCACCGCCGGTACTTTTCTTCGAGCTTCCGCACGTGCGCCTCGAGCTCATCCGCCTCGAGAAAAATCGAAGTGATCAGGTTCTTCCGCGTCTCCGCCGTCCCCTCCACCGCCCAGTCGTGCCGCGGCGGCGCAACCGCCCGGGCCGGAAATTCCACCGGCTCCATCATCTGCCCGATCATCCCGTCGGCCAGCACAAACACCGGGTTCCGGTACTTGTCGGCCAGCTCAAACGCCAGCGCCGTCAAATCCGCCATCTCCTGCGCCGAATCCGGCGCCAGCACGATCGTCCGGTACGACCCGTGCCCGCCCCCCTTCACCACCTGCCGGTAATCGGCCTGCTCCGGAGCAATGTTTCCCAACCCCGGCCCGCCCCGCATAATATCCGCCACCACGCACGGCAACTCCGCCCCGGCCAGGTAACTCAACCCCTCCTGCATCAAACTGATCCCCGGCCCCGACGACGACGTCATCACCCGCACCCCCGCCGACGCCGCCCCGTAAATCATGTTGATCGCCGCCGTCTCGCTCTCCGCCTGCAAGAACACACCGCCCACCGGCGGCAGGTACCTCGCCGCCGCCTCGGTAATCTCGCTCGCCGGCGTAATCGGATATCCGTAAAACGCCCGGCATCCGGCCAGAATCGCGCTCTTTACAATCGCTTCGTTCCCTTTAATGAGTTGCTTGCCCATCGCCCCACCTCCGCTCAAGCCGCCGCCCGCAGCCGCTTATACACCCGGATCGCCCCCGGCTCCGGGCACACAGAGAAACACAACCCGCACCCGCTACAGCCGTGCCCCTCATACTCCGCCGTGTGATACCCGTACCGGTTCAGCCCTTCGCTCAGCTTCAGCACCTTCGGCACGCAAGCCTCCACGCACAGCCCGCAGCCCTTGCACTCTTCCCCGTCAATCGTGACGTAGCCCTTGTCCAGCTTCTCCGCCATAAAACCTCCCTTCCCACGGGCTTCAACTCACCAGCGCCGGCGCCAGGTACCTCGCCTTCGCCGCATACTCGGTCAACTCATCCCGGAACTTCGGATGCGCAATCCCAATCAGCGCCTCGGCCCGCTGCCGCAGCGTCTTGCCATGCAGCGACGCCACCCCAAACTCCGTCACCACGTAATGCACGTCCGCCCGCGACGTCACCACGCCCGTCCCCGCCTCCGGCATCGGCACAATCCGCGAAATCGTCCCGCCCTTCGCCGTCGCCGGCAGCGCAATCACCGGCCGCCCGCCCTTGGCCCGCGCCGCGCCCCGCAGAAAATCCACCTGCCCGCCAAACCCGCTGTACGGCCGCGTCCCAATCGAGTCCGAACACACCTGCCCCGTCAAATCCACCTGAATCGCCGAGTTAATGGCAACCATGTTCTCGTTCCGCGCCACCACAAACGGATCGTTGACATACTTAATCGGGTGAAACTCGAAAAACGGGTTCTCCTCCAGGAAATCGAACAGCTTCTTCGTCCCCAGCACAAACCCCACGACCGCCTTCCCCGTATGCAGCGTCTTCCGCGCCCCGTTGATCACGCCCTTCTCAATCAGCGGAATCACCCCGTCCGACACCAGTTCGGAATGAATCCCCAGGTCGCGATGGTCCTGCAAACACGTCAGCACCGCGTCCGGGATCCCGCCGATTCCCAACTGCAGCGTCGCCCCGTCCGGCACCAACCCCGCCACGTTCTCCGCAATCCTCCGGTGCACCTCCGTGTACGGCTCCCGCTCGAACTCGAGCAGCGGCCGGTTCGTCTCCACCACCGCGTCCACCTCGCTCACAGGGAGAAAGCAGTCCCCGTAGGTCCGCGGCATCTGCTCGTTCACTTCCGCAATCACATATTTCGCCGACCGCGCCGCCGTCAGCGAACAGTCCACCGCCACCCCGAAACTCATGTACCCATGCCGGTCCGGCGGCGCCACCTGCACCAGCGCCACATCGAGCGGCAGCGCTCCGTTCGCCAGCAGATCGTCGATCTCGCTCAAAAAAACCGGCGTGTAATCGGCCCGCCCGCTCTGCACCGCCTCCCGCACATTCGCGCCCATGAACAGCGCGTTGTGCCGGAAAATCCCCTCATACTCCGGCCTCACATACGCGGCGTCGCCCAGCGTCAGCATGCTCGTCACTTCCACGTTCCGCAGCACCGGCGCCCGCTCCACCATCGCATCCACCAAAGGCTGCGGCGTCGCGTTCCCCTGCTGGATCCACACCCGGTCCCCGGACTCCACCACCCGCAGCGCCTCCCGCGCCGTCTTCTTCTTCCCTTCGTACTCTTCCCGCCACGCCATCCCGCAATTCCCCCGTATCTAATATATAAACACCACTTTCACGTGGTGCTCTATCTTCTCCCACCCCGAGCATAGTCCCGTTTCGCATCCGAGTCAACGTACGCCGAAAAGCCGAGCCGTTGTGAAATTGACGCCGCCGCGACCCGCGTAAGCTGCTCGCCTCTGTCGTGCGCTATGTAAAGCTAAGACAGCTTCTGCAGAATATGCACTGAGATGCCTGGCACGGCGGCGAAGTCCGAGTCATTGGTCAAGAAAAACGACGCTCCAGAACGGATCGCCGTAGCAAGTTGAATCGCATCGGGCGTGCGAAGATTGTTCCGCGCCCGGAGGCTCGCCGCTTCCTCAGCGATGCCCTCGTCCAAGGGAATCGCAGTTATCTCCGCCGATTGGAGCAGAATATTACGGTACTCCCCCAGCCAGCTCCGGCCGGCCTTCGCGCAGCGGGTGGATCAGCACCTCCACCAGAGTGATGAACGACGTCACAATCCGGAAGTCGCCCCTCGCCGCAGCCTCAAAGAACGGCTTGATCTTCGGTAGGTATGCCGGATGTTCCTCGATGTAGGAGATCAGCGGACCGGTGTCCAAGCCGACGGTCGTGCCGCGTAGCGCCGCTATCCATTCGACGAGGCACGTTCCCGGCGCAGGTATTCATCGACGTCGACGCCCTGCCAGAGCGACTTGCCCAGTCCTTGGAGTTCCAGCAGGCTCCTTCGCGGTTTGCCCTCGACCTCATCGCGTAAACTCGCGGCGAGTTCGGCAATGAGACGCAACTGATCGGCAGGTCCGAGGGCCTGCACCGACCGTTTGGCCGACTCGTATTTCGGGTCCGGCATATCGCTCATCCCCATGACCACACGATACCTTCTTTGTGACCGGACAGCAAACCGGATGGCGAAAACCCATCCAAAGAGTAAAATTGTTCGAAGCCGCCATGCCTCACACTGCCGGAACCCGCTTCGGTCCGTACGAAATCCTCACCCTGATCGGGGCGGGCGGCATGGGCGAGGTGTACCGGGTTCGCGATACGAGACTGAAACGGGAAGTCGCCCTGAAGATCCTGCCCGAAGACGTCGCCGCCGATCCGGCCCGCCGCCACCGGTTTGAGGCGGAAGCGCGCGCCATAGCCGCCCTCAATCACCCCAACATCATCGCCATCCACGATGTCGGAGAACAGAACGGCGTCTTGTACCTTGTCACGGAGTTGATCGATGGCGAACCGCTGCGCGGCTCCTTCGCTCTGCGCAAGGTCCTCGACTACGCGATTCAAACCGCGAACGGTTTGGCCGCGGCGCACGCAGCGGGCATCGTCCACCGGGATCTGAAACCCGACAACATCTTTCTCACCCGCGACGGACGCATCAAGATCCTGGATTTTGGTCTGGCAAAGGTGAACGCAACGCCGATGTCGGCGGTAGCGGCCGAAACGGTGACGGTCCACACCGAACCGGGAGCCATTATGGGAACCGCCGGTTACATGTCGCCGGAGCAGGTTCGAGGCCGCGATGCCGATCCCCGGTCCGACATTTTC
>JAKAJI010000325.1 GCA_021813825.1 Acidobacteriota bacterium | reverse complement strand
TCAAGCGGCCGCCCATCAGGGCTCGATGCGCGTCCCCAGCACCCGTAAGAATTGCGCCAGCCACGCCGCCTGCGCAGGCCACGCCGGCGCCGTCACCAGGTTCCCGTCCGTGTAGGCCTGATCCATCGCAATGTCCTGGTACTTCCCGCCCGCCAGCCCAACCTCCGGACTCACCGGCGGATAGCAACTACACGCCTTCCCTCCCAGCACGCCCGCCGCAGCCAGAATCTGCGCCCCATGGCAAATCGCCGCTATCGGCTTCCCCGCATTCGCGAAATGCCGCGTCACCTCCAGTACCCGCGGGTACATTCGCAGGTACTCCGGCGCGCGCCCGCCCGGAATCACCAGTGCGTCGTAATCCTCCGGCCGGATTTCATCGAACGTCGCGTTCAGCGCGAAGTTATGCCCCGGCTTTTCGCTGTACGTCTGATCGCCCTCGAAATCGTGGATCGAGGTTCTTACCGTCTCCCCCGCCTTCTTGTTCGGGCAAACCGCGTGAACCGTGTGGCCCACCATCCGCAGCGCCTGAAACGGCGTCATCACCTCGTAGTCTTCGACATAATCGCCAACCAGCATCAACAGTTTCTTCGCAGCCATTCTGGTTCTCTCCTCTTCCCGTATCGTCGCGCATCCCGCCGCCTCACATCTGCTGCAGGTACTTGTACGAAATCGCGATACTCTCCATCGGCGAATGGGCCATCTTCCCCTCGTGCTCCACAAACCAATGCTTCACCTCCGCCGCCCGCGCCGCTTCGAACAGCCGTTTCCAGTCGATCACCCCCGCGCCGATCTCCGCGTCCGTGTCCTTGTCCTCCGTATCGAGCGTCGTCGAGATCGAGTAACCCGCCATCAGGTCCTTCACATGAATCATCCGGATTCGGGCCGGATACTTCCGCAGATACGCGATCGGATCCTGGCCCGCGTGAATCACGTGCCCGCAGTCCATCTCGAACACCACTAAGTTCGGGTCCGTCTCACTTATGAGCGTGTCCAGCCCCCGCGCGCCGCCGGCAAGCGGCTTCAGGTCGATCGCATGATTGTGATAGCCAAGCTGCATCCCCGCCTTCTTCACCCGCTCGCCCAGCGCATTCAACTGCTCCGCGTTCCACTTGTAATCGTCGAGCGATATCTTCTCGTACATCGCGCTCACCTTGTGGAAGTCCATGCGCTCGATGTCCACGCCCCGCAAAGACCGCATCGTGGGAAACACCACTACCATGTACCCGAGGCCCATCTCGCGCGCGCCGTCGATCGTCTTTGCGCTGCCGAACTCCTCCATCGGCATATCGAAGTGCGAACTGACTAACTTCAACCCCGCGCCCTCGCACCGCTTCCGGAAAGCGGCCGGGAAGCGCGGCATCTGGTAATGCTCCAGATCCCGATACCCGATCTTGGCCACCTCCCGCAGCGTTCCCTCCTCATCGCGAGCCAGATCCTCCCGCACGCTCCAAAGCTGCAGACCCGGCGGCAGCCCCAGCGGAAACGCACGCAAAGCCCCCGCCGCAAGCCACCCCGCGCCGGCGCCAACCATGCTCAGAAGCTCTCTTCTCGTAGCCGCCACGTTTCCCCTCCTTACCCGGGCTCCCGTCTCAACTCCCGGTAAATCGGCCGCACCATCCGGTTCAGACCGCTCAGATGCGTAGTAAACCGCAGCGCTCCGGCCAAGCACCGGACACCGGAAATGATAACCGTATCCGTGGCCCCGATGTCGTGCGCCACCACCCCGCTATCAAACTGCCCAAAGGCGCCGCGCCGAAAAACGCCATCGTGTAATAGCTCATCACCCGCGCGCTTGTCTTCCGTCACAAGCGACTGCACCGCCGTGTTCGCCCCCGCCGCCGATCGCATCAGGCCGAACCCCGCCACAACCATCAGCCCCAGCGACAGCCAGAACGATTCCGACAATCCGAAAACAACCAGCGCCCCGCCCTGCATCGCCGCCACTACCTGCAGCATCCTCGTCAGCCCCATCACGGACTCTCGCAGAGTAGACGAAATCCCCGAGGACAGCGCCCCGACACCCGTCGCTCCCGACAGCCACCCAAGCGTCGCCGCCTTCCCGTGCAGCACCTGCGCCGCGCACACCGGCATCAACAACAGATACGGATAACCGATCAGGCTCACCAGCGAGAACAGCAGCAGCGCCGTCCGTATCGGTTGAAACCCGCGCACATAATCCCAACCCTCCCGCATCTGCTCGAACAGTCCGCCCGCGCCTTGCCGCCTCCCCTCCTGCCCCGTCCCCGGCCGCCGGATCCGCGTCCGCAGCAGGCTCGCAATCACGGCAAAGTAACTGATACCGTCGATCAAGAAGCACCAGCCCTCCCTGAACGCCGCCACGATCACCCCCTCGATCGCCGGGCCCACCAACGGCGCGCCGTTCGCCGTCGAAGAGTTGATCGCGATCGCATTTTGAAGCTCGGCCCGCTCCTCCACCATCCCCACCAGAAACGACTGCCGCCCCGGCATATCGAACGCAGGGATCAAACCCTGCAGAACCGCCAGCGCAATGATTTCGTCGAGTGTGATAACGCACGCCAGCGTCAGCTCCGCCAGCGCCAGCGATTGCACGGCCGACGCCACTTGCGTCCCTATCACGAGCCGCCGCCGCGGTAGCCGCTCCAACCAAACCCCCGCCAACGGCGCCAGCAAAAAACGAGACGATCTGCCCCGCGAAGCTCACCACCCCCAACAGCAGCGCCGAATGGGTCAGCCGGTCCACTAGCCTGCCGCGTCATCCACGTGCCAGTCAGCGAGATGGACTGCCCCGCAAAATACGGCCGGACATTCGGCGACTTCAGCGCCCGCCACACCCTCCCCGGCACATTTACGACAATGATGACATCTCATGCTCTCTCTAGATGTCATTTCGCCTATTACTTCACTACAGCACTGAGACGAATCCGGAAGCATCGGAGCCGCGACTGGCCACTTACTCGCGGGACGGTATATTCATCTCGCGCCTCGAACAAAAAAAAAAGCATACGCGCTCTACACCTATGTCGCCGGCGGCGCGCACTGCACGGGCGAACACGAGCGACTCTTCTGGTTCCCCGAGTCCACCAACACGTACGCGGAGTGGTTTCGATCCGGAACCACCATGGGTATACGTTACAAGCCCCGGCAACTCGGCAAGTCCATCATGAAGGCGCAGGACCAGGGCAAGCACGGAGCCCTATTGGACAGCCTGTAAAACAACGTCGGACAGCGGTCACCCCAAGCCCCTCCTCGCTCCTGCCATCCGGCTTCTTGTTCCCGGCTCCGGCTCCCCCTACTGCCCCGCCAGCACCAGCGCGTGCGTCGCCCAATTCGTAGCGGCAGCCGAAACGAACTGGTCCCTCCCGTGCGGAAAGCCGCTCTCAAAATAAGGCTGAATCCGCAGCGCGTGCGAATGCACGTACCACGACCCATCGGCTAACTGCGTTTCGAGCAGGAACCTCACGCCACGCTGATACGCCGCATCCGTTGCCGCAACCGCCCCGGACTCCTTCAACGCCACCAGCGTTTCCCCCGTCGCGTACGCATCGCTGCCCATCGACGGCAACTGCGCCCACCCCCCGTCCGCTCGCTGTAACGCAAGCAACCCCGCCGCCGCCCGCCGGATCGCCGCCTGATCCGCGCCCGCCCATCCGATTCCCAGCAGTTGAAACGCCCGGTCGTCGGTAGTCACCGGTCGTGCTTCTGCCAGCCACCACCCCGCGCGCCGCACCGAGCTTTCGCTCCCCTTGTCCCTCCGCCCGTAAACCTGAATCGCGCGCATCGAAGCTGCCGTAACTTCAAAATCGCTCGCCTCGATCGGCGGCCGGTGCGCATCGATCCACCAGTGCCCATCGGCCTGCTGGTGATTTTCGAGAAAGCGCGCGATCGCATCCGTCGAATCATTCGGTGGAAATTTCGCCGCGGCCAGGTCGAGCAGAATATAGCTCATCGTGTCCGAGTCCCCTGGAATCCCCACGCCCAACAGCACCCGGTCCCGCCACCCATCGATATATTTCGCGATCGTACTCACGTGGAACCGCTCGCTCTCGCGGCTCCACGCGAATCCGTTCTCCCGCGCCGCCGCCACCGTCATTTCCGTCAGCGTGTCCTGGTGGCAGGAAACGCAGCCGGACTTCTTCAGAAACGCGACATCATTCGCCTGAAGCAGTGGAAGGCTCCGTTCCACCGCGGCGCGCACGGTTTGCGCCGGCGCGGGTGTCACCTTCTCGGCCGCGAACGGATTCCCCGGCTGCGCCCCCGCGTGAAGCAGCGCTTCCGCCACCGCGTCCGTGCCGCGTCTCCGGGCAAAGTCCAGCGCCGTGTGCCCCTGCGGATCTTTCGTGTTTACCTCCGCCCCGCGCCGGACCAGTTCTTCAATCAACGGCGGCGCAACGTTCTCCGAAGCCGCGGCCAGCATCAACAGGGAGTGCCCGTCCGAATCTTTCGCGCTCGGGTCCGCGCCATCGGCAACCAGCATTGCCACCGGCCGCGCGTCGCCCAACGGCGGCGCATTCGCCACGGCCGCGCCGCTCAATTCGTCCTTGCCCACGCGGCTCACCAGCAGGTCCGTGCACTCCTTGCAACCAGACGCAACGGCAAAGTACAAAGCGGCACCGCCCAACGCTTTCGCATCCGCCCGATGCTCCAGCAGCAACTTCATAATATCCGCGTCACCCACGTAGGCGGCTTCGCTCAATGCCGTCATGTCCGGGCCAAAACTCGGCGAATGGACAGAAACATCGGCGCCGCCCGCGAGCAACAGCCTCACCACCGCCGCATTCCCGTACCTGCCACAAGCCACCAGCAGCGCCGTCCGGTTCCCCCTCGAACGCGCGTTCACCTGCGCGCCGTGGGCAAGCAGAACCTTCGCCTTCTCCGCGTCGTAGGCCGCCCACATCAGCGCCGTCGCGCCTTCATCATTCGCAAGGTTCGGATCCGCCCCGCCCGCAAGAAGTCTCCCAACCATCCCGGCGTTCCCGTACAGCACCGCGTACATCAGCGTCGTCGTCCCGCCCGCGCCCCGCAAATTCCCGATCTTTGGATCAGCCTCCACCATCCGCCGGAACTCCGCATCATCCCCACTCCGGATCGCCGCCATCACTCGCACGGCCTCCGGATTCGGCGGTGGCGCCGGCCTTTCCCCCGCAAACTCGTCCGGCCACACCGCCCCCTGGTCGATCCACTCCTTAATAATTTCGATCTGCGCCGGAGTAAGTGCGCCCGTCATCGGCATCTTCGGACCGTACTCGCTCCCAATCAGCCGCTGGTATAGCCGGCTGCCCTCGCTCGCCCCAGGTGCGATCACGACATCGGTCCCGCCCCGCATCGCGTCCTTCCGCCGGTCCAGCCGGAATGCGCCCATCTGCTGCGATGGCCCGTGGCATCGATAGCAGTAGGTCTTGAAAATCGGCTGAACGTCCCGCCCGAAGTCGATCCTCGCCGGCGTCCCTGCCACTGCTGCTCCCCCCGCCCCGAATGCGAGCCCACCCGCCACAACCAGCTCCTTTACCATCGGATCCCTCCATCCTTGGTGTTGGAGCCAGTCTACGCGCAACCGGCGATGATTTCAACCGTCTATTCTTCGTCGTCGAAGGCCGGAAGCACCAGAATTTCCGGCCCGCTCGAAGCCGTGGCCACCGG
>JAKAJI010000324.1 GCA_021813825.1 Acidobacteriota bacterium | reverse complement strand
GTTCGGCTACTGGGTCTTCGAAGGCGACTGGCAGCCTGCCCAGCGCCCAAGCTGGAACTACCGCGCCGAAGATGGCGGCGGCATCGTCCTCGACATGTACGCCCACTGGCAGTATGTGCTCGAAGGCCTCTTCGGACCGGTAAAATCGCTCCTCTGCCACGCCGCCACTCACATCCCGCAACGCGCCGACGAACAAGGCCGCCCCTACCGCTGCACCGCCGACGACGCCTCCTACGGCATCTTCGAAATCGGAGATGGCATCACCGTCCAGTTGAACGCCTCCTGGGCCTTCCGCGTCTACCGGGACGACTTATTCGTCATGCAAGTCGACGGCACCCACGGAACCGCCGTCGCCGGCCTACGCGACTGCAAAGTCCAGCACCGCTCCTTCACGCCCAAGCCCGTCTGGAACCCCGATCTCCCCGCCACCATCGACTATCGCGCCGGCTGGGAAGACGTCCCCGCCAACCAGGACTTCGACAACGCCTTCAAAGTCCAGTGGGAGATGTTCCTCCGCCACGTCGCCGAAGACGCTCCGTTCTCTCATACCCTGCTCGAAGGCGCCAAGGGGGTTCAACTCGCCGAACTCGCCCTGCGCTCCTGGCAGGAACGCCGCTGGGTCGATGTGCCTTCGCTTGAAGGACACCTGAACCAATGAGCGTAACCATCGACCTGCCCGCAATCAACGGCGCCCGCCGCCGCATCGAACTCCGCGCCGCCTCTTCCTTCGACCCTCGCGGCGCCCCATTTGAAAAACGCATCGCCTTCGCCGCCGCCCACGTCACCGTCGATGCTCTCGCCGAATACGAACCCGCCCTCGCCCCGGTCATCGATTGGGACACCACCCTTGCCTACCGCCGTTACTTATGGTCGCTCGGCTTCGCCGTCGCCGAAGCCATGGACACCGCCCAGCGCGGCGGCGGGCTCAGTTGGGACAACGCCCGCGAGTTAATCGTCCGCGCCTCCGCCGAAGCGAAATCCTGCAACGGCCGCATCGCCTGCGGCGTCGGAACCGACCAACTCTCACCCGGCGCCGCCATCGACTCCGTCATCGCCGCCTACGAGGAACAACTCGCCGTCACCGAAACCGCCGGCTCGCAGGCCATCGTCATGGCCAGCCGCGCGCTCGCCGCCTGCGCCCGTGGCCCCGAAGATTACGCCCGCGTCTACAGTCGCATCCTCGGCCAGTCCTCCCGCCCCGTCATCCTCCATTGGCTCGGCGAAAGGTTCGATCCCCAGCTCGCCGGCTACTGGGGCTCCTCGAACATCGACCAGGCCATGTCCACCTGCCTCGCCATCATCGCCGAACACGCCAACAAGGTCGACGGCATCAAGATCTCCCTCCTCGACAAAAACCGCGAAATCGAAATGCGCCGCCGCCTCCCTGCCGGCGTCCGTATGTACACCGGCGATGACTTCCACTACGACGAACTCATCGCCGGCGACGATCAAGGCTACAGCCACGCCCTCCTCGGCATCTTCGACGCCATCGCCCCCGTCGCCGCCGCCGCCCTCCGCGCCTTCGACGCCGGCAATGTTACTAAGTACCACGAGTTACTCGCTCCCACCGTCCCGCTCTCCCGCCACATCTTCCGCGCCCCCACTTACGCCTACAAAACCGGCGTCGTCTTCCTCGCCTACTTGAACGGCCACCAGAACCACTTCCGCATGCTCGGCGGCCAGGAAGGCGCCCGCTCCCTCCTCCATCTTTCTGACCTGCTCATCCTCGCCTCAAACGCCGGCCTCCTCCGCGACCCCTCGCTCGCTGCCCGCCGCATGAAGCCCCTGCTCGACTTAGGAGGTTTCGCATGAGCCGTCTCAGCTTCAACCAGATCACCTCCGGCCACGCCTCGCTCGCCGAAGCCGTCAATGCCTGCGTCAAACACGGCGTCGAATGGATCGCTCCCTGGCGTCACAAACTCAGCGCAAAGCCCGCCGAAGACGCGCGCCTCATCCGCGAAGCCGGCCTCAAAATCTCCAGCCTTTGCCGCGGCGGCATGTTCCCCGCCGCAACAGCCGCCGAACGCAGCGAACGCATCGACGACAACCGCCGCGCCATCGAAGAAGCCGCCACCCTCGGCGCTCCGGTCCTCGTCCTCGTCTGCGGACCCGCGCCTGATCGCGACCTCGACGGCGCCCGCCGCATGGTCGAAGACGGTATTGCCATCCTCGCTCCCATCGCCCGCTCGGCTGGCGTCCAACTCGGCATAGAACCCCTCCACCCCATGTTCGCCGCCTCCCGCTCCGTCGTCGTCACCCTCGAACAGTCCCTCAAAATGGCCGAACCCTTCGGCCCCGAAGTCGGCGTCGTCATCGACGCCTACCACGTCTGGTGGGACCCGAATCTTTACTCACTCATCGAGCGCGCCCGCGGCAGGATTGCCGGCTTCCATGTTTCCGACTGGATCCCCCTCCTCGCCGACCCCCTCATGAGCCGCGGCATGATGGGTGACGGCTCCATCGAACTTCGCCGCATCCGCGCCGCCGTCGACTCGGCCGGCTACACCGGCCCCATCGAAGTCGAAATCTTCAACGAATCCCTCTGGCGCAAACCCGCCGAAGACACCGTCCGCCTCTGCGCCGCACGCTTTGAAGAGCGGGTACTGTAACTCTCCTATTGACAACCGCTCTACCCGTCTGCCATCGTGAAGTTATGATCGCGCGGCGTCTATGTGTAGCTCTCGCCGTCGTGTCTCTCTTTCTCACAAGCTCCGCCGGCTGCTTCGCCGCCGGGGTAACTCCCGCGCAAATGCGCGCCTGCTGCCGCATGGGCCACTGCGCACCGCAGAAAACCAGCCCCTGCTCCCAGGTTTCCCCGCAAACCACGCCAAAAGCCCTGCACGACCGGGAAAAAGTCTCGCTTGTTCGCCCCGCCCCTGTCGTGACGCCTCTGGCCGTCGCGGTCAACACGCCGGCCTCGTACTTGCCCGGCGCCTCCCGGGCATGGTTCGCCGCCGCCGGCTCTCTCACCGGACAACCACCCGGCGCCGCGGCGTTAGTGTGTCCTCTCCGCATCTAGTCTCCCCGTCATCGTAAGTCGTTTTGCGGGCGGGCTCCTCCGCTCGCTGGCTCGTCGCGCCATAGCCGCGGCATGACTTAGTCGGGAGATTCGTATGAATTGGATAAGTGTAACT
This sequence comes from Acidobacteriota bacterium, assembly GCA_021813825.1. Taxonomy (GTDB): domain Bacteria; phylum Acidobacteriota; class Terriglobia; order Bryobacterales; family Bryobacteraceae; genus JAJYKC01. Next base: position 2,508 of record JAKAJI010000324.1, on the reverse strand, counting down.
GTACTCTGGGCCGGAGTGTGTCTCACCGCCTCCGCCGCCTGGCAAACCAGCGCAAAATGGGAACGAACCTTAGAGCCCGGCGTCCGCGGCACCCTCGTCGTGGACGATCAGGGCGTCGCATTCCACACCGGCCGCGGCGCCATCGACTGGCCGTACCAGCAGATCCGCACCCTTGATCTCACAACCAAGGAGTTGGTCGTCGGCACCTACGAAAACCGTCGCTGGAATACTCCCGGCCAGCGGTCTTACCACTTCCGCCTCTCACAGCCCATGCCCCCGGACGTAGCGCGCCAACTTACCGCCCACATCGGAAAGCCCGTTCGGGACGCCGTGCCCGAACCCTCCTCCTCCGCCCTCGCCGTCATCCCCGCCCACCGCCGCGCCCGCTTCGGAGGCAGCAATGGCGTCCTCCGTCTCAAAACGGACGGCATCGACTTTGTTTCCACCGATGGCCGCCACAGCGGCAGTTGGCGTTGGGCCGACCTCCAAACCCTCGCCAACCCCAATCCCTACGAACTCCGTCTCACCGGCTACCGCGAAATCGTCGCCTTCGATCTGAAAGCCCCTCTCAACCGGGCCATCTACGAAAAACTCTGGGACCGCCTGTACGCGGAGGCCGGCCAATGAAATCCCGTCTCGCCGTCTTCGTCCTGCTTCTCCCTGCTCTCCACGCCGCCGAAGCGCCAACGCCTCTCGACAAGTTACTCGCCGAGGCCGCCGCGAACAACCCCGGCATCCTAGCCGCCCGCCGCGCCTGGCAGGCCGCCGAGCAACTCCCCTCCCAGGCCGCCACGCCCCCCGATCCCGAAGTCACCGTCCAGCAGTTCGCCGTCGGAAGCCCCCGCCCCTTCGCCGGCATCACCAACAGCGACATGGCCTACATCGGCTTCGGCATCTCCCAGGACCTCCCCTACCCCGGCAAACTCAAACTCCGCGGCGAAGCCGCGCGCACCGAAGCCTCCGTCGCCCGCCACCAGCTGGAAACCGTACGCCGCGCCGTCTTCGAACAGGTCAAGGAATCTTACTACCAGATCGCTTACGTCCAGCGCACCATGGGCCTCCTCATGCGCGATGAAGACCTCCTAGGCGAAATCGAAAAGATCGTCGAAGCACGCTACCGCGTGGGGCAGGGAAGCCAGCAGGACCTCCTAAAGGCCCAACTCGAGAAAACCCGCATCCTCCGCGAAATGGAACACCATAACATGATCGAAGGCACCGAACAGGCACGCCTCCGCCAGTTACTCAACCGCCAGGGCAACACGCCACCCATCGTCACCGTGCCGCTCACCCAAACCACACTTACTCTCACCGAGGATCAGTTACTCGATCGCATCCGCCAGGATAATCCCGAAGTAACCGCCCGCCGCGACATGGTAAACCGCCAGAGCCTCCAGGTCGAACTCGCCCGGAAGGACCGTTATCCCGACTTCAACGTCCAGTACATGTGGCAGTCCACCGGCCCCGGCTACCGCGACTATTACATGCTCACCGTCGGCGCCAGGCTGCCCATCTACCGGAAACGCAAGCTCGACCCGGAAATGAGCCAGGCCGTCGACGAGCTCCACCAGTCCAAACAGCAATACGAAAGCCAGGTCCAAACCACCTCGTTCAATGTGCGGAGCGAACTCATCTCCGCCCAGACCACCGAGCGCGTTCTCAAAATTTACAGTCAGGGACTGATGCCCCAGGCGATGGCCGCCTACCGCGCCGGCCTCGCCGCCTACGAAACCAACCGCGAGGACTTCCAAACCTTGCTCAACTCCTTCCGTGACGTCGTCAACTTCGACGAAGAGTTCTGGAAACTCGTCGCCGATCGCGAAACCTCCCTCGCCCGGATCGAACAATGGACCGGCGCAGCCATTCACTAACCCCATTCACTAACCATGGAGAGCCCAATGGAACGATACCGAACCCCGTTTCTCCTCACCGCCGCCCTTGCCATCTCTCTGGCGGCCTCCCTCGCCTACCTGTTGTGGCGGGATCGCCTGCCGCGGCCCCAGCCCACCCCTCCGCCTCCGGTCGCCCAGCCCGTCGCCCAGCCCGAACCCTCGCTCGCCCCGGTCGACCTCACTCCCCAGCGCATCCAAACCATCGGCGTCACCACCGGTGAAGTCGCCCTTCGCAATGTCCAGGACGAAATCCGCACCACCGGCAACATCGAAGCCGACGAAACCCGCCTCGCCGATGTCCAGGTCCGCTTCGCCGGCTGGGTGCGGAAAGTCTTCGTCAACTCCACCTATCAGCGTGTCCACAAGGGCCAGCCTCTGCTTACCGTCTACAGCCCCGACTTAGTAACTACCGAACAGGAGTACTTACTCGCCCGCCAGAACGGCGGTCTGCTCCTCGGCAGCACCGTCGAAGGCGTTTCTTCCGGTGCCAAAAGCCTCATCGCCGCCGCCGAGGCCCGCCTCCGCCAGTTCGAGGTCCCCGAGCGGGATATCGCCCGCCTTCGCGACTCCGGCGCCGTCCAACGGGAACTTGAAATTGATTCTCCCGTCGAAGGCTACG
>JAKAJI010000323.1 GCA_021813825.1 Acidobacteriota bacterium | reverse complement strand
GTGATCGGCAGTGATTCGGGGGGAGCGTCCTATCCGATCACGGACTCGGAGTTCCGCATCGGACGCAGCCGGGACAACCATGTGTGTCTTTCGGACGCTTCGGTTGCCGGCGCCCACTGCGTCATCGAGCGCGGGCCCGGCGGCTTTCTGATTCGCAATCTTGCCGGCGGCGCCGGGACTCTCGTGAACGGGAGTGCGGTCCAAGAGCAGGCCCTTGCCGATAGCGATTGCATCACGGTTGGGGCGGTTTCGTTACGGTTCCTGGCCGGAGACGAGGCTGCCGGCGCGGTGGAAGGCGGAACGTCTGAGGAACATTCGCACGCCGGGGATCGGCGCACGCTGTTGCGAGTCAGCGCCATGCTGCACTCGTTTCAGGCGATGTACAAGGGACGTTGCGCCTCAGTCCGGCGGGTTTTCGAAGAGCACCTGTTGTCGTTGATTCTCGATTCGATCCCGGCGAGCCGCGGGGCGATCCTCTTCTATGAAGACAGCCTCGATGAGCCGTCGTCGGTTTCGGTAAAAGACACCGAGCCGTGCCTTCGCCGTCCGGCCAGCATAGACCGGCATATTGTGAAGCGGGTTCTCCGCGAAGCCTGCGCGCTGCTGGTGGATGCATCCGAGCGGGAGCCTGGCGGCGAAGGAAGCGCCCCGCTGGCCTTGCTGGCGGCGCCGATGGTTGTGCGGGAACGCACTTGCGGCGTGATCTATCTCGAAGGCGATGCTTTCCGGGAAACGGATCTTGAAATCCTGACGGCCGTGACGGATCTGGCCTCGATGGCGATGGAGAACGTGTACCACCAGGATTGGCTCGATGCGGAGCGAGCGCGCCTGGAGCCGGAGCTTCACCCGGACCATCAAATGATCGGCAGCAGCGACCGGTTGCGAGAGTCGCAACGGAACATTGCGCGGGCGGCGCAGGCCAATTCGACCGTGTTGATCATGGGCGAAACCGGCACGGGCAAAGAACTGGTGGCGCGCGCCATTCATCGCAACAGCATCCGTGCGGGTGAACCGTTCGTCGCGGTGAACTGCGCGGCGCTGGCGGAGACGCTGCTTGAAAGCGAACTTTTCGGACACGAGAAGGGCGCCTTCACGGGCGCCGTGACCCTGAAGAAGGGGCGGCTGGAGTTGGCCGAGGGCGGCACGATGTTCCTGGATGAAATCGGCGAGATGCCGTTGCCCTTGCAGGCGAAGCTGTTGCGGGTACTGCAAGAGCGGCAGATGGAACGCGTGGGCGGGACGCGGCCGATCCCGCTGGATATCCGGTTGATTGCGGCCACGAACCGGAATCTCGAGGAAGAGGTGCGCGCCGGGCGGTTCCGGCAGGATCTTTACTACCGGCTGAATGTGATCGTGCTCAAGACGCCGGCGCTGCGGGAGCGGCCCACGGATGTTCTTCCGCTCGCGATGCATTTTGCGGCCAAGTTCAGCGAGCAGTGCGGCCGGCGGATCAGCGGCATTTCGCGCGAGGCGCAGGCTTACCTGATGCATTACGATTGGCCCGGCAACATACGCGAGTTGGAGAATGCGATGGAGCGGGCGGTGGTGCTGGGCGCCGGAGACATGATCCAACTCGAAGACCTGCCCGAGAGCATCCGCGAAATTGCCAAACCCTCCGGCGTGGGCCGGGCGTTCCCGTTACAGGACGCGGTGGAGGAGGCCAAACGGCAGGCTGTCGCGCGGGCGTTCGCCCATGCCAACGGGGACCATGGAGCGGCGGCGGTGTTGTTGGGCGTGCATCCGCATTACCTGTACCGGCTGATGCGGCACCTGGGCCTGCGATAGAAGCAAATTGCGGACCGGGCGGGGCGCACAGGCCGAAGCTCCAAGGAGGCGTTCTCCCTGGAGCTCCGGCGGGCGAATGGGGGCGGGTTTCGTTACCGGGAGGCGGTCAACGGAAGGCTGACATCGGCCAGTTTCGCGTCGACCTGCTGCGATTTGAGTTCGCGCTCGAGCTTGCCGGGGACCACGCGTCCGTGCATACCGTCCGGCATCGAGATTTCCGAAAAGAAGTACTGGTTGCCGTAGTGATGGAAGAGGATCACTCCCTGGCGTGACGAAGTCTGCCGGGGCGATAGATTGCTTGCGGGCGTCAGCACGGTGACGGTGACGCCGGTCCGGACGTTTTCAATTGTCATTGCACCGCTGGGGTTGAACCCCGGCTGCACGGCATATGTGCCTGCCGGCAACGTCACCGTAGAAGCGACGAAGTCGAAGGGGATGTCGGCGACGGCCTTCGACTGAGCCGAGAGCGTTGCGGCTCCCAAAGTGGTTCCCAGGACGAGAACGAGGGTCTTCAGATCTTGCATTGAGGTATCTCCTTTTTCGTCCCGCCCATTTCGTTTTGGTCTTTGCGGAACAGGAGGACAACAGGCAAGGATTGCGCCAAATGCAAACGGCTCGGACGGTGTTGTTCAACTCGTTGAAAGGGAACAGGACGGCGCGAGGCATGGCGCGCGCTCGGGCGGCGGCGGGAGGCAAGCCGTCACCTTTCGGTGACTCCCGTCACCAATTAATGAAAAAGCAGTACGAGGGCGGATGGGGGTGAAGAACGGCGCTGTGCTGGGAATGAATGATTTGACCGCGCACAAGGCAGCCGCGCGGGCTGCGCCGCACCCGCAGCGTCTACCTCAGGCCGCTTTCGACTTCTTCGAGCCAATCGGGGCGTTTGAGGACTTCGCGGGGTTTGCTGCCGTCGGGCGGGCCGATGATGCCGTCGCGGTGCATCATGTCGAGGATGCGGGCGGCGCGGCCGTAGCCGAGGCGGAGGCGGCGCTGCAGCGTTGAGGTCGAGGCTTTGCCCATTTCGAGCACGACGCGGACGGCGTCCTGGTACATGGGATCCTGCTCGCCGTCGAAGACTTCGGCTTCGTCGTCGTCGCCGGACTCATCGTCGGCGGGAGGGGCTTGCAGGAAGGTCTGGTCGTATTCGGGCCGGGCTTGGGCTTTCCAGAACTCGACCACTTCGGTGATTTCGGCTTCGGTGACGAAGGCGCCGTGGACGCGGGTGAGCCGTGAGGAGCCGGGCGGAAGGAAGAGCATGTCGCCCTTGCCGAGCAGGTGCTCGGCGCCCATGACGTCGAGGACGGTGCGGGAATCGACGCGGGTAGCGACGCGGAAGCTGATGCGGGAGGGGAAGTTCGCCTTGATGAGGCCGGTGATGACGTCGACGCTGGGACGCTGGGTGGCGAGCACGAGGTGCATGCCGACGGCGCGGGCCATCTGCGCCAGGCGCGTGACGGCCTCTTCAACGTTGGCGCGTTCGAGCATCATGAGGTCGGCCAACTCGTCGATCAGGATGAGGATGCTGGGCAGCGGGGTGAGATCCGGCTCGGTGTTTTCCTCATCGAACAGGCTGAGCGGGCGGGACTGCATCTGGCGGACTTTGCGGTTGAACTGTTCGAGGTTACGGACACCGACGCTGGCGAGCAGTTTGAGGCGGCGCTCCATTTCGAGCACGGCGTTGCGCAGGGCGTTGGTGGCTTTTTTGGCGTCGGTGATGACGGGGGTGAGCAGGTGCGGGATGCCTTCGTAGATGCCGAGTTCGACGCGCTTGGGATCGACCAGGATGAGGCGCACGTCGTCGGGCGTGGACTTGTAGAGGATCGACATGATGAGCGTGTTGAGCATCACGCTCTTGCCTGCGCCGGTGGAACCGGCGATGAGGAGGTGGGGCATGGACTCGAGCGCGGAGACCTTGATGCGGCCGCTGATGTCCTTGCCGAGGCACATGGTCAACTTCGAGGCCGATTGATCGAACTCCTCGCTTTCGAGAATTTGCCGGAGGCTGATGAGTTCGCGGCGGCTGTTGGGGACTTCGATGCCGACGGTGGGCTTGCCGGGGATGCGCTCGATGAGGATCGATTCAGCCTGGAGGCCGAGGCAGAGATCCTCGCTGAGAGCGGTGATCTTGCTGTACTTCACGCCGGCTTCGGGTTTGTATTCGAACGTGGTGACGACGGGGCCGGGATTGATCTGCACCACCGAGCCGAGGACGTTGAACTCTTCGAACTTCGACTTGATGCGGGCGGCGATTTCCTTGAGTTCTACGCTGTCGTGCGGATTGCGCGCCGGGACTTCGTTTAGCAGGTCCGTCGAGGGTAATTGGTAGGCGGCCGGGCGCGACGGAGGGGGTTCGGGCGCGCGGATGGGAGCGGGCGGAGGCTCGGGGGGTGGTGGGGGCGCGGCGGCGACAGGACGCAAGTCCTCGAGCACGTGAATCGGAATTTCTTCGGCGGCTTCTTCCGGCTCGGGTTCGGGTTCCCCGGCGGTTTCCGGGATGTGGGCCTGTTCTTCCCAGGGCGGGGTGTCGGCGGAGGGGCCGGCGGCGGCGGCTTCCTGCGCGCGGGCCGCGCGTTCGGCCCGGCGGCGTTTTCTGGTTTCGAGTTTTTCGGCGCGCTCCTGTTCGCGTTTGGCACGGCGGAGGGCTTCGCGTTCCTTGGCTGCTGCGCGGCGGCGTTCGCGCCAGGCTGTCCAACGTGCGCCGATCGCGTGGAAGGCCCGGATGGGGCCGGCGAACCAGCGCTCGAGCGACAAGACGGAGAAGCTCGAAATGAGATAGAGCGAGAGGATGGCGGTGGCGAAGGCCAGCAGGACGGCTCCAAGCGGGTTGGCGAGGGAGACCAGCCAGTCACCGGCGAGGGTTCCGGCGAGGCCGCCGCAGGAGATGGCGCCGCCCCAGGGACGCCAGGAGATGGTCAGGTCGAGGCCGGCCGCGATGCTCATGACGAGCGCTGCCGAGCCAGCGACGCGGATGACGGGCGCGCTGATTTCCTCCGAGCGCATCCACTTCCATCCGAGGACCCAGAGCAGGAAGGGAAGGACCGCGGCGACCAGGCCGAAGAGCTGGTAGCAGAGGTCGGCGATGACGGCGCCGGCGCGGCCGATCAGGTTGAGGGGGCGGACGGCGGCCGAGGCGGTGTCCCAGGAGGGGTCGAGGGGGTGGTAGGAAGCAAGCGCCAGCGCGAGCAGCAGGCCGGCGACCAGATACACGAATCCGGCGGCTTCATTCAGCCGGCGTGAGGGAGTGGGTCCGAGAAATCTCATCCGCGCGATTCGCGGAAAATAACCAGGGCATCTCCAGTATGCCAGAGAATTCCCGGTTGCGCGCTATGATTTCCCCATGTCGCGTCTCCTTTGGCTCAGTTTGATGCTCCCGGCGGTCCTTTGCGCGCAACCGGCGGTGCGGCAGCTTTGGAAACAGAAGGCGCTGGAGCGGCTTTCGGCGTATGCCGCTGCGTCCTCGGGGGTTCTCGGGGTTTCGGCGATCGATTTGACGAACGGGGACCGGCTGGAGATGAACGGCGACACGGTTTTCCCGACGGCGAGTTCGATCAAGGTTCCGGTGATGATCGGGATGTTTCGCGACGCGGCGGCGGGACGGTTCAAGTTCAGCGATCCGGTCCGGCTGACCTGGGTGGGCAACGGCGACGACAGCGAAGGGCCGCTCAAAGAAAAGCTGATGCACGGGCCGGTGACGCTGACGGTGCGGGAACTGGTGGAAGCGATGATGCAATGGAGCGACAATTCGGCGGCGAACGAGTGCATCCGCATGGTGGGGATGGAGCGGGTGAATGCCCTGATCCGGGAACTGGGGCTGCGCGATACGCACCTGCGGCGGTTCATGATGGACATTGCGGCGGCGCGGCGTGGGGACGAGAACACGTCGACGCCGCGGGACCTGGCGCGGCTGATGGAGTTGATC